>JAWZDV010000078.1:0-22540 GCA_034142505.1 Bacteroides thetaiotaomicron
CAGCGTTCGCCTCCCCCACCCCCATTCCACTCACGAACGGATGCACCTTACCTCCCGCGTCTTTCATCCCTTACCTTCCCGTCTACTTAAAGTTCAGAAAGAACCAAAAAGAAAACCGGAACATGCCGGTTTTCTTTTTGGTCTATTATGAAGTTACTGTTTATTGTGCCTGAGCCATGATTGCCGCTGTTGCGGCTGCAATTCCCTCCGGTGTCGCATTGACATCCGTCGGGTCCCAGGTCTGTGCGAACGGAATCTCCGCCGCAATCACGGGACGCTCATAAGGTCCCGGTGTATAATCGTTGTATACCGTTACGGTGGTGCCCACCGGACAATTGTCATAGATCCATTTGGCATCGCGGCTCAACAGGCGGATACATCCGGCGGAGCGGGCAACGCCCATGTGATTGTAAGTACTTGCCCATGCCGTGTAAGTGTCCGGACGGTCATAGATGATGGAATGCATCAGGAAGGATAATCCACTTCCGAGCCGGGTTGCATACTGTGCATACACGCCGCTGTTCATCAGACGCCAGCGGTATTTCTCCGGTGTCTTGAAGGTGCCAAGAGGGGTGTCGTCTCCTGTTGAAATCAGGAATGTCTTTAATGGAATGATAAATCCGTTACCCCCATCCTGCACATAGATGGTCATACAGTTCATCTCTTTGTTGATCTTAATGTGATACGGACCCTTGGCGCCGATGACCGGCTCTAAGTCCTGTACCAGTTTCCCGTCTTCTGCAAAATAATACTTGTAACCATCCAGATACTGCCATCCGGTCACCGGATTGGAATCCACGAAGTAATAGCGGTCCGTGTCATCCCAGGCCCAGCCGGTAAAGTTGGAGCCGTCGCCATGGATGTAGCGGAGCGCTCCGTCAATGTTCTGGATGCCGTCGGCATGAGCGGAGACTAATGGTTTCGCTGTGGAATAGGGGAACGCGTCTCCTTTGGAGAAGCAGGCCAGACGGAAACCGGTCAGCGCCAGTCCCTGGTTCATGGTTCCCGCGGTGTCGCTGTTCTTTGCCCAGTCGGTTGACTTGCCATCGGTCAGCGTGGTTGTGTAATAGATATCGTAGGCATTATGTACCGGCCCGCTGAAACGGACCTGAATGGCCTCAATCGGCGCCCACTGGGAATCTTCCAGTGTCGTGATGGTGGTCTGCTGGCCGTTCATGGCCCACGGAGTCCAGCCGCCTGCAGATGTATAGGCGCGGTAGTGGATATTGCCGATAATCTCTGTCAGGAAAATTGAGATGGAGATAAAGGTTGTCCCATCGTTGTAAATGGTTTCATCGTTGACAAACGGTCTTGACCACTGTCCATTCTGCAGTAGAACCGTAGTCTGAAGATGTGGAACCCGGTTTGGAACGCTCATGGGATTGTTGGCCTGGGCGGCGGCTTCGGCGGCTGCAGCGGCTGCTTCCTCTGCAACATCGGCAGCGGCTTCGGCGTTGTGCGCTTCCCCTCCTTCGGCGGCAGTCTGGTTATCTGTCGTGTTCTGACCAGCTGTTGTATCCTGTCCGGCAGTACCGGTATCGGACTGCGCGTTCGTTTCGGTATTGGCGGTATTGTCTTGCGGCTGCTCCTGATAGGCCACGCCCGGTCCGGAATTGGAATCCGAAGCGGCATAGGCGGTCACCGTATTGCCGGCCAGCATCACTGCTGTCAAAAGCAGGGCGAAACAATATCTTAATGACTTATTCATCGATAGTTCCTCCTAATTAAATACTTACCTTGCTAATCTACCACATTTGTGGGGAAAATGCTATATATGATTTACAATTTATGGCTGTTATTGTAAAATGAAAGGTAATGGCAAGAAAAAAGTAAGGATTTTAAGGGAAAAGTGGGAGAAAGCATGAATCGGAATAAACAGGAAATCATGGTAAGTATCTGCTGCATTACCTATAATCAGGAGTCTTTTATCAGGGATGCGCTGGATGGTTTTCTCAAACAGGAGACGGATTTCGCTTATGAAGTTTTGATCCATGATGATGCTTCCACAGACAGGACAGGGGAGATCATCAGTGAGTACGCGAAGCGTTACCCGGAGGTGATAAAACCGATAATTCAGACGGAAAACCAGTATTCGAAAGGGCTTACCAATATCAGCGGAACCTTCAATTTTCCCAGGGCGGCAGGGCGGTATATCGCCATGTGCGAGGGAGATGACTACTGGACCGATGAGAAAAAGCTGCAGCTGCAGGTGGATTATATGGAAAGCCACCCGGACTGCGCACTATGCTTCCACAGCGCGCAGGTCGAAGTGCTGGAGCGGGCCATCACGGAGCGGTCCATGCGCCCTTACCGCGGGGACCGGGTCGTAAGTCCGGAGGAGATCATAGGCAAACGTTCCGGTTATCCCACTGCGTCCCTTTTGTTTCGGACGGAGATGGTGAGAGAATTGCCGGAGTTCTATGTGAATGCTCCCATCGCGGATATTCCTCTGCAGCTTTTGGCGGCGGCTAGAGGGTATGGCTTTTATATGGACAGGCCCATGTGTGTATACCGGCTCGGGGGAGCTGTGTCCTGGACATCCATGATGAAACAGGGCGATTATGAGGAAAAGCAGAGAAGGTATTTTCACCAGATGGAAGAGATGTACCGGGGATTTGACCGGGAGAGCGGCGGCCGTTTTCGGGAGAGTGTGGAACGGGCGGTGAAACGTCTTTATTTCCTGACCCAGGTGAATACCAGACATTATGATATCGTTCTGGCAAAGGAGTACCGGGAGTTTTACCGGGAGCTGAATGCGAGAACCAGATGTTTCATCCGGCTGGAGACCGGGATGCCGTGGCTGTATGAATGGCTGCAGCGCCTTTTTCACCGGGGATGAAACGCGCAGGATAGTGAGGACATGTTAAGTGGCAGAATCAGATATGAAAAGTAAGGTCATAGGAGGCCTGTTTTGGAAGCTGCTGGAAAATGGAGGCGCCCAGGGGGTACAGTTTGTCATTGCAATTATCCTGGCCCGTCTGCTGACTCCGGCGGAGTATGGTGTGGTCGGCATCATCATGATTTTTATCACCATTGCCAATGTGGTGGTGCAGAATGGATTCAGTACGGCGCTGATCCAGAAGAAACAGGCGGACAGTACGGATTTTTCGTCCGTGTGTTATTTCAGCCTGTTTGTGGCGCTGGTGATGTATGGACTGCTGTACGCGGCGGCTCCTTCCATAGCGGAGTTTTACAGGAATGAGGTACTTTTAGCCATTGTGCGTGTTCTGGCCGTGGTTCTGTTTCCGGGGGCGGTGATCTCGGTACAGACAGCCTATGTGTCCCGGAATATGGAGTTTAAGGGGCTGTTTTTTTCCACGCTGGCGGCTTCGCTGGTATCGGGTGCGTTTAGTATTCTTATGGCATACCGGGGCTTTGGAGTCTGGGCGATGGTGGGGCAGCAGGTGGTCTATTACTTTGCGCTGATGCTGGTGCTGTTTTTTACGGTGTCCTGGAAGCCGAAGCTTTGTTTTGCGCTGGAGCGGGTGAAGGGGATGTTCGCCTTTGGCTGGAAGCTTTTGTGTGCTTCCCTGTTAGACACGATTTTTAATAATCTCTATGGACTTTTGATCGGAAAGATTTATAATGAAGAATTGCTTGGAAGTTATAACCGGGGGGAGCAGTTTCCGAAGCTGATTGCATCTAATTTAGGCGCGGCGATTCAGGCGGTGCTGCTGCCTGCATTCTCGGCGAGACAGGATGATATCAGCCAGGTGCGGCAGATGGTGCGGCGGGCAATTCAGCTGAGTTCTTTTGCGGTGCTGCCCATGCTGGTTGGACTGTTTGCGGTGGGGGATAATCTGGTGCTGGCGCTTTTGGGAGAGCAGTGGCTGATTTGCGTGCCGTTTCTTCGGATTATGTGTATTTCCTACTGTTTCTGGCCCATTCATATCACGAATCTCCAGGCCATCAACGCGGTGGGGAGAAGTGATATCTTCCTGAAGCTGGAGATCGTAAAGAAGATTCTGAGCGTGCTGGCGCTGGTGATTGGCATGCAGTACAGTGTCACAGTGATGGTGGGATTGAAAGCGTTTCAGGACTTTTTGTGTACGTTTGTGAACGCGGCGCCCAATAAGAAGCTGCTGGGATACAGCATTTTCCATCAGTGGATGGATGTGATGCCTGCGGCAGCGCTGTCGGTGGTGATGGGGGCGGCCGTGTGGTTTGTGGGGACGCTGATGCCTGGGATGAATGTATGGCTGAGGCTGCTTATACAGATCGGGTGCGGTGTTGTGGTGTATGCCGGGCTGGCGTGGCTGTTTCGGATGGAGAGTTTTCGGTATCTCTGCGAGATGGTGAGGAAACGGAGAGGTTAGACGGCAGTTGATGCCACAGGAGGTAATAAATTTTGAAGACAATACTTGTGACTGCGATTGGGTCATTTTCCGCGGACGCGGTGATACGGACGTATAAGAGAGAGGGATACCGGGTGGTGGGATGTGATATTTATCCGGGCCAGTGGGTGGTGAACTCTCAGGATGTGGAAGTGTTTTACAAGGCGCCTTATGCTACTTGTAAAGAGGAATATACCGGATTTATCAGACAGGTCTGCGAAGAACAGAACGTTGATTATGTGGTGCCGCTGACGGATGTGGAAGTGGATGTGCTGACGGGGCTTGAAGATGGGGAGCTGGGCGCGCGGGTATGTATCTCCGGACGGGAAGCCATCGGCCTGTGCCGTGATAAGTATAAGATGGAACAGTTTTTAAAGCCGTTAGGAATCTGTGAGACAATTCCGGGGCAATTGCTGTCGGAGTGCGATGTGGAGACGATTCAATATCCGGTGGTGGTAAAGCCCTGCAACGGGAGAAGCAGCCAGGGGCTTCGCATGGTGGCGAGCCGGGAGAGGATGGCTTTCGTGCTGGAGGAATGCGGGACGGAGGCGGGGAATTATCTGGTTCAGCCGAAGGTAGAGGGAACTGTTGTCACGGTGGATGTGGTGCGGGAGCCGGAAACCGGGCGGACGGTCTGTCTGCCGAGGCGAGAACTGCTGCGCACGCAAAACGGCGCGGGGACTTCGGTTTATGTGTTCCGTGACGAGGGGCTGGAGAAACAGTGCCGGGAGATGGCCGGGGCCATCGGTGTGGAGGGCTGTGTGAACATGGAGTTCCTGGAGACGGAGAAAGGGTTCTGTTTCCTGGAATGTAATCCCAGATTTGCCGGCGGGGTGGCATTTTCCTGCGCGGCGGGGTATGATATGGTTAGAAACCATCTGCGGTGCTTCGAGGGAAGGCCGATTGATGAGATGGGAGAGATGAAACCTCAGTATATTGCACGCCGGTATCAGGAATATGTGATGAAATAGATGGGAATAGTTGGTAGTAAGAAGGTAAGTGGGACAGGAAAATAGGTAGAACAGTAAAGAAGGTAGAACAGATGAAAAAGCATGAGAATCCGATCCTGGTGACGCGCTCGTCACTGCCGCCATTGGAAGAGTACACGAAGATGCTGGAACCGCTGTGGGAGAGTGCGTGGCTGACCAATATGGGGGCATACCATGAGCAGTTTAAGGAGGAACTGAAAACCTATTTAAAGGTTTCCAGCCTGGAGCTGTTTGTCAACGGGCATCTGGCGCTGGAACTGGCGATTCAGGCCATGGGGCTGACCGGGGAAGTGATTACGACACCCTTTAGCTTCGCGTCCACGACCCACGCCATTGTGAGAAATGGGCTGGAGCCGGTGTTCTGTGATATCAATCCGGAGGACTACACGATGGATGTGGATCAACTGGAACGCTTGATTACGGAGAAAACGTCGGCGATTGTGCCGGTTCATGTGTATGGGAATTTATGCGATGTGGAGCGGATTCAGGAGATTGCGGACCGTCATCATCTGAAGGTGATTTATGACGCAGCCCATACCTTTGGCGAGGAACTGGACGGCGTTGGTACGGGGGCATTTGGAGACGCTTCCATGTTCAGTTTTCACGCCACGAAGGTATTTCACAGTATTGAGGGCGGCGCTGTGGCATTCAGGGACCCGGGGATGGCGGATTTGTTATATCAGCTGAAGAATTTTGGAATTACCGGATACGAGACTGTGGAGTACGTGGGCGCCAACGGGAAGATGAATGAGTTTCAGGCGGCCATGGGGCTTTGCAACCTGCGCCATGTGGAGGACGAGATTGGAAAGCGGAAAGTGCTTGCGGAGCGGTACCGGGAGCGGCTTGGAAGTACTGCCGGGATTCAGTTGTCGAGAGTGAATCCCAGAGTGAAGTATAATTATGCCTATATGCCGGTGGTATTTGACGGATATCGGGTGGACCGGGATCAGGTCTTTGAGGCGCTGGGCGAGAGGAATATTTATCCGAGAAAATATTTCTATCCCTGTATCAATGCCTATGACTGTTATAAGGACCGGTTTCATGAGGATGACACCCCGGTTGCGAAACGGATTTCCAGGCAGGTACTGACTCTGCCGTTGTATGCGGATCTGCCGCTGGAGGTGGTGGACGAGATCTGTGATGTGATTCTGGGGCTTGGTAAATAGACAAAGGCAGCGTTTGACAGGAGAACGTGTATGGACAAAGTACTGGTTATCATTCCGGCTTACAATGAAGAACAGAATATTGAGATGGTGGTGGAAGAACTGATCACGAAGCATCCGGAGCTGGATTATGTGGTGATAAATGACGGCTCCACGGACAATACGGCCGGCATCTGCCGGAAGAACGGGTATAACCTGGTCAATCTTCCGGTGAATCTGGGGCTGGCGGGATGTTTCCAGACCGGAATGAAGTATGCTTATCAGAAAGGATATTCCTGCGCCATCCAGTTTGACGGGGATGGACAGCACCGGCCGGAATATATTGAGGGAATGAGACGGAAAATGGAGGAGGGCTATGACTTAGTCATCGGCTCCCGCTTCGTGGACAAGCCGAAGGATTATAGTATGCGGATGATCGGCAGCCGGCTGATTGCCTGCGCCATCCGCCTGACCACGGGAGTCAGGGTGACGGACCCCACTTCCGGGATGCGGATGTTTAACAAAGAGATGATTAAGGAATTTGCATTGAACTTAAATTATGGGCCGGAGCCGGATACGGTATCCTACCTGTTGAAGCAGGGTGCGAAGGTGGCGGAGGTGCCGGTAATCATCACGGAGCGGGCAGGCGGCGAAAGCTATCTGAAACCGGCTGTAGCGGTGCGCTATATGGCAAGAATCCTGATCTCGATTCTGCTGATTCAAAATTTCCGGAAGAGGTCCCGGTAGAGAGTAAATACAGGCAAAGGAAACGGCATGAACAGACTGACGAGTGCGCTGCTGCAGACCGGCGGCAACAGGGAAAAACAGAATATGCTCTGGAATATGGCGGGAAGCTTCTGCTATGCGTTTGCCAGTATGGTGCTGGCTTTTCTGGTGATGCGGATCATCGGGGAGGACGAAGGCGGGATTTTCGGCTTCGGTTTCAGTACTCTGGGGCAGCAGATGTTTATCCTGGCTTATTTTGGCATCCGGCCGTTTCATATCACGGACGGTACCGGGGAGTATTCGTTTGGGGAATATTTACATCACCGGTATCTGACCTGCGGGGCTGCTCTGCTTTGTGGGGGCGGGTATCTGCTGGTCTTCCACAACCGGTATACGGGGCGGGAGATGGCGGTGCTGTTTCTCTTAATCTGCTATAAGGTGGTGGATGGCTTTGCGGATGTCTATGAGACGGAGTTTCAGCGGAACGGCCGGCTCTATCTGACCGGCAAGTCCAATACCTTCCGCGTGATTTTGACCGTAAGTACATTTTTGACGGCGCTGGCCGTGTCCCACCGGTACTATCTGGCGAATCCGGCGGTGGCAGACAATTCCCTTCTGATCGCCTGCGCGGTGGCGGTGGCGGCCCAGGTGCTGGGAGTGCTGATCTTTGATGTGCCCGTGCTCCGGGAATTGCCAACGGTGGCTTATGAGTGGGGCAGGGGGAAGTTAAGACCGCTGTTTCGGAACACAGGGCTGCTGTTTGTGTCGGTCTTTCTTGACTTTTATGTGTTTTCCGCAGTAAAATATGCCATTGACGCCTATATGAACAATGCGGCGTCCGGGTATTTTAATATTATATTTATGCCTACATCGGTGATTAATCTGGCGGCGGGATTCGTGATTCGGCCGTTTCTCACGTATCTGACGGAGTATTGGACGAAGAAGCGATACGGGGATTTTACCTACATGCTGAAAAAGCTGACGCTGGTGATCAGCGGGCTGACAGTGCTGGCGGTGGGAGCCACCTGGGCCATCGGGCGGCCGGTGCTGGGGATTTTGGAAACAGTTCTGGGGGAAACTTACCGTGGGAAATTGACTGTTTATCAGATTCCGTTTATCTGGATTGTGCTAGGCGGCGGATTTTACGCGGTACTCAATTTATATTACTATGTGCTGGTGATTCTGCGGAGGCAGAAACTGATCTTTGGTATTTATGTGGTGATGGCGGTCATTGCCGCCGCGGTGTCGCCGTATCTGGTGAAAATGGGAGGAATCCCGGGAGCGGCGGCAGGTTACCTGTTATTGATGATCTTGATGGCGGTTTTGTTTGTGGCCAGCGCATTGGGCGGCTGCCATAGAGGAATGGAGAAGGATACATGAGTAAGACGGCGTCACAGCGTGTCGATGTGATTATACCGGTCTACAAGCCGGGAAGAAAATTCAGCGGACTTTTGGAAATGCTGAAACGGCAGACCTATCCCATCGGGAAAATCATTATCATGAATACGGAAAAATCCTACTGGAATGACAGCGGGTATGAGGGAATCCCGGGTCTGGAGGTCCACCATGTAACGAAGAAGGAATTTGACCACGGCGGAACGAGAAACCAGGGGGCCGGGTATGCCGACGGGGATATTATGGTGTTCCTCACCGATGACGCGGTGCCCAAGGACAAGTTTCTGATTGAGAGACTGGTGGGGGCCTTGTCCTGGATGGGAGATGGCGGGGAGGAGATGGCTGTCGCTTATGCCAGACAGCTTCCGGCTGCCGACTGCCGGGTGATTGAGCGGTATACCCGGGACTTTAACTACCCGGGGGAAAGCAGGATCAAGACTTTGGCTTCTCTGCCGGAGCTTGGCATCAAGACCTATATGGCTTCCAATGTGTGCTGTGCTTACCGGAGAGATATCTTTGTAAAACAGGGCGGTTTTGTCACTCAGACGATCTTTAATGAAGATATGATTTACGCGGCGGGAGCGGTGAAGGCAGGGTATGGAATTGCCTACGCGGCAGAGGCTGAGGTGGTTCATTCCCATAACTTGACGGGACGGCAGCAGTTTCACCGTAATTTTGACCTGGCTGTGTCCCAGGCGGACCACCCGGAGATTTTTGCGGATGTTCCGTCGGAGGGCGAGGGCATCCGGCTGGTGAAGAAGACCGCGGATTACCTGGTAAAATCAGGCCGTATCTGGCTGGTGCCGTCCCTGGTATACAGCAGCGGCTGTAAATATGCCGGTTTCTGGCTGGGAAAACGTTACAGGCGTCTTCCCTTATGGCTGGTAAGGCACTGTACTATGAATCAAAGTTATTGGAATCGGGAAGGAGTTGAGGGGAAATGATGACGACAACACTTCGGGTGGCCCTTGTGCTGGTGTCCTTCATGACATTGTATCTGATGATGAGAAAAATCCGTCAGGCAAAGGTGCAGATTGAATCGGCCATTTTCTGGATTGTGCTGGCCCTTGTGCTGGTGGTATTCAGCATTTTCCCGTCGGTGGCGGACTGGGCGGCCAGAATGCTGGGCATCTATTCCACAGCCAACTTCCTGTTCCTGTTTGCTATTTTTCTGCTGATTGTAAAGGTGTTTTATATGACCATCCATATCTCGCAGCTGGAGACGAGGGTGAAAGATCTGGTGCAGCAGATGGCGTTGGAGGAGAAGAAACATGAAGAGGAACAGCTTGAAGATTCCGAAGAAACAGAATCAGATCATTCCTAATACGAAGAGAGGGAATTTGGCGGCGGTCTGGAAGCAAGGGGCTGTTTTTAATAAAGTGACGGTGGTTACGTTTCTTCTGCTTGCGTTTTTTGGAGTGAAGCATTTTATGGATACCCGGGCGGGCGCCATGGAAAGCGGAGATGCCTGGCTGATGGGCTGGTATGGCGTGCTTTTTGTGGTGTGTCTGGCGGGGGCAGGAGTTCTGGGGTATCTGTTTTACAGCGGAAGGAAGCTGGAGCATATCTTTGTGCCGGCCGGATTGTTCTTTGGCGGTCTGTTTCTGTGTGTGCTGCCGCCTCTTTCCGCACCGGATGAAGTCAGCCATTATATCAGTGCGTATCAGCTGTCCAGCCGTCTCATGGGAAAACCGGCCAACTATAAGACCGGCCATGTGCTGGTGCGGGCGGAAGACTGGTTTTTGGAGGATGTGAACGGGGAGTACCGATATGAGGTGGACGGGGACACTTTGGTGGCGGTTCACCAGGAGGAGACGGATGCCACGGTTTTGGGGCAGACGCTGACGGAGGATACGTACCGGGCGATTCATGAGCTGGGGGTGTTTGGGCATGCGGAGGTTCCTGGGGAAAGGAAGCAGGAAGCAGAGTCGCTGCCAGCGGATTTACAGCAGGCTCCGGCCTATGCAGTGTCCACATATCCGCCTGTCGTCACTACGCCTCTCGCCTATGTGCCTCAGGCGATGGGAATCACCATGGCCAGACTTTTAGGGATGAACAGCCTGGGGCTGGCGTATCTGGGGCGGCTATTTAATTTGTTATTCTATGTTGGAATAACTTTTTTAGCTATGAGGCGGCTTCCCTTTGGAAAGGAAGTGCTGTTTGGCGTGGCGCTTCTTCCGATGACGCTGCATCTGACAGGGTCCATGTCTTATGATGCGATGATTCTGGCACTTGCCTTCTATTTTACAGCGGTCTGTCTGGACCTGGCCTATGAGAAAGAAAAGGTGCAGGTTCGGGATATTGTGATGCTGGCGGCGGTTGTGGCGGTGATGGGGCCGTGCAAGATGGTCTATGCCGTTTTGATG
Organism: Bacteroides thetaiotaomicron; assembly: GCA_034142505.1. Lineage (GTDB taxonomy): Bacteria > Bacillota > Clostridia > Lachnospirales > Lachnospiraceae > Hungatella_A. The sequence goes on from JAWZDV010000078.1 coordinate 10,953, forward strand.
GCGCTGTGTTTCCTGATTCCGGTCCGCAAGTTTGGCGGCTGGAGGAATTATATTCTGTCGGCGGCTGCGGTGCTGACGGCTTTTGTGATTGCCATGGCGCTGGTCAACAGCCAGACCATCGCCGTCTATACCTCGGAGTCGGAAACCTATGTGATCTGGGCGGAGGAAGCCGGATACAGTCTGGGACAGCTGCTGTCCAGTCCGAAACTGCTGTTTAAGATGTTTTACAATACATTTCTGTGGCAGGCGGAGTACTATCATCTGACCATGATCGGTGCGTATCTCGGCAATGTGGATGTGGTGCTGGATGTGCCTTATCTGATGGTAATGATGTTCAGTCTCGGGCTTCTCGGTTTATCCTTTCGAAAACCGGGAGAAACTCTTAAGATAGGAAACGGACAGCGGGCGTTCATCTGGCTGGTCTGCTTTGGCTGCGCCGGCGCGGTGATGTTTTCCATGCTGCTGGCCTGGACGCCGGTCAGTTCTTCTGTGATCACCGGGGTGCAGGGGAGATATTTCCTCCCATTTCTGCCGGTGCTGCTGCTCAGTCTGAAAAATGATCTCGTGGTGCTGACAAAGAACAGCAGCCGCACCATTCTCTACCTGATGTGCGCGGCGGACTGCTATGTGATTCTGCGGCTGTTCAGTATTGTCAGTATGCGGCTTTAGAGAAGCCGTATTTCGGTTGTAGTGGAAAAATATCGTGGTTTGTGATAGAATCTTGGTGAACTTCGTCGAATTTATCGAAAAGGAAGGAAAACCTATGAGTTATTTGATTTCGTTAATGAAAGAAATCATTAAAAAAAGAAAATTGATCCTGGATCTGGCAAAAGCGGATTTTAAGAAGCGGTTTGTCGGCTCTTATTTTGGTATTATATGGATGTTTATTCAGCCGATTGTGACGGTGCTGATCTATTTCTTTGTATTCCAGATGGGCTTTAAGAGCGCGCCGCCGGTGCCGGGCTACCCTTACGTGCTGTGGCTGATTCCCGGTATCGTGCCGTGGTTTTACTTGAGCGAGGCCATGAACAGCGGGACCAATTGCCTCCAGGAGTATAATTATCTGGTGAAAAAAGTGGTGTTCCGGGTGGAGATCCTGCCGATTATCAAGGTGCTGTCCTGCCTGATGGTTCATATCATTTTTGTGTTTATCATGCTGGCAGTCTTTTTGCTGTACGGGAGAATGCCGGAGTTTTCCTGGATTCAGATTGTGTATTACTCGTTCGCGGCCAGTATTTTTTCCCTGGCGGTTGTGTATTTTACCAGTGCGGTGAATGTGTTTTTTAAGGATATGGCGCAGATTGTCAATATCTTTCTTCAGTTTGGCATGTGGCTGACCCCGATTATGTGGGACCCGACCATGTTTCCAAGCCGTCCGGCGTGGCTGGATATGATACTCAAGATTAATCCGGTGTACTATATCACCACCGGCTACCGGGACAGTATGCTGACCGGTGATGCTTTCTGGGGAAGGCCGACGCTGACGATCTATTTCTGGGTGGTGACCATTCTGCTGTTTTTGTGCGGACTTAAGGTGTTCAAAAAGTTGAGACCGCATTTCTCAGATGTGCTGTAAGGAGATGTTTATGGAAGATAGGAAGACGGATTATGCAATTTCCGTAAGAGATGTGACAAAGATATACCGGTTGTACGAAAAACCCATAGACAGACTGAAAGAATCCCTCCATCCGCTGCATAAAGAGTATCACAAAAAATTTTATGCGCTGAACAGTATTTCCTTTGATGTGAGGAAGGGGGAAACGGTGGGCATTATCGGGACCAATGGTTCCGGGAAGTCTACGATTCTCAAGATCATCACGGGCGTATTGTCTCCCACCACCGGGGAAGTGGAGGTGGCGGGGACCATCTCGGCTTTGCTGGAGCTGGGGGCCGGGTTTAATATGGATTATACCGGAATTGAGAATATTTATATGAACGGCACCATGATGGGATTTTCCAAGAAGGAGATGGACGGCAAGCTCCAGGACATTCTGGATTTTGCGGACATCGGGGATTTTGTGTATCAGCCGGTGAAGACGTATTCCAGCGGTATGTTTGTGCGTCTGGCTTTTGCGCTGGCAATCAATGTGGAGCCGGAGATTCTGATTGTGGACGAAGCGCTTTCTGTGGGGGATGTGTTCTTCCAGTCCAAGTGTTACCGGAGGATGGATGAGATCCGCAAAAAGGGAACCACGATTCTGATGGTGACCCATGATATGGGAAGTATTATCAAATACTGTGACAAGGTGGTTTTATTGAACCGCGGCAGCTTCGTGGCGGAGGGAAGCGCGGGACATATGGTGGATTTGTACAAGAAGATTCTGGCGAACCAGATGGACGCCCTCAACGAAGAGCTGGAGGAGATGAATGATTTTTCCGGCGAAGGCGGGAAGAAGGCGGAGCCGGTCCGAAAAGCGGAGGCCGGTCTGATGAAGGACAAACTGACCATCAACGCCAGCCGGACGGAATACGGGGACGGGCGGGCTGAGATCTATGACCTGGGACTGTTTGATGAGCGGGGGAATTTGACAAACCTGCTGCTCAAAGGGGAATCATTTACCATCAGGGAGAAGATCCGGTTCCACACAGAGATTCAGTCTCCGATTTTTACTTACACTATCAAGGATAAGAAGGGGACGGATTTGACCGGAACCAACACCATGTTTGAGGGAACGGAGATCAAGCCTGTGAAAGCCGGGGATGAATATGAGGTGTCCTTTACCCAGAAAATGACGCTGCAGGGCGGGGAATATCTGCTTAGTATGAGTTGTACCGGATTTGAGCAGGGGGAACATGTGGTGTACCACCGGCTGTATGACGTGGCGAATATTACCGTGATTTCCAACAAGAATACGGTTGGAGTATATGATATGGAGTCTGAGGTTGAGGCAAAGTATGTTAAAGCCAATCGCTAAACGGGAACCTGGGATCGTGATTGACGGGAAAGATGCAGGATAAGGCGGAAATTGACGGGATGAGTGTTGGCAATCGGAAAGGAATGGAAACAGATGAGTGATATCAGCAGGGAAATCATGGATTTGCTGGAGCGGTATGGAGCGGATCGGAAGCAGGCCCTTAAGGAACACAGCAGGCTGGACTATCTATACGCGCTGTCGGATATGAGGGAGAATCTGCTGGAGTGGTATCCTTTCCGGGAGGATGGGATGCTTTTGCAGGTGGGGTCTGATTACGGAGCCATGACCGGGCTTTACAGCCGGAGAGTGGCAAAGGTGGTGGTGCTGGATGAGTCTGAGGACAATCTGGCGGTGAACCGGATGCGCCATCAGGAAGAGGATAATATTGCGTATGTCCAGGGGATGCTGACAGATTATGTCAACCAACCGGGGGCGGCGGGCAGTTTTGACTATGTGGTGTTTGTGGGTTCGCTGAAGCCGGAGTTTGAGGCGGAGTTAAGGGCGGCTAAGCGGCTGTTGAAACCGGATGGAGAATTGATTGTAGCGGCCTGCAATCAGTTTGGCATGAAGTACTGGGCCGGGGCGCAGAGGGACGAAATTAGTTTTTCCAGAAATTCGCTGGAGAAGCTGATGGCGGGAGCGAAGGAACTGGAGTTTTACTATCCGATGCCGGATTACAGGCTGCCTATTTCCATCTATTCCCAGTCATATCTGCCGGGAAAAGGGGATTTGACCAACACGCTGACCGCTTACGATTACCCCAAGTATCTGCTGCTGGATATCGGAGCCGCTTACGACGCGGTTTGTGAGGATGGGCAGTTTGAGAATTTTGCGAATTCCTTTTTAGTGATAGGGAGAACATATGGTGCAGATTAAGTTTGTAAAGTATAACAGCACGAGACGGGAACAGTTTCAGATCAAGACAACCATATTGGAAGAGGATGGGACCCGGTATGTGGAGAAAGCCGCCCTTAGCATCGAAGGCGCTCCCCATATCTGGTCTTTTGCGTCTCATTATCCCGTGCTGGAAAAGCAGTACCGGGGTTTGAAATTTGTAGAGCCGGCGATCCAGGAGGACCGGTTCCGGGCCAGGTTCCCTTATCTGACGGGGGAGACGCTGTCTGAGAGGCTGGGGCAGGAGATCCGCGGGGGAGACGCTCCGGTGGAAGCGATCCGGGAAGCCCTGGACCTGGTGTTTGATGTGGACCCGGAGTGGGTGAAACCATTCCAGGTGACACCTGAATTTTTGGAGGTGTTTGGCGGAGCGGGGGATGCTCAGGACATTCAGGACGACGCTTATGTGATCTCCAATATCGACGGGCTGTTTGAGAATATGATGCTGACATCGGATGGGGTGTATTGTCTGGACTATGAGTGGGTGTTCCAGTTCCCGGTTCCGGTGCAGTTTGTGAAATATAGGACGTTATATTACTTCTATCAGCAGTATCACAGTCTGATGGATTATGATTCGAAAGAAAGTTTTCTTGCGGAATTCGGCATCAATGCGGAGATGGCCGGGAGATACCAGACCATGGAGCAGTGCTTTCAGGAGTATGTCCACGGGGAGAACCAGAGGATTTATCTGGAGAATTTCATGGTTCAGACTAAGACGGTAAAAGAGCTGGCCCAGGTGGACGGGGAACTGGAACGGACGAAAGAACGGCTGGAACAGTTGAAGCTGCAGGGGAAAGAAAAGGATTTAAACATCCGGAAGCTGCAGGAGGTTCAGCGTCTGACCAACAACCATGTGACTAACCTAGAGATCATGATTCGGGATCTGCGGGCCGAGATTGGGGAGATGGGCAAGACATTAAGCTACTTAAACGGCCACGAGGCGCTGATCTTTAAGGTTCGGAGAAAATTGGGCCAGAAGTTTAATGAGCGGTATCCGAAAGGGTCGGTAAAGAGGAAAAAGCTTTCTTATCTCAAAGAATATGTACTCCATCCGTTCCGTTCCCTGAAACTGTACGCTTCGGAGGAGGGGAAGAATTTAAAGGATGGGGATTTCAATATTGGGGAGGAGTATAAGTTCCACGGGAAACTGCATTTTCCTAAGGTGGAAGCCCCCATGGTATCCATTGTGATTCCGGTATACAATCAGGTGCATTATACCTATGCCTGTCTGGTATCCATCCTGGAGCACACGAAGGATGTGAGCTATGAGGTGCTGATTGCCGACGATGTGTCTACGGACGCCACCTCCCATTTAAGCGATTATGCGGAAGGACTGGTGATCTGCCGCAACAGCATCAACCAGGGATTTCTCCGCAACTGCAACAATGCGGCCAGGTCTGCCAGGGGCAAGTATGTGATGTTTTTAAATAACGATACTAAGGTGACAGAGGGGTGGCTTAGCTCTCTGGTAAACTTAATTGAGTCGGATGACACCATCGGTATGGTCGGTTCCAAACTGGTGTACCCGGACGGACGTCTGCAGGAGGCGGGCGGTATCATCTGGAGTGACGGTTCAGGCTGGAATTACGGGCGGCTGGATGATCCGGATAAGCCGGAATATAACTATGTGAAAGATGTGGACTATATTTCGGGGGCGGCGATTTTGCTGTCCAATGAACTGTGGAAGCAGATTGGCGGGTTTGATACCCGGTTTGCTCCGGCTTACTGCGAGGATTCGGACCTGGCTTTTGAGGTCCGCAGGGCCGGTTACCGTGTGGTGTACCAGCCGTTTTCTAAGGTGATCCATTTTGAGGGTATTTCCAATGGGACGGATGTGGAGGGCTCGGGCCTGAAGCGTTACCAGATCGCCAACAGCAAGAAATTGAAGGAAAAGTGGGCGAAGGAGTTGGAACAGCAGTGTGAGAACAATGGAAATCCCGATCCGTTCCGCGCCCGTGAGCGGAGTGTGGGGAAGGAGATGATCCTGGTTGTTGACCACTATGTGCCGACTTATGACAGGGATGCAGGCTCCAAGACCACGTTCCAGTATCTGAAAATGTTTTTAAAGAAAGGTTATGTGGTGAAATTCCTGGGAGACAATTTTCTGCATGAGGAGCCGTACTCCACCCAGTTACAGCAGATGGGCATTGAGATTCTGTATGGGCAGGAGTACCAGGTGAGAATCTGGGACTGGCTGAAGGATCACGGGGATGACATTGCATTTGCCTATTTGAACCGGCCTCATATTGCGACTAAGTATATTGACTATATCAAAGAGAATACGAATATTAAGGTGATTTATTATGGACATGACCTGCATTTTCTGCGGGAGGGCAGGGAGTATGCCCTGACCGGGGATGTGGAGAGAAGACAGGCGGCGGAGTACTGGAAATCTATTGAAATGTCGCTGATGTACAAGGCGGATATGTCCTATTACCCGTCCTATATTGAGCGGGATGCCATCAAGGCGGTGGATGAGGATATTCCGGTGAAGGATATTGTGGCTTATGTGTATGAGGAATTTTTGGATGATATCCAGGATGACTTTGCAAAGAGGGAAGGACTGCTGTTTGTCGGCGGTTTTGCCCATCCGCCCAATGCCGACGCCGTGCTGTGGTTCGCCAGAGAGATCTACCCGCTGATCCGGGAAAAACTGGACGTGCCGTTTTACGTGGTCGGCTCCAAGGTGACAGATGAGATCAAGGCGTTAGAGCAGCCGGGCAATGGGATTGTGATGAAAGGGTTCGTCAGTGAGGAAGAACTGGCGGAGCTTTACAGAACCAGCCGGATTGTGGTGGTTCCGCTGCGTTACGGCGCGGGTGTGAAGGGGAAAGTCATTGAAGCTCTCTACAATGGCGCACCCATCGTCACCACCTCCATTGGAGCCGAAGGAATCCCGGCCGCCGGGGAAGTCATGCTGGTACAGGATACTCCCCAGAATTTTGCGGATGCGGTTGTGGAGTTATACCAAAATCCGGAGGAATGCCGCAGCATGTGCCATAAGACCCAGGAGTATATCAGGGAGTATTACAGTGTGGATGCGGCTTGGAAGGTGATCGAAGAGGATTTTACAAAAGCATAAAGATTAGAATGGCAGTTATGTTAGAATGGACATAGCTGCCTTTTTTTCTGAAAGCTGATTGTTAATTCCAACAAATTTGCAGGCTGGCTGTAAGGTGCCGGTAGGATTTTTCTGTTATAATGAAACTGCCGGAGAGACTGGCAATTTGTGTTATAATATATGGGAGACCAAAGGCCTGCTGGCAGGCTGTGTAACCGCCAAGAGAAAGGAAGATAAAAACAGATGAAACGATTTTTGCTGGTAGAAGATGATTTAGGTTTAACAGGCGGACTTTCCTTTGCGGTTAAAAAGCAGGGGTATGAGCTGGATGTCGCCCATACCATATCAGAAGCGGACAAACTTTGGGAAAATGGAACTTATCATCTGGTAATTCTGGATGTGTTGCTTCCCGACGGTTCCGGCTTTGACTTGTGCCGGAAGATCCGCCGGACCTCAAAGGTGCCGGTCATGTTTCTGACTGCCGCCGACGAAGAAACGGACATGATTATGGGACTTGACCTTGGGGGTGACGATTATATAACGAAACCGTTCAAGCTGGCAGTCTTTTTATCAAGAATCAACGCCCTGCTTCGGAGATGTGAAAATTTTAACGAGGTAACGGAACGAAAATTGAATAATATCGAGGTGCAGTTGTTGAAAGGGGAAGTATATAAAGACGGAAAGCGGCTTGATTTAACAGCGAGCGAGTATAAGCTGCTGTGTCTGTTCATGGAAAACCCCGATCTTGTGCTTTCGGCGGAACAAATATTAAACCGGCTGTGGGACAGCAGCGAAAATTATATCGACAACAATTCTCTGACGGTATATATCCGCAGGCTCCGCACAAAAATTGAGGACAATCCCGGAGAGCCGAAACGGATTATCACGGTACGGGGCTTGGGGTACAAATGGAATACGTCGGATTGAGGTGAAGAATGAAGGTATTTACAGATCGTAAAATCAAATTGCTGTTTCGCCGGATGCTGGCCAGTACATTACTTTTTGCGCTGTTTTCAACATTGCTTGTGGGATGGAACGTGAAGTATGCCCCGGTTTTTATCCTGGTTTGTTTCCTGGTTATGGGAAGCGTGATGATGATGCTTTGTTACCGGTATTTTCAGGAAGAGCATCATATCATGGAAAATACCATCCTGCAGATCAGGGAGTATCTGTCCGGCAACAAGGATATCACCATTGATTGCAGCGACGAGGGAGAACTATACCGGCTGTTTCATGAAGTGAACTCTTTAGTGGCTATCCTGAATGCCCATGCCGAGAATGAAAAAAACACGAAGCTGTTTTTAAAAAACACGATTTCCGATATCTCACACCAGTTAAAAACGCCGCTCTCCGCTCTCAATATTTATGTCGGGCTGATCCAGGACGAAGCACAGGACATTCCGTCTGTCAGGGAATTCAGTCTTCTTTCGGAGCAGGAGCTTGACCGGATCGAAACATTGGTACAAAATCTTCTGAAGATGACGAAGCTGGATGCCGGCACGATTGTGATGGAAAAGTCGTTTGAACCGGTGTGTGAACTTGTGGAAAGCGTAAAAAATCTGTTTCGGTTCCGTGCCGGACAGGAGGGGAAGGAAATTCGTTTATCGGGAGACCGGGAGGTTACTCTGTACTGTGACCGTACCTGGATCGTGGAAGCGGTCAGCAATCTTGTAAAAAATGCTTTGGACCATACGGAAAGTGGAGGTACGATCAGTATTGAGTGGGTGGCCTTTGCCTCTGTTATACAGATTACTGTGAGGGACAACGGCAGTGGGATACACCCGGAGGACTTACATCATATTTTCAAACGGTTTTACCGGAGCCGTTTTTCTAAGGATAAGCAGGGGATTGGTCTTGGGCTGCCGCTTACGAAAGCGATAGTGGAAATTCATGGAGGAACGATTGAAGTTGAAAGTGAAACAGGCGTCGGAAGCTCGTTCACCATGAATTTTTTGATTCCTACAAACTTGTTGGCTGATTGTAATATGAGAGTAGGATTTTGATGTTAGACTGGGGCTATCAAAAGGAAAAAGAGGTGTTTAGACAATGAACCTATTAGAAGTTGACCATATCTGTAAAACATACGGCAGCGGCGAAGCCGCGGTACAAGCCTTGAAGGATGTCAGCTTTTCTGTGCCGAAGGGCGAGTATGTCGCTGTTGTTGGAGAATCCGGCTCCGGTAAAAGCACGCTTCTCAATATGACAGGCGCTCTTGATTTGCCCACGTCCGGTAAGGTGATGATTGGCGGCAAAGATATTTTTGCTATGAATGACCGCAGGCTGACTATCTTCCGCCGGAGAAATATTGGCTTTATTTTTCAGGCGTTTAATCTTATTCCTGAATTAACCGTGGAACAAAATATCATTTTCCCGGTGCTGCTTGATTATCAAAAGCCGGATAAAGGATATCTGGAGGAGCTGTTAACAGTCCTGAACCTGAAAGAGCGGCGAGGTCATCTGCCGAGCCAGTTATCCGGCGGACAGCAGCAGCGGGTAGCGATTGGGCGCGCTTTGATTACGCGTCCTGCCTTAATTCTGGCAGACGAGCCTACCGGGAATTTGGATACGCGAAACAGCAGCGAGGTGATTGCCTTGTTGAAAGAAGCGTCTAAAAAATATGAGCAGACGATTCTTATGATTACCCACAGCCACAGGATTGCGCAAACCGCGGACCGGGTATTGCAGGTGTCGGACGGCGTGCTGACTGACTTGGGGAGGTGCCGGGAATGAAAAGTTATCTAAGTTTGATCCCCATCTCTGCAAAAGTACGGAGACGCCAGAGCCGAATGACGCGGCTGTGCATTATATTTGCTGTGTTTCTGGTAACCGCGATTTTCAGCATGGCTGATATGGGCGTTCGGATGGAGGAGGCAAGACTGCTTCATAAACACGATGGTCTGATCCTTTCCTCCCTGTTTCAAAGTGCGATGGCGCAGAGACTTTTTTTGACGGCGGCGGTATTGTTTGTGCTGGTATTGATGGCAGGTGTTCTGATGATTTCAAGCAGTATGAACAGCAACGTGGCGCAGAGGACCAGTTTTTTCGGAATGATGCGCTGTATTGGGATGAGCAAAGAGCAGATTATCCGTTTTGTAAGGCTGGAAGCTCTTAACTGGTGCAAAACCGCCGTTCCCATAGGCGTGATCCTTGGAATTGCAGTTACATGGGGGTTATGCGCCGCTTTACGCATTTTGGTGGGCGGAGAATTTTCTGAAATTCCCATGTTTGGAATCAGTGTGGCAGGAATTGTGAGTGGAATTGTCATCGGTGTTGTGACGGTGCTGCTCGCCGCGGGCGCTCCGGCAAAACGGGCGGCGAAAGTATCTCCGGTTGCGGCGATCCAGGGGCAGCAGGAACATGTAAAAAAGCCGCGCCGCACTGTTTTGCCACGCATCTTTCAAATCGAAACGGCTCTTGGCGTTCAACATGCGGTATCGTCAAAGAAAAATTTAGCGCTCATGATCGGTTCGTTTGCACTTAGCATCATGTTGTTTTTAAGTTTTCGAGTGTTGATCGATTTTGTGAGTTATATTATGCCGCAATCCTCCAGCACTGCCGATCTGAGTATGTTAAGCGGCAGCCATGAGAATTCCATAGACAGCGGACTGCTCGATACCATCAGGGGCATGGATGGGATCAAGCGGGTGTACGGACGCAGAAGCAGCTTCGACGTTCCCGCAGTCTTTGACAGGGATGATGTGCCTGACGGTACAATTGATCTTATTTCTTTCGATGAATTTGAATTGGACTGCCTTTCGAAAGACAAACTCCTCAAAAAAGGCAGCCGCATTTCAAAGGTGTACGGGGACAGCAGTTATGTACTTGCCACGTGGGACCAGGACAGCTTCCTAAAAATCGGCGATAAGATCCGGGTAAATGGTGAAGAACTTCAGATAGCAGGTTTGCTCAAATGCGACCCGTTTAACAGCGATGGACTGACTCACGGCAAAATTACCCTCATCACTTCCGGCAGCACCTTTGCCCGCATCACCGGAGAGTCGGATTATTCGCTTCTTATGGCGCAGACAACAGGCGATATCACGGATGAGGAAGTAAACGCGGTCAGCAGGATACTGGATGGAAATGCTGTCTTTCAAGACAGACGCGACCAGCGCACCACCAGTACTTACCGGGCATTTGTATTGTGTGTGTATGGATTTTTAGCAATCATCGCTCTTGTCACCCTATTAAATATTATCAACAGCATTTCCATGAGCGTTTCCGCCAGAACCAGGCAGTACGGAGCTATGCGGGCCGTTGGAATGGAGGCGCGGCAGATTGTCAAAATGATCGTGGCGGAAGCATTTACCTATGCTGCGGCGGGTTGTTTCACAGGCTGTGTCATTGGTCTTTTGATTAGCAGATGGATTTATAGTGTTCTCATTACGTCTCATTTCACCTACGCCGCATGGAGGGTGCCTGTTATTCCGCTTTTGGGGATTGTTCTATTTGTCTTGGGGGCGGTCTGCATGGCTGTTTATGTACCGGCGAAGCGTTTGTGTGGTATGGAAATAACGGAAATTATTAATGAATTATAATTGGATATCTTGTAAGGAGTAAAAAGGGCGCTCAGATTAATGGGCGTCTTTTTGACGTATTCGTGCGAATATGATGTTATGACGGCATAAAGACAAAGGAGGTGAAACTAACACCATTTACTTTTTTGTAGGTTTGTCAAACATATGTTACAGTGAATGCAGATAATCATCCATTACCTC
>JAWZDV010000079.1:0-59225 GCA_034142505.1 Bacteroides thetaiotaomicron
GTATCGAGGCGTGGCTCAGTTTGGTAGAGCGCTGCGTTCGGGACGCAGAGGCCGCAAGTTCGAATCTTGTCGCCTCGATTACTTAAGGCCTATTGGTCAAGCGGTCAAGACGCCGCCCTCTCACGGCGGAAACCCGAGTTCGATTCTCGGATAGGTCATTTATGCTTTGGATTTTATATCCAGGGCATTTTTTAAAGGATGCTTCCGTAGCGCAGCTGGTAGCGCGCCGCATTCGTAATGCGTAGGTCGCCGGTTCGAATCCGGCCGGGAGCTTAGAAAAACCCTCTTGCTGATCATCAGTAAGAGGGTTTTTCTTATCACTGTTTATCACTGCTTATCATTACTTCTCTTTCCCCTACACCACTTCCGGCGTAAAGCCTAAATCATCCAGGATCTCCGCCGCCTTAGCCGCGCATCTCTCACAGCCTTCCACCGTCACGGTCTTCGAAGCCAAGTCCACCTGATGATCCAGCTTCGCCTCCGTCAGAGCCGCGTCAATCCGGGCCACGCAGTGGTCACACATCATTTCCTCACATTTAAATGTTGTCATCTTCTATTCTCCTCTTTCTTCTAACGATTTACTTCATCAGTTTCTGAATCGTCCTGCACAGTTCATCCACCACTTCCGTGTTTCCTCTCTCAATATCCTCCACCACGCAGGTCTTGATATGGTTCGACAGCAGCATCTTGTTAAAGCTGTTTAACGCCGCTTGCACCGCCGACACCTGCGTCAGAATATCCACACAGTACCGGTCATCCTCCACCATCGACTTGATCCCCCGGATCTGTCCCTCGATCCTGCTCAAGCGGTTCAGCAGATCCCGTTCTTCCTTCCCGGTCCTCTTCTTCTCCCGCTGGCTGCAGCAGCACCCTCTGCCGGCAGACGTTTCCACGTCCGCATCCTCATCAACTCCCACGTTTAAGTCCAGCTCCATCTGCATCTCATCGTCCATCATGTCTTATCCCCCTGTCTTCTCACAATTGTAACCACATCTGCCAATGCCCTCTCTCTCTTTACGAACGCATAACCCTTAATCCAAGTGAATGGTCTTCAATCGAAGCGCATTGCTCACCACACAGACTGAACTGAGCGACATGGCAAATCCGGCAATCATCGGATTGAGCAGCGGACCGCCAAACAAGTACAGCAGACCTGCCGCCACCGGAATTCCCAATGAATTGTAGAAAAACGCCCAGAACAGATTTTGTTTAATATTGCGGATGGTCGCCTTGCTCAGCTTCACCGCCCGGTACACATCCTGCAAATCCGATTTCATCAACACGATATCTCCCGACTCCAGCGCGATATCGCTGCCGGACCCAATCGCGGTTCCCACATCCGCCTGAACCAGCGCCGGGGCATCGTTAATGCCATCTCCTACCATCATAACCGTTTTTCCGTCATTCTGCAACCGGGAAACAACGTTGGCCTTGTCTTCCGGCAGAACCTCCGCGATCACATGGTCAATATGGGCCTGCCTGCCGATATACTCCGCGGTCTGCCGGTTATCGCCTGTCAGCATATACACCTCCAGCCCCAGGCTCTTCATCTGGTCCACCGCCGTGACGCTGGTCTCCTTGATGGTATCCGCCACGCAGATCATTCCCTTCAGCACACCGTCAACCACCACGAACATCGGCGTCTTTCCCTGATTGGCGAAAGCCAGAGCCTGATTCAGGGTCTTCTCCCCAATCCCCGCTTTCATTTCCTCCAGCAGCTTCCGGTTCCCCACCGCGATCTTCTTTCCGTCCAGCACCGCCTCAATCCCAGCGCCTGTGATACTCTGAAATGCTTCCGGCCGCTTCAGTTCCGACCGCTTCTTTCTCGCCGCCTCCACGATGGCCTCGCCCAGCGGATGCTCCGACATCTGCTCACAGCTTCCCGCCAGATAAAGCAGGTGGTCCTCCGTATACTCCGAATCCACCGACACCACATCCGTCACCGTCGGCTTCCCTTCCGTGATCGTCCCTGTCTTATCCAAAACAATGGCATCCACCTTGTGGGACAGCTCCAGGGCCTCCCCGCTCTTAATCAGGATTCCATGGCTGGCGCCAACGCCGGTGCCAACCATAATCGCTGTCGGCGTCGCCAGTCCCAGCGCGCAGGGACAGGCAATCACCAGCACCGACACAAAGATGGTCAGCACAAAGGATATCTCCTGCCCGCCAAAGATCCACCACAGCAGCGCCGCTGCCAGCGCGATTCCCATAACTGTCGGGACAAAGATTCCGGCCACCTGATCCGCCAATTTGGAGATCGGCGCTTTCTTCCCCTGGGCATCCTCAATCAGCTTGATAATCTTCGACAGCGTCGTCTCCGCTCCGGTTCTGGTCACCTCCAGTTCCATAGCGCCATTATAATTCATACTTCCGCCAATCAGCGTATCCCCCGCCTGCTTCTCCACCGGAATACTCTCCCCGGTAAGCATGGATTCGTCTACGCTGCTGCTGCCGCTCACCACAATCCCATCCAGCGGAATCCGGCTTCCCGGCTTGATCAGCAGATGCTGCCCTTTTCTCACCGCAGCCGTCTCCACCTCTCTCTCCACACCATCCTCAAACAGCACCGCCGTATCCGGCGCCAGCTCCATCAGCTTGCGGATAGCCTCGGAGGTCTTCCCCTTGCTCCGGCTCTCCATGTACTTTCCAAGCATGACAAGCGTCACCACAACCGCCGCCGACTCGTAATACAGATGATGGGCATTCATCGGATTCCCCGGCACAGTAAACGTCATAAACAGGCTGTACAGGAACGCACTTCCCGTTCCTATGGCTACCAGGGAGTCCATATTGGGGTTCCCCTTAAACAACGCACGGATTCCCACCAGATAGAACTTCTGTCCGCAGATCAGCACCGGCACCGTCAAAACCAGCTGCGCTATGGAGAAGTTGAGCGGATTCCGGTTCATATCCAGAAATGCCGGCAATGGCAGCGTAAACGGCAGCATATGCCCCATGGAAATGTAGAGCAGCGGCACCGCAAAACAGACCGCCACAATCAGCCTCCTCTTCGCCACGTGAAGCAGTTCCTCCTGATGGGCGGAGGCTTCCTCCTCCTGCTTCCTGCCATCCTCGTTCTCCACCAGCAGAGATGCCTCAAATCCGGCCCTCTTCACCTTATCCTCGATCATCCCCTGATTCACCTTCGTCTCATCATAGGTGATGGTCATCCGGTTGGTAGTCAAATTCACATCGCTTTGCTCCACCCCGTCCAGTTTCCTTGTCACCCGCTCCACCGCACTGCTGCAGGCCGCACATGACATTCCTTCTATATGATAAATCTCCGTCGTCATAACTGGTCTCTCCTTTCGCCTTATTCTCCTGTTATATCATTTTATTGTCTTTCATATACCCCATGTAGGTATTTTGATTATAGACTAACGCTCTCCCAATGTCAAGAGCCATTGTTTCTATTTTTTCTCAATTCGATTTTTTTATGCAGCAATTTCTGGTCACAGCCTGGGACACACAACACAAAAACCGGACTAACAGGTTGTTTGCCTGCCAGTCCGGTTTTTTAGTTTTTATTTACCATATTTTATTTACAATACTCCACTGCCGAATTTCCGGCAATACGGCCAAATACCACGATATCCGCCACTGCATTTCCGCCGATTCTGTTTCCGCCGTGTACCCCTCCGGTGATTTCACCAGCTGCAAACAATCCGGGAATTGCCTCTCCTTGTGTGCTGATTACCTGGGCGCTGGTGTTGATTTCCACTCCGCCCATCGTGTGATGCACGCCTGGAGCAACCTTCACTGCATAGTAAGGCGCTTTTGTAAGATCGGCATCCATACCGGTCTCACGGTTAAATTCCGCATCCTTTTTGCTGGCAACAGCTGTGTTCCATACTTCCAGCGTCTGGCTTAAGGCAGCCGGGTCCACCTGGATCTGCTCTGCCAGCCCTTCTATCGTATCCGCCTGCACTACAATATTGTTCTCTACATACTTTTCGATAGCGCTCAGATTGTCTCTCAGATTCTGGTCAAAGATAATATAGCTGAAACTGTCCTCCTGCTCCACAATTGCCTTGGATACTACATCACGGGTCTGCATTTCATTGGTAAACCGTTTTCCGGATTTATTGACAAGAATCGCGCCGCCGCCCCGCACAGATTCCGTAATCATAATACTGGTACTCTGCTCTACTGTGGGGTGCGTCTGGATCTGGTCGATGTCCACCAGATTGGCGCCTGCGGCCTCTGCCATGACGATTCCGTCCCCTGTAGCTCCTGGTGTATTGGTGGTAACATACCCCTTTAAGTCCGGTCTGTACTTGGCATAGAGTTCTTCATTCGCTCCAAACCCTCCTGTGGCAAGAATCACTGCCTTTCCGCGGAAGGTATAAACCTTATCCTTTCCCTCAGCCTTCACACCGGTCACTGCCCCGTTCTCCACAATCAGCTCTGTCGCCTTAGTATCCAGGTAAACCGGAATGCCAAGCTGGTCCACATTCTCTTTAAATGCGTTCACCAGATAAGCACCCACTCCGGCACCGCCCTCCGGTCTGTGAATCCGCTTATTGGTTGCCCCTCCGGAGAAGGAAACCTCAGAAAGAGGCGCTCCGATCGAAGCCAGCCAGTCGATTGCTTCGCCGGATTTTTCCGCCATCACGGTTACCAGTTCCCTGTTGTTCTTCTCATAGCCGCCCTTCATGGTATCCTCCACAAAGGTTTCTACAGAATCTTCAATTCCCAGCTTCTTCTGTACCGATGTTTCAGCAGCATTCATGCCTCCGGTGGCTTTTAAGGTATTACCGCCCACCATAGGCATCTTTTCTACTAATACCACCTCAAGGCCTTCCTGCTTGGCCGTAATCGCAGCCGTCATACCGGCTCCCCCTGCACCTACAATAATCAGGTCTGTCTCTACGGTTTCCTCTGTTTTAGCAGCCGTATTCTCTGAGCCTTTTTTGCTCTTTAAGGCATTCAGATCCGCTCCGGCCTTTTCCAAGGCTGAAGCCACTGCCTGTATTACCGCATTACTGGTCACTGTCGCGCTGGACACCGCATCAACATAAGGGGTCTGACTTTCCATCATAACTTCCGGCAGGTTTTCCAAAGCAATCGTTCCGATTCCCTCGGTTTCACTGTCTCCTGTCACTTCAATAGACTCGATCTTATCGGCCGAAAGCACAACCTTGGCCTTAATCTCTCCTCCAAAGCCCTTGGCCGTCCCCTCATAGGTGCCAGGTGTAAAACCACCCTCCTTGTTTTCCTGTGAACTTGCTTCCGTTTCTTTTTGCTCAGTCTCCGTCACTGTCTCTGTTACGGTCTGGTTCTTGCCTGTCTCCTGGCTGCCGCACGCCGCCAGAGAAAATACCATAACCGCACTCAGCAAAGCCGCTGCTGTTTTCCTCATGTTCTCCTCCTGATTCCTTCGTAACTGTTATTATTTTAACAATTTCATTATACAGGAAAGAACTTTCTATCTCCTGACTGAATTCTTAATTTTAAGTCAGATTTGGCTATAGGATCTTACCTTCCATCCTATTTTTCTGCTCCGTCCGGTACAGCGCTCTGACCAAATCGTCAATCGATACCGGTTTTGTCAAAACAGCATCCACAATGCCTTCCTCCATTGCCGTTTCCAGTTCGTGGTCGGTATATCCTGTCATCATAATCTTCATCAGAGCAGGGTTTTTACTTGTAACCAAACGGCATAGTTCCAGTCCGTCCAGTTCCGGCATGCTGGCATCTGTCAGCAGAATATCAAATTGGAACTCACACTGCTTCATCGCTTCATAGGCGGCAGGCGCCCAGGTGTATCCCCTCACCTCCCAGCCAAGATTTTGGAGCCCTTTTTCCATTGCACGTGTAACCTCCCTGCGGTCATCCACGAGAATCACGGATTTTGGATTCTGTATCCATAAATTCAGATGATCCTCTTCAAGCGTCTCCACCGGTTTTTTATAAACAGGAAAGATAAGACGGAAACTGGTCCCCTGCCCTGGTTCACTTTCCACCTGGATCTTACCGCCATGTTTCCCGGTCAGGCGCTGTACGACACTAAGCCCCAGTCCCGTTCCCTCCCCCTCTGGTTTCGTCGTATAAAAGGTGTCATAAATATAAGGAAGCTCTTCCTTCGGAATCCCGCATCCGGTATCCGATACAACCAGGACCGCATTGGAAACGCCTGCATTCTCCTCCACAAAAAAGCGGACAGTCAGCGTCCCCTTCCCCTCCCTCATAGCATAAAATGCATTGGTACAGAGGTTCAGGATCATTTGATTCAGCGCTCCTCCGTTCCCGAATAAAAATACCGGCCCATCTTCCACTTCCTCCACCAGAGTAATATTCTCAGGCAGCAGCCTGCGCACCATTTTCAAACTGCTTTTGGCGGCAGAGACCGCATCATAGCACGTACTTCTGTACTCCTCCCTCTCCTGCCGTCCAAAACTCAAGAGCTGCCCGGCCAGTTCTTTGCACCGCTTGGCAGAATTTCTGATCTCCTCCAAATCCTCCCTAAAATCCTGGTCACTCCTTCCCCGGTCATCACTTAACAGGTCACAGTATAGCATGACAGGGGTCATCAGATTGTTAAACTCATGGGCAATGGTACCTGTCAGAACTCCCATGGTCTGAAGCCGGTCATACTGCTGTGTCTTTTCCTGGTGCCTTTCCAGTTCCTCTCTTGCCTGCCTCAGTTCCCTCTCATACTCAAGCTCTGTTTTTAACAGAGCCATCTGCTTACTTTCTCTGCCGATCCGGTAAATGACAGTTCCTGCGAGCAGAAGAATCATCGTACCGGCTCCAATCAGATAAAACACCAGCCTTTTCACCGGCTCCCATAGTTCATCATAGGAGACGACCAGGCTGACAGGAAAGTTTTCACCGTCAATCCAGGCCGGTGTATACGCAATCATCTTCTTTACCTGGACTTTGTTGTCCTCCTCCTCCCACCAGTATGAATTTACAATATCACAGCCTGACTTACCCGACAGCTGGTTTGACACCAGCCGGTCAATCCCGGCGGCATCCAGCTCCGGGTTCTTCTCAATTCTCCCTTTCAGCGAATCTACTCCGATCTCTCCTTTTGCAGGATGCATCAAAATAAATCCTTTTGAATCCTTCAGATTACAGTATCCCCGCGCCCCCAGCTGTACCGGCTCCAAAACCTCCCGGTAGACAACATTTAAATCAATTCCTGCCACAACATATCCTTCAGCCGTCCCCTCCGTCATGATAGGTTTCAGTAAATAAATCTCATATCCACCATCCGTCAGCACCCAGCCCGCAAGCTTTGTCCTTTCCTGCTCCAAGATCCGCCCCATCACAAGTTTTTTTCTTTCCTGGCTTTGGAAAATATCATCCATATCCCCCTGCTCCGCCTCGTTTGCCGTAACATAAAAAAGATCGGTCAAATACGCCTTTTGCCGGTCCGGAAATCGCTCTGCCATGGTCTGAAGCAGCTCATGCCTTTCCTGTTCTGATTTCGTCTCAAGGGACAGGCTCCCCGCATCAAAATAATAGTCCAGTACTCTCTGCTTATCCTCAAAATACGTCTCCAGGCTGCCTGACGCGGTTTCCGTCAGCAGGATGATCTTGTCCTTTTCCTGTTTCATTAAGGATTCCTGGAAATAATCATAGATGAAGAAAAAGAAAACCAGCAAAAAAGCCGTTCCCACAAATAGCCAGACTATCATTCTGGCCGCCTGTCTTTTCTTTCCCATACTTCCCTCTTTCTGTCTTGCATTCCCTCTCTCTTTCCGATATACTGGTTATAAATTGAAACAGATAAGAGAGGTTGCCATGTTATTTCTGCATATTTTACTGATTGATGATGAAAAAGCCATTCAACGCTCCGTCCGTGCCATTTTAGAGCGTGAGAACATCCAGGTCACTTGCTGCGGCTCTGCCTCCGAGGCAGATGCGGCGCTCTCCTCTGCCGTCTACGATTTAATCCTGTTGGACCTTGGCCTGCCTGACATGGATGGGTTTGAATTTCTGTCCTCTCTGCGGAACCGCAAAATTCTGACCCCTGTCATCATTTTAAGTGGCAGGGGAGAGGAATACCACAAGGTTCTGGGACTGGGACTGGGCGCTGATGACTATTTGACAAAGCCATTCAGCGCGGCAATCCTAATTTCAAAAATTAAAGCAATCGTGCGCCGCAGCAGTGTTTATAATACTGCTCCTGTCTCCGAAATAAAAGCCGGTAAGTTTCTGCTGTCTCTCAATACCATGCAGGCCTTCAAAAACGGAGAGCTGATCCCGCTGACTGCCAGGGAATTCGCTCTGTTCCGTTTCTTTGCAGAGCATCCCAGCCAGGTATTTACCAAGGAGCAGCTCTACCAGCAAATCTGGAATGACCGGTTTATCGATGACAATACGATTATGGTGTACATCCGGCGTCTGCGCAACAAAATAGAAGATCAGCCGGCCCAGCCGGTACATATCAAGACTGTATGGGGTGTTGGATACCAGTTTGATCCGGCACAGTAAGTTAGCTCATTTCTTCCATCGAATGTCTCAGACGGAACTGCCCCACCAATTCCTTCATCACATGGGCCTGGCCAGACAATTCCTCGCTGGCCGCCGCGCTCTCCTCGGCGGTTGCGGAGTTCGTCTGCACCACGCTGGCAATCTGGTCCACCCCCTGGGTTACCTGGACAATGGAATCCGCCTGCTGTTTTGACGCCTCCGATATCTTCTCCACCACCTGAACCACGGATCTTGCCTCGGAAACCACCGCCTCCAGTGACTGGGCCGTCTCATCCGCCAGCTTCGTTCCGCGTTTCACCGCGTCAATCGAGCTTTGAATCAGGGAGGTCGTATTCTTCGCCGCCTCCGCGCTCTTGGAAGCCAGATTGCGGACCTCATCGGCCACTACCGCAAATCCCTTGCCTGCTGCTCCGGCCCTGGCCGCCTCCACCGCGGCGTTCAAAGCCAAAAGATTCGTTTGGAAGGAGATGTCTTCAATCGTCTTGATGATTGCCTCGATCTGCCCGGAGCTGTCACTGATCTCCCTCATAGCCGCGATCATCTGCTGCATCTGACTGTTGCTCTGCCCGATCTCCTGCCCCAGAACCTCCATCTTCTCATTGGCTTCCCTGGCGCTTCCCGCGTTGTCGCTCACCTGGTTGGAAATTTCATTGATGGTAGCCGCAAGCTCCTCCACGGCGCTCGCCTGCTCCGTGGCCCCCTGGGAAAGGGCCTGGGCCCCGCTTGATACCTGTTCCGATCCCGCCGCCACCTGATCCGCCGCCTCTCCAATCTGACCCAGGGTCTGGTTGAGAGACGTGGAGATATATTCCAGTGAGTTCTTAATTTTCTCAAACTCTCCCGCGTAATCATAAGTCAGTTCAAACATCAGATCACCGGCCGCCACCTGGTCCAGCACCTTGCTGATTTCATCAATATAATTGACGTAATCGCGCAGACGGCTTACCGTTTTATTGAAATTTTGCGCCAATTCCCCGAATTCATCCCTCGATGAAAACTTGATCGACTGGTCCAATTTTCCATCCGCAATCTGACTGGCGACAAAGCTGAACTCCCGCACCGGCTTGATCACGATACCACGGATCAGAATCAGAATCATAAAAAACAGAGCCAGCACGGAAATCACAAAAATCGTCACCAGATTCGTCACCAGCGACCGCACCGAAGCCATAATTTCACTGCGCGGGACATAAGCCACCGCCGCCCACGTGCTGTCCGGAATATCGCTGAGATACAGGTACATGTCATCGCCGCCGGCATCCTGAAAGGTCTGAAGCCCTTTCTTTTCACCTTGAATCAGCTTAGAGACAAACGGATAGATAGGCGCCTTTTGTTCCGACAGCACAGTTCCTAAAAGGGCGTCATCCTTGTGGCCGATAATCATATCCGTATTCTTTTCCACAAGAAACATGCTGCCGGTCTGTTCCAGTTTCACTTCCTTGACAATCGAGGAAATAGCATCCAGATAAATATCAGCGGCCGCCACTCCCCGTGGGTTTCCATTCCGATCCTTGATCAGTGATGAGGCCCCCACCACATAGCCTTGGGTATTCTCATCCAGATAGACATCGCCAAATACAAAATTCGGAGATTTCAAACCATCCTGATACCAGGATTTTTCAAAAAAACTATATTCTGGTCCCGGAACGAAACTGGAATGCACCAAAGCTCCGTCAACAGTTCCAATATAGATTCCGGACGGAAACGCGTCGTACTTTCCCGCCGTATGCTTAATGTATTCCAGTTCCAGATTTCTTCCTGCCTGGAAGAATTCCATGGCGTCCTTCTCCGTATTCAGGGCGGCAAGCACCTCGTTCATCCATGACTCCACACTGCGGACCACAGTTTCAGAATTGCTCTGCAAAAGCTCCTCGCTCTTTGACATGACAATCCGCGTTGTACTGGTATAAATCACTGCCAAAAGAAGGGCAAACACTAAAATAATCGTAGGCAGCAGAAAACCAATCAGTTTTCCATTAATTCCAATCCCTTTTGTATGCCGGCTATTTTTCTCCATAATTAATTCTCCTATGGTTTTTATCGTTTCTCATTTGTTCCTTTCGTGTATATCCATTTTCGTTTCTGTACGAAAAAGCACCCCGCCACTTGTGGCGGGGTGCTTGATCACCGTAAACATCAACGCTGTCCTTTGTCATAAGGAACGCCGGACGCCCGGGGCGCCTGGGAATTCTTAGACGTGAATATCAGCACCACAAGAGTGGCGATATACGGCACCATCTTGTAGAAATAACTGGGTATCCCAAGCCCTGCCAGGAACGGAATTCCGGAATAGGCCGAAGCCACCGCCTTCATCAGTCCAAAGAACAGGGACGCATACAAAATCTTCACCGGCTTCCACTGGCCAAAGATCAGCACCGCCAGCGCCAGGAATCCATACCCGGATACGGTCGCGTTAAAGTTGGTGGAGGTCGGAACCACAAACACCAGTCCTCCCAGCCCAGCCAGCGCCCCGGAGATCACAACACCGGCATACTGCATCCGGTACACGTTAATACCGGCCGCATCCGCCGCCTGTGGATGCTCCCCGCAGGACCGGAGCCGGAGCCCAAATCTGGTCTTATAAAGCACCACCGCCGAAATCACCAGAATGGCGATCCCGATATAAGTCGTAATATAGGCGTTCTGAAACAGCATCGGTCCAATCACCGGAATCTTCCCCAGAACCGGAACCGACTCAAACCGGAACGTATTGGTAAACTGAATCTGCTGCACGCCCTGAATCACTCGGGCCACGAAGATGGCAAACGCCGGCGCAAACATATTGAGCGCCGTACCGCTGATCACCTGGTCCGCCTTCATGTTAATCGCCGCGTAAGCGTGGAACAGCGCAAATACCCCGCCGGTAGCCATCGCAATCACAATCGCCAGAAGCAGATGCAGCTGCCCCGACAGCTTCCCGCCGGTCATATTGAGGAACAGCACACCGGTAAAGGCACCCATGGTCATGATTCCCTCGAGCGCGATATTGACCACACCACTCCGCTCCGAAAACATCCCGCCCAAAGCCACAATCAACAGAGGAATGGTAAACAGCAGGGTCTGCTGGAAAATAAAGTAGATTACACTCATGTCTCATTCCCCCCATCTTTCTTTTTCTGGAATTTCCCGATCATGGACTTCACAATCAAAGCAAATGCACTGAAGTAGATAATCACCGCCACAATAATATCGATAATCTCCGTGGAGAACTCAAACAGCTGGAGATAGAATCCTCCTGCCGTCAGGTAGGCGATAAAGATACCGGAGAACAGTACGCCAATGGGGTGGCTGAGTCCTAAAAGCGCCACGGAAATACCTGTAAATCCTTCTGATCCCAGTACGTCCTTCACCTCAATATGTTTCCCGGTTCCCGCCAGATACAGCAGTCCGCCTGCCAAACCTGCAATCGCGCCTGCGATCATCATGGACATGATAATGCTTCTCTTTTCATTGATTCCGGCATACTTGCTGGCATCCTTATTGAACCCAACCGCCTTTAGCTCATATCCAAAGGTCGTCTTATTCAGCACAATATAGATGATGATCACCACGATAATCGCAATGATAATCCCCCCATTGACGCTGGACCCCGGGAACAGCTTATCCATCCCCATCTTGGGAATCACCGCGTTCGCCGCCACGTTCTTGGATTCATTTCTCAGATTGTTAAACAGCGGCTTGTAGCTCTTCACCGTCCAGTTCACCAGATATAAGCCGATATAGTTCATCATAATTGATGCAATCACTTCATTTACATTAAAATAAGCCTTCAAAAGTCCGGGAATCAGTCCCCACAGCGCTCCAAAGAGAATGCTGGCAAGCAAAGCCGCCACCCACTGCCCTCTTCCCAGGTTCGTCCACAGGATTCCCACATACACGGCCCCAAAGCCGCCCACCAGGAACTGTCCCGGCGTTCCGATATTGAATAATCCAGTCTTAAATGCAAAGCCCACGGAAAGACCGGTGAGAATGATCGGCGTCGCATAGTAGAACACCTGACCGATCCCCTTCATCCCATGAGTCAGCGCCCCTGTCAGGATGGTCCCGAACCCCGGCAGCGCCTGGGACGGATTACATAGAAACAGCACCACAAGACCCACCAGAAGGCCGATCACAATGGCAAATACCGAAGAAAGAATTCCAACATAACTTCGTTTCTTTTTATTTTTCATCTGCGTCACCTTCTTTCCTGGAACCAGCCATATAAAGACCCAGTTCCTGTACTGTCACGGTCTTCGGGTCCAGCTCCGCTACAATCGATCCCTCAAAAATCACCAGGATTCTATCGCTTAAATTCATCACCTCATCAAGTTCCAGCGATACCAGCAGGATGGCCGCGCCGGCGTCCCTCTGCTTCACCAGTTCCTTGTGGATGTACTCAATGGCTCCCACATCCAGTCCGCGGGTGGGCTGTACCGCCAGCAAAATGTCCGGGTTCTTCGAGATCTCCCTTGCCACAATGGCCTTCTGCTGGTTTCCTCCCGACATACTCCGCACCACCGTGTCCGCGCCCTCGCCGCTTCGGATATCATAATTTTCGATCAGCTGGTTTGCATAATCATAGATCGCCGTATTGTTCAAAAAGCCTCCATGCTGGAAATCCTTCTCAAAATACTGCTGAAGTACTAAGTTGTAAGCCAGATTATAGTCGAGCACCAGCCCGTGTTTATGGCGGTCCTCCGGAATATGGGACAGTCCGTGGGTATTCTTGTAACGGATGGAACGCCTGGTCACGTCCTCCCCGTTGATCTTCACGGTTCCGTGGCTCATATGTTCCAGTCCCGTGATGGCCTGCACCAGCTCCGTCTGTCCGTTGCCGTCAATTCCGGCAATGCAGACGATCTCGCCTTTGCGAACCTCAAAGCTTACGTCATTGACCAGCTTCTTGGTATGGCCCTCCTGCCTGGATTCCACCGAGACGCCGGACACCTCCAGCACCACTTCCTTCGGCTCCGCGTCCTTCTTCTCGATGGTCAGGTTTACTTTTCGTCCAACCATCATCTCGGACATCTCTTCCTTAGTGGTCTCGGCCACGTTGATGGTTCCAATATATTTTCCACGGCGCAGCACCGAACAGCGGTCGGCTGCAGCCTTGATTTCATTCAATTTATGGGTGATGAAGAGAATGGATTTCCCCTCCGCCGTCAGATTCTTCATAATCTGCATCAGCTCGTCGATCTCCTGGGGAGTCAGAACGGCCGTCGGCTCATCAAAAATCATAATCTCATTGTCCCGGTAGAGCATCTTTAAGATCTCCACTCTCTGCTGCATTCCCACCGTAATATCGGAAATCAGCGCGTCCGGGTCAATAAACAGATTGTACCGCTCACTCAGCTCCATCACTTTCTTCCGGGCATCATCCATCTTTAAGAGACCGCCCCTGACCGTCTCCATGCCCAGCACGATATTCTGCAGTACCGTAAAATTGTGCACCAATTTAAAATGCTGGTGCACCATGCCAATCCCCAGTGCATTGGCATCTAAAGGACCCTTGATCTTCACTTCCTGGCCCTTTACTTTGATAACGCCAACTTCTGGCTGGTAAAGTCCAAAGAGGACACTCATCAGTGTGGACTTCCCCGCACCATTCTCCCCGAGCAGTGCGTGAATCTCTCCTTTTTTCAATTGAAGTGTGATATCATCGTTTGCAATGATACCCGGAAACTTTTTTGTGATGTGCAGCATCTCAATAATGTAATCCATCCAGTCCTCCTTGTCTTTGTTTATAAATAATATAAGGGGTGCTTTTTAAAGCACCCCTCCTGTTTATAGAATAAAATTACTCTACAAAGTTGATTGTTGTCTTCTCTAATTTCAAGTCAACAGTCGGGTTGTTGTTGTCTGCAGAAGGAGCTGTTAAAGTAACTTCACCGTCCACTAACTTTTTGTAAATGGCATCATAATCTGCTGCTGTGAAAGTCTCAAACTTGGAAGTCTCCATCGGAAGACCAACACCTGCGTTGGCTGCTGTGAAGACGCTTGTCTTGCCGCCCGGGAAAGAGCCGTCATAGAAAGCCTTGATTCCGTCATAAACGGAGTTGGACAGCTGTTTCATTGCGGAAGTAATCACGGTCTCGGACTCGAAGCTCTGGTCAACGTCAACACCGATGGTCTTGGCGTTCTTCTCCTGAGCTGCTGCCATCACGGAGTTTCCTACCGCACCGCCGCAGCCGAAGATCACTTCGGTTCCGTTCTGGTACCAGGAAGCCGCCATAGACTGTGCCTCAGGTGTAGCCTCAAATGCACCGGTGTAGTTGTACATCACTTCCACACCGTCAATGCCCATCTCAACTGCTGCCGCGTCAGCGCCCTCAGCAAATCCGTAACCGTAACGGATCACGGCCGGAACTGCCATACCGCCCATGAAGCCCAGCTTTGTGTAGCCGTCTTTCACTGCCGCATAACCGGCCAGGAATCCTGCCTCGTCTTCCTGGAACAGGATTGGCATCACATTGTCATTGGTCTTGTACTCTGCGTAGTCACCGCTGTGTGGCTCGCCGTCAAGCAGGATAAAGTGTACATCCGGATACTGGTCCTGAGCTAAGTAGATCGGCTCCTCAAACAGGAATCCAGGACATACCACCAGCTTTGCGCCGCCCTCGATAGCCAGTCCGATGGTCTCTAAGTAAGAATCCGTGGTACCTTCCTGTGGCTGGTAGTACTTGTAAGTAATGCTGTTCTCTTCCGCATACTTCTTCAGTCCTTCCCATGCACCCTGGTTGAATGACTTATCATCAATGGTTCCAAGGTCCGTCACAAGCGCCAGTTCATATCCACTGGCAGAATCTCCGGAAGCTGCCGCTGTGGTAGTTTCCTCCGCCTTGGACTCTGCTGCTGTGGTTTCTGCCCCTGCTGTCGTGGTCTCCGGTGTGGAAGAACCGCCTCCGCAGGCAGTCAGAGCAACGGTCATGGCTGCTGCCATCATCAGTGCTAAAGCTCTTTTTTTCATGATATTTTTCCTCCTTTTCGCTGAGTGTCCTCAGTCATATTTAATTTTATCATATTCTGCATAATTTATCAAGATTTGTCAGAAAAACCGGCTCATTTGCAAGACAAACAGTGATAATTGGTATTGTTCATAAAAAACAGGAGTATCCTTTCATACAAAGGGTACTCCTGTCCTTATAGTTAGCTGTTTCCATACAATCTATTCTTGATTCTTCTTTGATTTACGTTTTTTATTCACTGCCAGTACTTCCCATGCTGCCAAGCCAAGAACAATCAAAATATCCATTACATATATTGTAATTACCCAGTTAGGTGTTTTCACGGATTTGCTTAATGCATTTGAATTTGCCAATGCATACAACGTTCCATGAGCAGCGTTTCTTAATGCGGTAACAGTACCTGCCGAATTCCGCTCAATAAAGAAATCATCGGTTATACTAAATGCCAGCATTTTGGTTCCACCACTGCGAATAGCTAAGTTCTGATCCATATACCAGCCGCCTGCCATTGCATCTGTTATAACAGAACCCTGAAATCCCCATTCATTTCTTAATATCTCTGTTAATAAAGCTTTTGACCCGCCTGTCCAAGCAGTTCCCAAGGCATTCATAGAAGTCATGACACCCAATGCTCCGGCTTTTGCGGGATATTCAAATGCTTTCAGATAAACTTCTCTAGCCGCTTGTTCATTTGTCCATGTACAGATACCATTTTGTCTGTAGTTGTCCTGTTCATTAAATGCAAAGTGCTTAATGTAACAGATCAGTCCATTTTCTGTTGCTCCTGATACTTCTCCTGCTGCTGTAAGACCTGATAAAACACCATCTTCCGAATAGTATTCAAAATTTCTACCGCCAAATGCACTTCTATGAATATTCATTGCCGGAGCATACCATCCCGCGCAATTAATTTCTGCACATTCTTTTGCTACTTGGATTCCTTTTTCTTTTGCTAACTCTTGATTCCATGTACATGCCAGCATAACAGATCCGGGATAGCTTGCACCTGCTGCCGAGTTATAATTACTATGAACTCCTGTAGGTCCATCACAATCCTCTGTTGCCGGAAGTCCAATTTTTCCCAGGGCAATTGTATGGTAACCTCCATCTGCTGATAGCTGAGCCATTTCCTCGACTGTCAGTTCATCCAATAACTTATCCCACATAGGATCATCATAATCTGCTCCGGTTAAATCGGAAAGGGTAATCCCGTTATGAACTCCGGTTGCAGGCATCACTGCATTAGGGTCGTCATAATCTGCAGTATCAAATGTAACAGTACTGGTAAAATTATTCAAAGCTTCTTCGCTCAGGCTAAACTCAGTGGGAGCTGCTACCGCTTTGTCATAATTAGCAAATCCGTTTGCACGGCTTAAATACTCTACATCGCCTTCTGCAAATTGTAATTGATTGGTTGCTGCTGTTTGATCTGTGTTACGGCTTCCTTCATGTTCTTCATCATAAATAATGTCCTCTGCCACATTGGCAGTATAAGTGTCAATAATCGTATGTGAATCAGAACAAAGGTTAATCTCGTACTGTCCTGCTTCTAACACATAAGCACCGTTTTTACTCTTAATGCATTCAGAATCATAAGATGCCATATCATCATAAGAGAATGTAATCTCTAATGTCTGAGCTGCACCTGGTAATAAAGAATCTGTTTTTGCATATTCAACCAGGTTAGCAGATGCTTTCTCAATTCCTCCATTAACGTAAGGTGGATTATAGAATATCTCGGCGACATATTTACCTGCTGCATTACCTGTATTTTTAACATCTACGAAAAGAGTAATCTCTTTTCCATCATCTTTTACATCTGCAATCGAAGATTCAAATGTAGTATAACTCAGTCCATATCCAAACGGATACTGCACTACCTTATCATAGTCAATTAAGCCTTCTGCAGCAGCTGTTTCATAGAATTTGTAACCAACATAAATTCCTTCTGCATAATGAATGAACATCGCTTTATTATCTATGCTTCCGGTTACTTCTTCGTAATTATCATATGCGTACCCACCAAAATTATTTACGGTTGGTGTATTCAATAAATCGTATACATAAGTATCTGCCAAATGACCAGATGGATTTACTTCCCCATTCAGAATTTTTCCTAAGGAATCAAATCCAATTTCTCCAGGGGCGCCGCAAAGTACCGCAGCCTTAATGCTATCATATTCATCCATCCAGCCAAGCTCCATAGCATTAGATGAATTGATGATAACCACTACATCTTCAAATTCCTGACAAACTCTGTCCACCATCGTGGCTTCACGCTTGCTCAGCTCCAAGTAACTTTTACCTGCATCTAAATCATCTTCCTGTGTACCAAATGTATAATACTGTGCAAGTTCTCCATATTGAACATTGTATTCATCCGGATTTGTTAAACTCTGTGGAATATCAAAGCCTTCTCCACCAGTACGGCTGATTACTATGACTGCGGTATCAGAATATGCTGTGGCATTCTCAAAAATTCCAGCCTGATCATACTCATCTATTGTTGGTTCCGGAATTGTCCAGTCTCCTTTTTTGGAGCCAAGTTCACGAAGTCTGATGGTACCTACAGGTCTTTCCGTACGGAAATTTTCATAAAAATCAACTAAACTGGCGTTTACTTCAAATCCAGCATTTTTTAAGCCCTGAATCAAGGTTACGGATGTTGATTCACTTGTTGCACCGGAGCCGGTTCCGCCATAAAGAGGCCGAACACTTGACCATCCAAACAGATTCAGTTTCGTTCCCTTGGCTAAAGGCAGTTCGCTATCCTCATTTTTTAATAAAACAATCCCTTCTGACGCGATTTGCTCCGCTATTTTTTTCCCGTTTTCTAATGTTTCATCTGAAACCTTAGTTTCTTCACTAAATACACTATTGATGACCGAATATTCTATTCCTAACATAATCCAATTCATCATTAACACAATCGTTAATAACATTGCAGCCACTGCATGTACCCGAAGTAGTTTTCTTTTTGTTATTTCAACTTTTTTCACTGCAATGATAAAAATAATTGCTGCAACAATCACGAATCCCATAATGATTAATGGAGTTCTGCAGGCATAGATCGCATTCATTAAATCTGTTGTGGTAATTGATAAAGTACCTCCAAACAATAACTGATACACCTTAGTGATCATTAATCCCAAAATTAAAACCACTACAAACACGATTACCGCCGGTAACAACCATTTTTTCTTTTTCATTGATTAACCTCCCATTAATTTTTTTTACTGCTTTTTCATTACCA
The DNA here is from genome assembly GCA_034142505.1 of Bacteroides thetaiotaomicron. Lineage (GTDB taxonomy): Bacteria > Bacillota > Clostridia > Lachnospirales > Lachnospiraceae > Hungatella_A. Next base: position 18,646 of record JAWZDV010000079.1, read on the forward strand.
AATATTTCATTGTTGGAAAAAGAATAATAACTTGAATTAAAATATTTACGCAGTTGGCAGCATATGGTGCGAAATTGCCTATGAATCGTGAAAGTGGTGTCATGATAATTGTTGGAACATATAAGCATATTCCATATACAATTAGTACTGCCACGACATAGATGATAACAGCACCACACAATTTATTATTTGCATGAAATACCGCTTTTCTCTGAACAATAAAGTTTACAGTCTGAGCTGTCCCATAGCTAAGAAGGAATGACAGAAATCCACATAATCCCCCATTTGCAACTGAATAATCAAAAGGTCCCCACTGAAAGATTACTTCTCGCATTGAAATGAACAGAAAATTATTTCCTACAAATAAAACAATAAAATTCGTAATAGTAGCTATATTTGCCAATAAATTAAACATAATAAATTCATATATCTCCGGATGATTTTCTCTAAATAGCTTCCATTTGGCAATCATATTTTTTACTTTTCTCTCTGTTCTTTATTCTTCAGTTCTATTTCATAAAAATCCAATATTCCATTTCCCGCAAATCTGAAGTATAGCGGATGTACCCCTTGAATTGATTTCATGGTACATTCACCTTCATATTTTTGAATATCATTCGTCTTTTGAACCAATATTTCCGCAATGATATTCTCAAATTTTAGATCTGTAGAAATCTGCATGATTCCATCCGTTGTAGTTCGGATTTTAACTGCAATTTTCTCTAATCCGTTAAATCGAAAATACTTAAATCCTGCCACTGCTCCATCTCGCATATTTGCAATATACTGCTGCGGTTCCTTTTTACCTGCTTTTACTTGCTCCGGCGAAACATCTTTCCCTGTCTGAGTAAAGTAGGGGTGTTCCTGTAATCTTTTTTTAGCATGTTTACCGTCATATCTTCCAACTCCGTTCTTGCTAAATAAGTTGCAGGCAATCCGTGCTTCATAGGTACCAAATCCTTGCAATGAATCCTCATTGAGTCCACAGCTTGTCACTTCTGCCTGTTTAAAATTTCCATCTTCATCTAACGTAAGCTTTTCTGCACAGGCTTGTCTTGAAAAAGAATGCTGATTGGTCTGCCGATGATAAAATATGTACCATTTACCGTTAATTTCTTCTATACCACCATGATTGTTTCCCAGATAATTCAATGCCTTACACTCATTCTCTTCGCCCTCTAAGAACAAATCTCCCTGGCTGATCAGCGTACCGCCAAACTTGAAATCTCTGTCCGGATAATTGCTGACAGCATAACACAATTCATGATTATGAACCGATGAATACACAAAAAAGTATCTTCCATCTTTCTTACGTATTGAGCTGGCTTCGAAGAATTCATGGCCTTCAAAAGAGCCTTTCCCTTTTTTGGGAAACAGCAGTTTAGGGCCTGCTTTGATGGTTAACATGTCCCTCTCCAATTCCAAAACTACCCCACCATCATTTTTAAGCTTATAAAATCCCGTCATGAATGCCGGTACTGCAGTATAAAACCCTGAATACAGGTATATTCTGCCGTCATCATGAAGGACTCCTGGATCAAAAGGAAACTGATCACCTTTTGTCCTTCCCCAAAGTTTTCCATTTGGGTACCTTACATGACCATAAAAACTATATTTCCCCGCTGGAGTATCACACACTGCAACTCCCATGATTCCCATAAAATCATATGCATAGTAAAGATAATATTTTCCATCAGGTCCCTGTACCACATCAGGAGCAAACAACAGATGAATTCCCAATTTATTTTTAGGGTCCTGTTTCTTACTATAAATCACTCCTTCATACTTCCAGTCACTGAGATCATTCACCGGTGCTGAATAGCAGACATAGTCATTTACACAGAATATCGGCGCATTAAAACGGTCATGAGATCCGTAAATATAGACTCTTTCTCCAAATACATGGGGCTCTCCGTCCGGGATATATTCATAACATGGTAAATAAGGATTAACTGCTTGTTTTTTCACTTATATACTCTCCCTCCTTTCTAAACTTTTCTTCAGCAGCTTTACGCTAATTGCATCTTATCAAAAAAATATTTATTCGACATCATTTTGGCATAACCTGTTTTTACAGTGTCATATTTGGAAACGTAAAAAATGAAATAGTCTGACACAATGAACCAGTTACCGCATTCATGTATCAGACCCCTATTCCATCCTCTTAAATATATCAATTTTCTTCAGGTATCGGTAACAACACATTTAGTTGAAACCAATGATCCTGTGTATCAATTACCGCCGTCCCATCATACTTTTCAGCAACTTGATAAATACTTTTTAAACCATATCCATGGTACGCTTTATTCTTTTTCGTTGTCTGTGGCATTTCATGATCCATATATAAACTGCTTTCATAATAATTCTCAAATCTCATCATTACAAATTTATTCTGCTTATATACTGCCATTCGTATTAAACGTTTATCAATATCTTCTATCTTTTCTACACTTTCAATAGCATTATCCAATGCATTTCCAAATATACTGCAAATATCCATAACTTCCATAAAATGCAGTAGATTTCCATCTGCTACTGAAGTCAGGTTAATCTGATGCTGACTGCAGTGAAGCTGTTTGTTTGTCAGAATAATATCCAAAACTGCATTACCTGTTTTGTTCTGTGCTTCAAAATTCTGTATCCCATTTTCAATTTCCTTCAAATACTCTTCTCTTTTCTCAGCATTGGATTCTCTTCGAATCACATCAATCTGATGCTTAAGATCATGATATTTCTGGTTTATTAATGCAACAGAATCTTTGGACAGCTGATAATTAGCATACTGTCTCTGTAAAATATTTTGAATAGCACCCAATTCTCTCTCCACCTGAAGTCCGATCATACTTCCCTGCAAAGAGAACAACATGACAGCACCTCCAAAATCAACCAATGTTCGTATGTAAAATATTTCTGTACTCATGCTGCCACTAATCGGTGTATCTTGATTTACATAACTGATATTGCTTAACAGAAATGCACTAATAGAGATTACGATACCACTAAGCAATTCCCTGCCGGTTACCTGTAATTCCTTAACTTTCGCGATTCGCTTTCGTTCATAAAAGGCATAAATTCCAAAAATGACTACGTAAAAAAATACCATGAGGCAAATTTCACTTGGTTTTGTACCATTTCTGGTAGGGGATAACATAAATGCTGAAATCTGCCATTCGATAGAGGCTGCAAATTCAGCAAAAATAAAAGCAATTGCCCACATAAAACCCGCATCGACGGGCTTTATGTCACAACTCATATATAGGAACAGATACATCAAAATCAGTGCGAGAATCATTCCTGGAATCCAAAATGTGACAGGCATAATCCCAATACAATACTGCATTCCGGATAAAAGTATGAAATATATGACCGATAAAATGATAGTTACCGTGCGATTGTATCTCTTTTTCATGATAAAGATAATACACATACAGCTGCACCATTCCGCAAGTGCTGTATACCATTTGGGAATATCCAACATTATCCCTTTGCACCTCCCACATAAACAGCTAAATCTGTCATAAAGCTCTTTCGTTTCATACGGCTCATTTGAAGTTCTTCTCCAAGCACAATTATCGTGTGATCCTTTACTTTTTCAACATGACGCAGATTCACCAGATAACAATTATTACATCTACTGAAATTCCGTCCTGACAGTTTCTGTTCTACTTGCTTTAACGAATCTCTGGTAGAAAAAACACCATCTTCCGTATGATAAATTATGGTGTGACCCTGACTCTCTATATAGGATATCCTTGTTACATCTAATCTTACCATACTGCTCTCATGAAGAATGTTGATATAGAAATTCATTCTTGCTTTCGCCTGCTTTACTGCCTTTGCAAGCTGCTGTGAAAATGCAAAATAATTAACCGGTTTTAATATGTAATTCATAGCATCTACTTCATACCCCTGGATTGCATACTGCGCCATATTGGTTATAAAAATGATAACCACATTCGTATCAACCTTACGAATACTTCGGGCCGCACTCATTCCGTCCAGCTTTTGCATCTGCACGTCCATAAAAATTATGTCATAGTTAGAATTGTAATTCCAGACAATATCGTTTCCATCTGAAAACACGGATACATCAAAAAGCTCTTTACTTTCTTTTGAATATTTATGTATATATTTTTGAAATTGGCATGAATAACTGATATCATCTTCTACAATTGCTATACGTATCATCTTTGTTCACTTTCTTTTATCAAAATATTCAATTTCAAAGAAATTCAAACCCGGCAAATACAAGAAAAACGGCATATTGATAGCATAAAACAGAGTCCGAATGGGCTCCGTTTTAGCTTTACAAGTCAAACAGCGATAATTGGTTGGATTCCGGCAGGTCACCTAAGATTCCGAGGTCTCCCATCAGGTCACAGGTGGTCTTGCTGACCTTCGTCCTGTTTCGGAAGTCCTCCCTGGACAGGAAGGGGCCGTCGGTTACGGCATCCACAATCATATCCGCCGCCTTCTCGCCGAGACCGTCAATACTGCTTAAGGATGGCATCAGCTTATCACCCACAATCTGAAAATGTCTGGCTTTCGCCTGAAACAAATCAATGGGAACAAAATCAAACCCCCGGGCGTACATTTCCTGGACAATTCTCATGTCCCTCAAGGTATCCTGTTCCTTCTTTGACAGCGTATCCTGGCGTTTCTTATAGTCTGCCAGATAATATTCCAGTTTATCCCTGCCCTGGCACATTAATTCATAACTGAAACCGCTGGCTCGGATACTGAAAAATGCCGCGTAATAAGCTAACGGATAAAACACCTTACAGTAGGCCACACGCCAGGCCATCATGACATAAGCCGCCGCATGGGCTTTTGGGAACATGTATTTAATCTTTTTACAGGAATCAATATACCACTGCGGCACGTCGTGGGCCAGCATCTCCTCAATCCAATCCGGCTTTAACCCCTTGCCCTTACGGACGGACTCCATGATGGTGAAGGACAAGCCCTCTTCCAGCCCCATTTGAATCAAATACACCATGATATCGTCACGACAGCAGATGGCGGTCTGAATAGTCGCCTGGCCGCTGATAATCAGGTCCTTGGCGTTTCCCAGCCACACATCGGTTCCGTGGGCCAGACCGGCGATGCGGACCAGATCCGAGAAATATTTCGGCTGGGCGTCAATCAACATCTGCATGGCGAAATCCGTACCGAATTCCGGGATACCCAGGGCGCCAAGCTCGCACCCGCCGATATCCGACGGCGAGATTTTTAACGCCGACGTATTCTGGAACAGGGACATGACTTCCTTACAGTCCAGCGGAATATCCTTTACCGGGTCAAACCCGATTAAATCCTGAAGCATACGTATCATGGTGGGATCATCGTGTCCCAGTATATCAAGTTTCAATAAGTTGTGGTCGATAGAGTGGTAATCAAAGTGGGTCGTCACCGTGCTGGTGGTCATATCGTTGGCGGGATGCTGAATCGGCGTAAAGGAACAGATATCCTGTCCGTGGGGAAGCACGATGATACCGCCCGGATGCTGTCCGGTGGTTCTTCTGACTCCCACGCAGCCCTGGACAATCCGGTTGATCTCACAGTTCCGTTTCCGGTCCCCCCGCTCCTCATAGTAATTCTTCACATAGCCGTAGGCCGTCTTGTCCGCCAGCGTGCCGATGGTACCGGCCCGGTAGGTCTGGCCCTTGCCAAAGATCACCTCCGTGTAATCATGGGCCTTACTCTGGTATTCCCCGGAGAAGTTCAAGTCGATATCCGGCTCCTTATCCCCCTTAAATCCCAGGAACGTCTCAAAGGGAATATCATGCCCTTCCTTCATTAACGGCTCGCCGCAGACGGGACATTCCTGATCCGGCATGTCGCAGCCCGACATTCCAGAGAACTTCCTGACCTCCTCGGAGTCAAAGTCGGAATAGTGGCATTTGGCACAGTAGTAATGGGGACTTAACGGGTTTACCTCCGTGATTCCCGACATGGTGGCAACGAAGGACGAACCGACGGAACCTCGGGAGCCTACTAAGTAGCCGTCCTCATTGGACTTCCACACCAGCTTCTGAGCGATAATGTACATCACCGCGAATCCGTTGCTGATAATGGAGTTCAGCTCCCGCTCCAGACGCTCCACCACAATCTCCGGGAGATTTTCCCCATACAGTTCATGGGCGCGGTTGTAACAGATATTACGCAGGGTGGCGTCGGAATCCGGAATGACCGGAGGACATTTGTCCGGCCGCACCGGGGAGATCTTCTCGCACTGGTCTGCGATCCTTCTGGTGTTGGTGACCACTACCTCCTCCGCCTTGTCCGGTCCTAAGTACTGGAACTCCTGAAGCATCTCCTCCGTGGTCCGCAGGTAGAGGGGCGCCTGGTCGTCCGAATCCTTAAAGCCCTTGCCGGCCATGATGATCCGCCGGTACACCTCGTCCTCCGGGTCCAGGAAATGGACATCGCAGGTGGCGCAGACCGGCTTGTGAAACTGTTCTCCCAGCTCCACGATCCGCTTGTTTAAGTCGATTAAGTCCTTCTCCGACTCCACCGTGCTCTTCTCATCCCGCAGCATGAACTCGTTATTCCCCAGCGGCTGAATCTCCAGATAGTCATAGAAATTCACAATCTTATTGATCTCCGCGTTGGTACCGCCCCGAAGCAGGGCCTGGTACAGTTCCCCCGCCTCACAGGCCGAGCCGATGATCAGGCCCTCCCGGTATTTGTTCAGCATACTCTTCGGGATTCTGGGCCTTCTGGCATAAAAATCCAGGTGGGACATGGAGATCAGCCGGTATAAATTCACCCGCCCTACATCGTTCTTCGCCAGAATAATGATATGGTAGGTGGACAGCTTCTTGATCCCATCCGCGTCCAGGGCACTCAACTCATTCAACTCGTCAAGCGTGGATAAATCCCGTTCCTTTAACATTTTCAAAAATGATACAAAAATCTCTGCGGTGGCTCCCGCGTCGTCCACCGCCCGGTGGTGGTTGGCAAGAGAAACGCCAAGCGCCTTCGCCACCGTGTCCAGCTTGTACCGGTTTAGCTGTGGCAGCAAAAGCCGGGCCAGTGTTACCGTATCCAGCACCGTAGGGTTGAATTCCAGCCCCAGCACCTCCGCGTTGCGGGCGATAAAACTCACATCAAAGGAGGCGTTGTGGGCCACTAAGGACGCTCCCTCGCAGAATTTCAAAAACTCCGGCAACACCTTGTCGATCTTCGGCGCCGGAAGCACCATATTGTCATTGATGCCGGTCAGCTGTTCAATTCGGAACGGAATGGGCACATCCGGGTTTACAAAGGTGCTGAACTTGTCCGTGATCACCCCGCGCTCCACCTTGACCGCCCCGATCTCAATAATCCGGTTGTTTAACGGGCTGAAACCGGTGGTCTCGATATCAAATACCACATAGGCATCATCAAAACTCTGGTTTTTCGAATTGTCCACCAGCTGTTTCATATCATCTACCAGATAGCCTTCCACCCCGTAGATAATCTTGAACTCATCGTCCTTGTCGATGGCATGGTTGGCGTCGGTAAATGCCTGGACACAGCCGTGGTCCGTGATGGCCAGAGCCGGCATCCCCCACTTCTTGGCCCGCTTCACGATGTCCTTCACATCGGACACCCCGTCCATATCGCTCATCTTCGTATGGCAGTGAAGCTCCACCCGCTTATTTAAGCTGTTGTCCATCCGTTTTCCGGTGAAATCCTCACATTTTTTAAGGCCCACCACAGAACCGATGGTCAATTCCCCGTCAAACTTGTCAATGGTGGTCATACCCTTCAGTTTTAAGAATGCCCCCAGCTGAACCGCCGCGTTGATATCGTCAAGCGCCTCGTCCTTGGCGAACATCTTGACCGTCATGGTATCCGTAAAATCCGTGATATCATAGATGACAATGGTCTTGCCGCTTCCCAGCAGACGGCTGTCTTTGGCGATGACCTTACCCCGGATGGTGATCTCTCCCATCTCTCCGGCAATGCTGTTGATGTCAATAAAATCGTCCTCAAAATCCCGGCCGTACAACACATCCGGGTTATCGCTCTTCTTCTGGTAGGAGTATTTGCGGTCCTTCTGGAATCCTTTTTTCGATTCCCATTTACCGCCGGAGCCGCCTCCGTTCTCCCCGCCTTTTGCCTTGCCGCCGGTCCGAAGGGCCGCTCCCTGGCCGCCAGGCGCCGCCCCGTTTCCTGGAGTGGCTGCAGTTCCGGCCATTCCACTGCCATTTCCATTGCCGGTCACGCCGCCATTTCCGCCTCCAGCCATGGCTCCACTCCCGGCTCCCGCTCCTGTCTGGCCGTTGCCGGCCGCCCAGGGCGCGCCTTCTCCTCCGGCCATACCGCCGCCGGCCGCAAAGCCTTCTCCCCCGGCCGCCACCGCGTGACTTGCCGCTTCCTCTGCGAAAATCCGGGAATTGCGGATCTTCTCTTCCAATTCCTTCTGGATCTGGGCTTCCCGCAGCTTGCACTGCTTATTCTCACTCTCCGCCACATAGCGGTATGTAATCTCCACCGGAAGGCCGCAGCGCTCGTGGAAAATCTTCTCCACCACCCGCTTTAACTCCCCGGCTTTCTCCCGCATGACCTCATTATCCTCAATGGTGATCTCCATCACCGAGTCCCGCGGGAAGGTAAATTCCGCCTTCCGGAAAATGTTGTATTCAATAATACTGTAATTCTTCAGTTCATAGAGAAGACTGTCCTTATAGACACCCAGCAGCTTCTCCGGCGTATACTGGCCCGACAGCTTGTAATGCTCAAAAATCTTGATGACCACCTTCTTGCCGGGAAACAGCTGGTCCTTGATTCCCCGCTCCAATCCCACGATCTGCTGCTTGTGAATCAGTCTGGGGCTTACAATATAAACGCGAATAGAGCTTCTATCCCTGGGGGTGGAGACCCGCTCCACCTCAACCAGTTTTAAAAGCTCCCGAAACTCTTCCGCGATCGTCAAATCCGGAAATACATCCAAAAACATTTTTCCCATATTCTCACCTGTCAATTCATGACAACTTTTGAAGTTCTTCTCTAAGCGCTTCCAAAAGCTGGTCCTCCGGCACCTTGCGGATAATCTCGCCCTTGCGGATCAGCAGTCCTTCCCCGATTCCTCCGGCGATTCCAAGGTCCGCCTCCTTCGCTTCCCCCGGTCCGTTTACCACGCAGCCCATGACAGCCACCTTTACATCCAGATGGTCAAACTCCGTCACCAGATTCTCCACCTGGTTGGCCAGACCGATCAAATCAATCTTGGTCCGTCCGCAGGTAGGGCAGGAAACCACCTCAATGCCGCCTTTTCGCAGTCCCAGCGTCTTCAGAATCAGCTTCGCAGACTTGATCTCCTCCACCGGAGCCCCCGTTAAGGATACACGGATGGTATCGCCAATGCCCTGGTTTAAGATAATGCCAAGGCCGATGGACGATTTGATATTCCCAGCCGTCAGGGTCCCCGCCTCCGTAATGCCCACATGGAGCGGGTACTTCGTCTGTTTTGCAATCAGTTCATGGGCTTTGACGCACATCATCACATCTGAGGATTTGATGCTGATCACCAGATTGTCATAACCCATCTGCTCAATCAGAGCCACCTTTTCCAGAGCACTCTCCACAAGGCCTTCGGCAGTCACACCGCCGTACTTTTCCAGCAGCGGCTTCTCCAGGGAACCGCTGTTTACGCCAACACGGATGGGAATCCCCCGCTCTTTCGCGCTCTCCACCACCGCCCGGACCCGGTCCACCGCGCCGATGTTGCCCGGATTGATCCGGATTTTATCCGCCCCGTGCTCCATAGCCGCAATCGCCAGCCGGTAATCAAAATGGATATCCGCCACCAGCGGAATATGAATCTGCTTTTTAATCTCTGTCAGGGCTATTGCCGCCTCCATCGTCGGAACCGCCACACGAATGATGTCGCATCCCGCTTGTTCCAATTCCAGAATCTGGGCCACCGTCCCTTCTATATCCTCCGTCTTCGTATTGCACATGGACTGGATCAGGATGGGATTGCCCCCGCCGATCACCCGGTCCCCAATGCGAATGACTTTCGTCTGATCTCTGTACATAACTTCCTCCAAACTTTCTAACCACTATCCGCTTTCATGAATCTTCAGACACGCGCTAGTGGAAAAACAGGGTGCTGATATCATTAAACAGGACAAATACCATCAGCCCCATTAAAAACACCATGCCTGCCATGTGGACCATGCCCTCTTTCTCTTTGTCGATGGGCTTCCCTCTCACCAGTTCAATCACCAGAAATACCAGACGGCCGCCGTCCAGCGCCGGAATCGGCAGGAGGTTCATGACGCCTAAGTTGGCGCTGAGCAGCAGACAGAGATTCGCCAGCGTCAGCAGCGTCACCGCCATGCCGTAGCTTCTCGTCTCCTCCACCGTCTCGTCAATCACGCTGATCATACGGACCGGACCTGCAATATCGTCACGCCCCACTTTTCCTCGGATCAGCATCCCCACGCTGTCAATGGTGGTGCGGATGCAGTACTCTACCTCGTAGGCACTGTATTTCAACGTCTCCATAATGGAAGACGTCTGCTGGCGGTAGACACTGGTCTCAATTCCCATCATGTATGACTGGTTCTCCTCCGAGAACTTTGGTACAATATGAGCCGAAAAACGCTGGTCTTGCGAACCATTCTCCCCCGGTCTCACATACTCTATATCCAGTTCCTTACCGGGATTCATATACAGATACATCTGCAGATCCCGGTAAATCGTGATTTTTCTTCCGTTCACTTTTGTCAGGACATCGCCTGCCTGCATTCCCTGCTCCTCAGCCGGAAATCCTTCTATCACACCGGTCAGCACCGGCGCGTCATAACCCACATAGCTGACGATCACAAGTGCCAGCACAAACGCCAGCACAAAGTTAAACACCGGACCGGCCGCAATCACGGCGATCCGGGACCATACCGGTTTGTTGTTAAATGCTCTCGGGTCGGAATCATTTTCATCCTCCCCCATCATCATGCAGGAGCCGCCGAAGGGCAGCGCCTTGATGGAATACCGGGTTTCCCCTTTTGTGAAGCTGATCAGGCGCGGTCCCATTCCGATTGAGAACTCGATCACGCCGATTCCACATTTCTTAGCCACAATAAAATGGCCGAACTCGTGGATTAAAATAATCAGTCCGAAGACCAAGATAGCTACAATGATGCTCATGAATTGTTTACCTGCTTTCTAATCCTGCTAAAAACTCATAGGTCCGGGCCTCTGCTTCCAGAATCTGTTCCACGGTAGGATTTAAGACCACCTGGTGCATCCGCATCGCTTCTTCAATCATATCGGTGATGGTTAAATACCCGATCTTTCTGTCTAAAAACAGGCTGACCGCATACTCATTGGCCGCGTTAAACACCGTCGGCATGGAGCCGCCGCATCTCCCCGCCTCGTAAGCCAGGGCAATCCCCTTAAAGTTCTCAAAATCCGGCTTCTCAAAAGTAATCTGCCCGATTTTCCAGAAATCCAACCGCTCTCCCGGAAGAAATCTTCGCTCCGGGTAATAGAGGGCATACTGGATCGGCAGCTTCATGTCCGGCGTCCCAAGCTGTGCCATCACGGCGCCGTCCACAAACTCCACCATGGAATGAATGACGCTCTGAGGCTGAACCACCACCTGCACCTGATCCATCTCCACGTCAAACAGCCAGCGTGCTTCCATCACTTCCAGCCCTTTATTGACCATGGTAGAAGAATCGATGGTAATCTTTCGCCCCATGGTCCAGTTAGGATGCTTGAGCGCGTCCTCCAGCCTCACATCCTTCATCTCTTCCCTGGTTCTCCCGCGGAACGGACCGCCGGAGGCCGTCAGTAATATCTTTTTAATCTGTCGTTTCTCTTCCCCGTTCAGACACTGGAAAATGGCGCTGTGCTCGCTGTCAACCGGCAGAATCCGCACGCCCTTCTCCTTCGCCAGCGGCATAATGATGTGACCTGCCGTCACTAAGGTCTCCTTGTTTGCCAGGGCAATGTCCTTGCCTGCCTCCATGGCTGCGATGGTGGGCCGGATACCGATCATGCCGACGATAGCCGTCACCACAATCGCTGCTTCCGCCTCCGTGGCGGTCTCAATCAGGCCGTCCATCCCACTGACCACCCGCGTATCCGTATCCCGGATGGAGGCCGCCAGCTCTTTCGCCTTCGCTTCCTCCCAGACACAGACCAGCTTCGGTTTGAATTCCCGCACCTGTTCCTCCAGCAGCCGGGTATTGCTTCCGGCCGCCAGAGCAGTGACTTTCATATCTCCATTGTTTCTCACGACTTCCAGCGTCTGCGTGCCGATAGAGCCCGTAGAGCCGAGAATAGCAATCTTCTTCATGAGTGAACTCCTGTCTTTTTTCTAACTAATTCTAATGTTCCACATACTTTGCCAGAAATGTCACGGCAAAATAGATGGCCGGTGCCGTGAAAATCATACTGTCAAACCGGTCCAGGATTCCTCCGTGGCCCGGTATCAAATGACCGTAATCCTTCACGTTGTGGTTTCTCTTGATGGCGGACGCCGCCAAGTCTCCCACCTGGGAGATCACCGCCGCGATGGCGCAGGCCGCCGCGCAGGCCACTCTGGGGTTTCCCACCACCATCATCCTATGTCCGATCAGCAGGGCGTACAGATAGCCCAGAAGGGCCGCTCCCGCCACGCCGCCGATGGCTCCCTCAATGGATTTTTTGGGACTTAATACCGGCGCCAGCTTATGTTTTCCAAACAGCATCCCCACGCAGTACGCGCAGGTATCGCAGCCCCAGGAACTTAAAAAGATCAGCCAGACAAGCAGCGCTCCGTCCGGCATTTCCCGCACCTGATAGAGGTAGGAAAGCATGACCGGCAGATAGAAAATACCAAAAAATGCCACCGTAATCTCTTCTGTCTTATACTTTGGAAAGGTAAATACATACATGGTCATGAGCAGCATCAGCGCCGCGATGGCCATCAATGTCACGTACTGTTCTCCGTCAAACCACAGGAGTCCAAAGTAGGAAATGGCAGCCAGATAACCGATCAGTCCCAGAGGATTCTTCTCGATCTTCATGACCCGATACAGCTCAAATAACCCTATAAGAGAGATCAGGCCTGTCACTGCAAACAACAGGCTTCCTCCGGTGCCCACCACAAAAATGGCGATCACCACCAGAATAATTCCGCTAATCAACCGGGTCGTAAACATAAAAGTCCCCCTTTACGATTCTCATCTGCCGCCAAATCTGCGTTCTCTACCATTGTACGCCGTGACAGCTTTTTCTAATTCCTCTTTATTGAAATCCGGCCAGAGACAGTCGGTCACATAAAGCTCCGTGTAGGCCAGCTGCCACAGCAGGTAGTTGGACAGCCTCATCTCCCCGCTGGTCCGAATCAGCAGATCCGGGTCCGGCAGACCGTGGGTATCCAGATGACGGTTAAAAGCTTCCTCGTCAATCTCACTGACGTCCCGGCCGTTGTCCCGGTATTCCTCCACCAGTTTTCTGGCGGCTCTGACGATCTCATCCCGGCCGCCGTAATTGATGGCGATGATAAATACCATGCCGGTGTTGTCCTTCGTCCCCTCCACCAGATTGTCGATGCCCTTGATAATATCCTTGTCAAACCGGCTCTTTTCGCCTAACATCTCCACTTTTACATTATTCTGGGAGGCAATCTTTAGCAGCCGCACCAGATAATACCGCATCAGCTGCATCAGCGCGCCCACTTCCTCCGCCGACCGCTTCCAGTTCTCCGTGGAGAACCCGTATACGGTAAAATACCGGATGCCCAGATCGGAAGCCACCCGCACCATCTTCTCCAGCGTCTCACAGCCCGCCTTGTGGCCCATGGCCCTCGGGACGCCCTTTTTCTTGGCCCAGCGGCCGTTTCCGTCCATAATCACCGCCACGTGCTCCGGCACGGTTTGTATCCCCTGTATCTCATTCATCCTGTCACCTCCCGCAAACCAGCAAAGGGGGCGGGTTCCATGATGTGCGCCCTCCCCCTTTTTGATTCTTAAACAGTCATAATCTCTTTCGTCTTTGCCTCGATGGCTTTGTCCACTTTCTCCACCATCTTGTCTGTCACCTTCTGAATCTGCTCTTCCGCGTCATCCCGCTCGTCCTCGGAAATCTCTCCCGCCTTCTCCAGCTTCTTGATGGTGTCGTTGGCATCTCTGCGGATGTTTCGGAGGGCAACCTTGGCGGCCTCCCCTTTCTTCTTAACATCCTTAGCCAGTTCTTTTCTGCGCTCCTCGGTCAGCTCCGGGAACACCAGACGGATCACATTGCCGTCGTTGGTTGGATTGATGCCTAAATCGGACATCTGAATAGCCTTCTCAATGGATTTTAACAAGCTCTTCTCCCACGGCTGAATCTGAATCATTCTGGCCTCGGGAACCGTCACGTTGCCCACCTGCTGAATCGGGGTCGGTGTTCCGTAATAGTCAACTTTGATCTTGTCCAGCACATGCGGGTTGGCACGGCCGGCTCTGATGGAAGCATACTCATTCTGTAATGCATCCAGGGATTTGTTCATCTTCTCTTCGTGAATTTTTAACTGTTCCAGCATCATATCCTCCTAATTATACGGTAACCATTGTACCATTTATTTTCCCCTGCATCGCGTTGGCAATGCCGTCTTTCTCATTCAAATCAAATACCGCCATGGGCATCCGGTGCTCCATGCACATGATGGAGGCCGTCAGATCCACAACCGCCAGCTGACGGTCGATCACTTCCTGGATGGTGATGGTGTTGTACCGCTTCGCATCCGGGTTGATCTTCGGATCACTGTCGTAGACACCGTCAATGGACTTGGCAAGCAAGATACAGTCTGCATCCATCTCAATGGCCCTCAGCGCAATCCCTGTGTCCGTAGAGAAATACGGATGGCCTGTCCCCCCTGCAAAAAACACGACTTTGCCTTCCTCAAACCCGCGGTTGGCCTTGTCCTTGGAGAACAGCTCCGTCATGGCCCCACAGGCAAATGGGGTAAATATCTCCGTCTCCATTCCTGCATTCCGGAATATCTCTGAGACGTAAATACAGTTCATCACCGTCGCCAGCATGCCGATCTGATCTGCCTTGGTCCGGTCGATGGCGCTGCTTGTCCGCCCTCTCCAGAAGTTGCCTCCGCCGATCACGATCCCTACCTGGACGCCGGCATCTATGGAAAGCTTCACCTGTCTGGCTACTTCTTTCACGGTATCCTCGTCAAAGCCCATCTTCTTAGGCCCCGCAAGGGCTTCCCCACTCAATTTCAATAATACGCGATTCGTCTTCATGAAAGTCTCTCCCGTCTGAATCATTATATTCTTACTGATTATATCATAGATTCTAAAACTTGCAAAGAGGGATTTATCACTTGGGCTCCTCCCCGCCGGCTCGGACAAAGATCAGTTCCCCTGCAATGCTGATGGCGATCTCCGCCGGAGTCTGGGCCAGAATCTTAAGGCCGATGGGGGTGTGGAACCGTTTAAAATCCTCCTCGCCAAAGCCCTCCTCCCGCAGCTTTTCATTGATCGTCCGGATCTTGCTGCGGCTGCCCATAACTCCGATATAGCGGGCCGGGGTCTTTAGCGCCTGCCGCTGAATCTGACAGTCAAACTGGTGCCCTCTCGTCATGATCACCATATAATCATGTTCCGTCACCGTAATCCGGCTGGAAATATCCTCAAAATCCGCCAGAATCGTCCGCTTTGCACCGGGAAATGTCTCCGGGTCCGCAAACTCCTCCCGGTCGTCATAGACCACGCAGGAAAATCCCAGATGGGACAACACCGGCACCAGCTCCCGGGATACGTGGCCGCCGCCGAAGATATAGACAGTCCCCGCCTGTACCAGGGGTTCCCCGTAAAGTGTCCGCGTTTCCGTTTTGATAAATTCCGGTTTCCTGCAAAACAGAGCGGCATTTTCCCCGTTCTTATATCCGTCAGGAAGACGGCTCTCTGTGTAAAGCTCCATATGCCAGTTCTGTTCATCCGTCAAATCAGTCACCAGCCAGCTGTTCTCATCCTGCTCACAGGCCTCCAGGATCTGACCACACAGGGTTTGAAAGTGGGAATCTTTGGCATCCACATACTGAAAATACACCACCACATGGCCGCCGCAGATCATCCCCAGGCCGGCCACCTGATCCTTCGTCAGCTGATATTCCCGGATGCAGGAAGTCTTCTCCTTCAAAAGCTCCGCCGCCAGCAGCCCCGCCTGATACTCCACCGCTCCGCCGCCAATGGTTCCGTAAGTGGTTTTGTCCGCCGTCACCACCATTCTCGCCCCTGCCCCTCTGGGCGTGGAACCGTATCCCGCCACGATGGTCACCAGCTCCAGGCTGTTCCCCTGCTCCACCAGTTCCCTGACCTTCTCAAATAACTTTCTCATCCTGTTTTTCTCCATTCGTTTTGTTTTGGTCAATGAATATCATTCTCTGTCTATCATCATACTATAATTTTCGAAAAAAGTCTTCCCATTCGGCTGCAAAAAACGTACCGGTAAAAAGTATCTGGCTTTTTCCGGTACGTTAATTTATGATTTTATCTTATTTTTTACCAGCAGCTTTTCAAACTGGTCTGTTTTCATCGGCCGGCCAATCAGATACCCCTGGCCCATATCACACTCCAGCAGCTTCAGATATTCCAGCTGGCTCTCTGTCTCCACGCCCTCGCAGACTACCACCATATCCATCCGATGGGCCAGCTCCACCACCTTTTCCAGAATGACACGGAGTTTGGGATTGGAATCAAAATCATGAAGAAGAATCTTGTCAATCTTTAAGATATCCGCCTCCACAGAGCTCAGGAAATCGAGGGATGCGTACCCGGTTCCGAAATCATCGATGGCCAGCAGAAACCCTCTCTCATGGAGGGCCACCGACAACTCCTTCATCTTCGCTCCCTGGTCCGCAAAGGCGGATTCCGTCAATTCAAAGGCCAGATATTTATGGGGAATCCCATAGCTGTCCACGATTCTGCAGAATTCCTCCAGAAACCCGTCATCCTGGATATGAAGCCTGGACTGGTTGATCGAGATCGGAAACGGCGTCCAGCCCTCATCCAGCCATCGCCGGATTTCCTTGCAGAGCTTATCCAGCATATAAAAATCAAACCGGATGATCAGCCCGTTCTCCTCAAACAGCGGAATGTACTCTCCAGGCGCCGCCGGCATTTCCCCCCGCACCTTCCAGCGGGACAATGCCTCCCCGGCTACCACCTGCCTGGTTGGGATATGGAACTGAGGCTGGATATACAGTTCAAACTCATCATTTTCAATGGCTGCCGGCGCTAACTCCAGCATCCGGTTTTCCGCATCTTTGTGATCCATCATCCAGTCTTCAAAGTAGGTGAGATGACTCCCAGTCACCCGTTTTGGGATTCTCTGGGCAATCAGGGCCTTGTCCAGCATATCAATGCTGTTTTCCTTCCGGCCGTTCTCCGGAATATAAATTCCCGCCTGAAAATGAACCTCCATCCCCAGTTCATCCAGAATTTCCTGGTCCACAAGCCTCTCCCGAAGCTTCTTCAGCCGTCCCTCAAGCTCCTGCTGATCGTCAAAAAAGCAGAACAGACCAAAGTTGTCCTTGTCAATCCGTCCGCACACCTCATATTCTCCGCAGTCCGCATTCAAATTCCTGGCGATACTCTTCAACACCCGGTCTCCCGCAGCATAACCATAAGTCCGGTTAATATACCGAAAATTTCTGATGCCGAATTTTACAATGGCGCATCTTCTATCAGGGCCCCCATGGATGCTCAAATCCATCGCTTTCAAAAAGCCCTCCATATTGTAAATCCCCGTCATCTGCTCCGTATCCGCCGCCCGGCTCAACTGCTCCACCGCAAGCCGGTACCCGGTATACGCATCCCGCTGATTAAAATAATTCTGCTCGTCCAAAGACCGGTCCGGTATGGAATTATGGATATGAACGACCTTCCAGCCATCTGCATCCCGGCGCCAGACCACGGTAAACCGCATGGGCATCTTCATGATCTCCTCATGATCTTCCGCCATACGGATGCTCATGCCCGCCATAACCACCCCAACCTGCTCTGTCAGGCAGGACACAAAATACTACTCCTCCGACACCTCAAAGGCGCCATCGTATGTCTTCGTTTCAGCCTCAAAAAAATGCTTTGCTTCCTGTATATTGTGGCAGATCTCATTCCTCCCGGTCCCAATCCAGTTAATTTCCGGCGATAAATACGCTAAAAGGGCCTCATAATCCCGGCTGGCAAAATACAATCCCGCCGCCTTTTTCGTCATCTCGACCAGCAGCTCTCCCGTCTTTCCCACCATTCTGATCCCCCTCCCCATTTCCAGCTTTTACCAGAAATCTATGATATCTATTATAGGGTTAAATAGAATTTTTTTCAACTAAAAACGCAGACGGACGATTGCGGTATTCTTTAAAAAACCTTTAAAATCCTATCCCCGGAAATAAGATATAATGAAAATTAACAAGGAATCACAAAATGACAACTGTCAGAATAGGAGGAAACCATTGTACGAACTGATAAAACCAAAAGAAAGCCGCTCCGTAAAGAGCGAAAAATCCCGCATCAAGCCTGCTGCTGTATCTGGTCGAAACACCATTTGCCTTTCGTCGAAGCCACCGATTCAACGTTATCATGATATCAGTTATCGCGATGAAGAACTTGAAAAAATCAAAGATGTAACGCAAACGGCAAAAGATATCTCCGATCTGCTAGACCGTCTCCATCAAAACGGTTACCTGGGAGAAAGACACTTTCAAATTCAGGATGTGGACAATGACACATCAAAATTGCTTTTGATTAGCCAAAAAACCAATCAAATCACCAGACAGCGCCTCTACGATCTCGTATTAAATCAAATGAAAAAGGAAGTACCAAACCCGCAAATTGTAAATAAAACTGAATTAGAAAAAATAAACAGCAGCGTAAAAATCGGAACTGAATTTACATTTCAAAACACCGCTCATGAGTTCAAGTTTGGTAAACAGGAACTTGAATCAAAAACACCGAATCAAGAAGTTAAAGATGCTGGTCAAGACATCGCTTCATGGGCTACTAAAATATCGCAATTGCGAACAGGCTCTCAAATGGAAATGGAAATACAAGTAAACAAAATTACTATTTCAGATGGCACAAAGAAATGGATTGATTCCACCAATTACACCGCTAAGAAAATCAAATTTGAATTCTACTGCGGCCCCGCCTTAGGCACCATAAACTGGGAATTAAATATAGACTTAGATCCGAACTGTATTGAAACTCAAACAACACCGATTACCCCCGCAGCATTTATGGCCCTCCAAAAATATCTACAATATGCCGTTTTCGACACCGCCAAAAACCTAAACTTAAAACCAGATCCAAACCCCGACACCGGAGGAGGCGGACATATTTCCATCGATACCTCAACTGCCTTTCAGGAAAATCCTGTTTATTTTCGCAATTTCCTGGTTCTGTATGCCAACATGGCAAAAGAGCAAACAGAGGACTGGATTGTGAAATGCCAGGATAAAGATAATGCACCTTTTTTATCGGATTTGGGCGAAGAAGTCGAACAGAGTTTTCAGAAAGTCATTGATGAGTTTGACAGCAAGACAGCGCCAACCATAGAATGGCTCGCAAATGAAATCCAAGAAAAAGTTTACGACAAGAATCTCACGGAAACCCTGGTCACCATGGGCGTGCCCCCCGCCGACGCCCTTCACTATCAGGCAGTCAATCTTGAAAATCTGCTGCTGGGAGGTGGACAGGGGCGTATTGAGATGCGCCGTTTCGATGCTCAAACTTCCATAAAGATTCTTATGGAAGATATCTCAAATCTTATGAACCTCCTCCAAAAGAGCTGGCAGACGCGGAAAATACCGATAAAATAAAGGTAATACAAAAAAGGTTCCAGGATACGCTGCATTGTATCCTGGAACCTCGTGTTATTGTTACAAATGTTGTCGTTCCGCCAAAAACAAACCGATTGTCCGTAAAGATGGACATAAATCTTCATGGATTAATGAGAACTTATTTTTATTAGTTATTCCGTATCCGTCTCCGTGATCCCAGGGGCAAATGCGGGACCAAACACAGACACAGATTCCGATTCAGATTCAGATTAGGATACCGATTCAAATTACTTCTTATTTTTGAATACAAATCTATTTCTTTTATTACTGGCCAGCACCTCCCTCAGACACTCTTTTTTCATTCTTTTCTCAGTCTTCTCATGATGTAGGTTGAATGATTGGTAAAATCAGAGGTGGATATTAAGTAGCAGCTTCTCTCCGGCTCTGTCTCTGTTTCTGCCTCTAAATTAAGACACGGGACCGGATTCAGCCTCTTACACTATCTCCGGCTCTGTTACTGATCCAGACACAGAATCAGAAGTTCCTATCCCTTCTCTGTTAGATCCATGCCAAGCTGTGTGTCCACTCTTCCGTCCTTTTTCTTTCCCTTTTCGGCTTTTCAGCACGATTATTGGAACAGAGACGGATACAGAGATTTAATCCAGTAAATCATTGCTGCTAACCCCTAATACCTCTGCGATTGCCTTTAATTCGATATCCGTGACAAATCTTGCTCCGCTTTCGATCCTTTGTATTGCATTCTTATCCACATCCAGCCCTCTATTGCAGAGCATATCCGCAAAGGCTCTCTGTGACGTTTTCTCTGGAAGGCTTAGCCGGAACTTCTTTATGTTGGGCCCACATATGTTGTTTCTTCCATCTTTTCCTTTATTCTTATACATTTTTATCTCCGTTTTTTAAAAATAACTTTATAATGCTGGCTAAGATTTCAGGGGCAGAGACGGATACGGAACCCTCAAAACACGGATTCTCATTTATTTTCTCCTTGGAAGGCCCATTTTCAAATTTTTTGCTCCTGCAGGTAAACAAAAAAGGCCCCAAGATACTTTGAATTGTATCTTGGAACCTCTTTTTTATGAATAACTATCCTTTTTTACCTCTTTTTTATGCCCATCTTTACGGACAATAGGGCGATTTTGGTACGGACGTCAACAACAAATTACTGTCCCATCTGCTTAGCAACCTCAGCTGCAAAGTCTTCTTCCTTCTTCTCTAACCCTTCGCCGGTCTCGAAACGAACGAATTTCTTAATTGCGATCTTCGCGCCGTTTGCTTTGGCAACCTCAGCTACATACTGGGCTACGGACTGCTTGCCATCCTCTGCTTTTACATAAACCTGGTCTAACAGGCAGATTTCTTTTAATTCTTTCTTGATACGGCCCATAACCATGCCCTCGATGATCTTGTCGTTGGCATCCGGCTTCTCATTCTTGGCTGCTGCAGTGAGAATCTCTTTCTCTTTCTCGATATAATCAGCGTCAACCTCAGAATTGTTGGTATATAATGGCTTCAGAGCAGCGGCCTGCATTGCTACGTTCTTTGCCATCTCTTTCACTGCATCGTTGACTACGTCGGTCTCCACATCGATCAGAACGCCAATCTTGCCGCCTGCATGGATGTATGAAGACACGAAACCGTTGTTCTCTACCACTTTCTCAAATCTTCTGATGTTCATGTTCTCGCCGATGATGGAAATCTGGGAGGACAGAGCCTCTTTTACCGTCAGAGTGGTGTCTTTTGCCCATGTCTCCGCCATAAATGCATCCATATCTGCCGCGTCGGAAACCAGAGCCTGGGCAGCTACGTCGGCTGCGTAGGTCTGGAACTTCTCGTTCTTAGCTACGAAGTCGGTCTCAGCGTTCACCTCAACCACAACAGCTGTCTTCTCGTCTGCGGAAAGAGCCGCTACACAGATCCCCTCTGCCGCGATACGTCCTGCCTTCTTTGCCGCGCCGGCAAGTCCTTTTTCTCTTAAGAACTCTACCGCTTTATCCATATCACCGTCGGTTGCCGCAAGCGCTTTCTTGCAGTCCATCATGCCTGCGCCGGTCATCTCTCTTAATTCTTTTACCATTCCTGCTGTTACTGCTGCCATGTTTGTTCCCTCCATAAATGTATTATTGTTTAAAACCACTGAAAACATAAAAAGTGCTTCAATCTGCATTTTGCAAATCGAAGCACTCTAGTACTTAGAATTAAGCTTCTACGGCCTCATCTGCTTCTGTCTCAAAAACGTCAGCGACTGCCTCGCCCTGGTTTGCTTCGATAACTGCATCTGCCATCTTAGCTACGATTAATTTAACGGCTCTGATTGCATCGTCGTTACCTGGAATAACATAATCTAATTCTTCTGGGTCACAGTTTGTATCAGCAATACCAATTAACGGGATACCTAAGGTATGAGCTTCCTGTACGCAGATTCTCTCCTTCTTCGGGTCTACGATGAAGATTGCGTCCGGAATTCTCTTCATGTCCTTGATTCCGCCAAGGTTCTTCTCAAGCTTCTCCCACTCTTTCTTGATCTGGATGACTTCCTTCTTAGGAAGAACATCAAAGGTTCCGTCCTCAGACATTCTCTCGATCTCTTTCAGTCTGCCGATTCTGCTCTGGATGGTCTTGAAGTTGGTCAGCATACCGCCTAACCATCTCTCGTTTACATAGAACATACCGCAGCGCTCTGCTTCTACCTTGATCGCGTCCTGAGCCTGTTTCTTGGTGCCTACAAACAGGATGGTGCCGCCATTGGCAGCAATGTCGGAAATGGCATTGTAAGCCTCGTCCACTTTACCGACAGATTTCTGTAAGTCGATAATGTAGATGCCGTTTCTCTCTGTGTAGATGTATGGAGCCATCTTAGGGTTCCATCTTCTTGTCTGATGTCCGAAATGAACACCTGCTTCCAAAAGCTGTTTCATTGAAATAACGCTCATGTTACTACCTCCATTTGGTTTTTACTTCCGCCTGCTTCTCGTGCTTTCCTGGAGACCTGATCTCAGGCACCGTCCATGAAATCGGCAGACGTGTTTTTTGTCAGCTTTACCACTATACCATAAGAATCCGGTGCATGCAAGGTATTTTTTGTAAAAATATAGATTGTATCATAAAAAGAGACAGTTCCCTTAGAGAACTGCCCCATGCTATGTCTCACTATTTTGCCGCGTTGTTTTTGATTGACTTTAACTCGTCAAATACCACATCGTTCAGCACTTTGATGTACGTCCCCTTCATACCGGAGGACCGGGATTCAATGACTCCCGCACTCTCAAACTTGCGGAGCGCATTGACAATCACGGAGCGGGTAATGCCGACCCGGTCTGCAATCTTGCTGGCTACCAGGATGCCCTCGTTGCCGTCTAACTCCTCAAAGATATGGGTGATAGCCTCTAATTCCGAGAAGGACAAGGTGCTGATAGCGGATTTTACAATCTGAATCTTTCTTGTCTCCTCCGCGTTCTCCTCGTTGACGGAACGCATCATCTCCAGCCCCACCACTGTGGTGCCGTACTCACTCAGGATAATGTCATCAATGTCGTACTGGGAATCCTCTTTGTAGATAAACAGAGTTCCCAGACGTTCTCCGGCAATATCAATCGGTGTGATAATTGCCTGGTACTTTCTCACATTCTCCTCTGCGAAGCCTAAGGTTGCCAGGTTCACATTCTCCTTTGTGGAAAGGATGCTTAACAACCGCTCATTCAACATGGCATCCACGAAACCGCCGATCTGGTCCACGATGAGTTCCTCGATCTCCTCCACACCGGCGCAGCTGCTGATGCCGAGGATCTTGCCCTTGCGGCTGATCACCAGCACGTTGGACGCCAGGATCTCGCTTAATACCAGGCAGATGTCATTAAATACGACTTTATTGGAGTTGTTGTTATGCAATAATTTGCCAATTTTTCTAGTCTTATCCAGTAATTGAACGCTCATTTCAAGAAAACCTCCTTCTTGCCCACGAAAAAGAGCACAAATCAACTTGTAATACTAGAATTGTAGCATATGTTAATACAAATAACAATAGTTCTTAAAAATTTTCAATTTTTTTAAGAATTTAACTATTTTGTCTTCAAATTCATACTATATCCACATTTCTCATCGCTGCACAGCAGTTTGCTGCCCTTTTCCACCATGTAAGCGCCGCATTCCGGACATTTCTCCGTGGAAGGTTTCTGCCAGGACATGAAATCGCACTCGGGATTGCTCTCGCAGCCGTAGTATTTCCGGCCCTTCTTGGTCTTTTTGATCACCACGTCCTTGCCGCACTTGGGACAGGGAACGCCGATTTTCTCAAAGTAAGGCTTGGTGTTCTTGCAGTCCGGGAATCCCGGGCAGGCCAGGAACTTGCCGTGGGGACCGTACTTGATCACCATATTGCGGCCGCAGTTCTCACAGATCTCCTCAGACACTTCGTCGGCGATAGTGACCGACTCCAACTCCTTCTCCGCCTTCTTCACCGCGCTGTCAAGATCCGGATAGAAATTGGCTACGACCGTCTTCCAGGCCGCGGACCCGTCGCCAACCCGGTCAAGCAGATACTCCATATTGGCGGTAAACTGTAAATCTACAATGCTGGGGAAATTCTCCTTCATAATCCGGTTCACCACTTCCCCAAGTTCGGTCACATACAGATTCTTGTTCTCCTTGGCGACATACCGTCTGGCAATAATGGTGGTGATGGTGGGCGCGTAGGTACTTGGACGCCCAATGCCCTGCTCCTCCATGGCCTTTACCAGAGATGCCTCCGTAAAGTGTGCCGGCGGCTGGGTGAAATGCTGGCTGTTCTTTAACTCGGAAAGCTTCAGCTCCGCCCCCTTCTCCAGCTTGCCAAGAAGCATGTTGCTGTCCTCCTTGTCTTCCTCCTGCACGTATACGGACATGAAGCCGTCGAAGGACAGTTTGGAGGCCGCCAGAGTAAAGCTATACTCTCCCGCCGCCACCTTCACGGAAACCGTGTCATAGATGGCCGGCTGCATCCGGCTTGCGGTAAAGCGTTTCCAGATCAGCTGGTATAACCGGAACAAATCTCTCTGGAGAGACTCCTTCACCAGCACCGGCGTCAGCGCGATATCCGTCGGACGAATGGCCTCATGGGCATCCTGAATCTTGCCGTTAGCCTTCTTGGCCGCCTCTGTCTGTGCCACATACCGGCTGCCATACTGCTCATCGATATAGGCTCTTGCCGCCACATCGGCTTCCTCGGCGATTCTGGTGGAATCCGTACGCAGGTAGGTAATCAGGCCCACGGTTCCATGGCCTTTCACCTCCACGCCTTCATACAGCTGCTGCGCCAGACGCATGGTCTTCTGGGTGGAGAAGTTGAGCACCTTGGACGCCTCCTGCTGGAGGGTACTGGTGGTAAATGGAATCGGCGCTTTCTTCACCCGCTCCCCGCTCTTCACTTCTTCTACCACATATTTTTTGTTTTTTAATTTCTTTAATATGCCATCCAGTTCTTCTTTGTTGTGAATGGTCATCTTGCCGCTTTTGTCACCATAGAACTTGGCCGTCAAAGGCTTTTTGCTACCCTGGGCAAGTAAATCCGCCTCTAAGTTCCAGTACTCTTCCGGGATAAAGGCATTGATCTCGTCTTCCCTGTCACAGATCATGCGCAGCGCCACCGACTGGACACGGCCGGCGCTTAAGCCACGCTTTACCTTGGCCCAGAGCAGCGGACTGATGGTGTACCCCACCATACGGTCCAGAATTCGTCTTGTCTGCTGTGCATCCACCAAATCCATATCAATCTCACGGGGAGCCTTCAAAGAGGTCTTCACCGCGTTCTTGGTGATCTCGTTGAAGCTGATGCGGTATACCTTCTTTTCCTTTAACTCATCCAGCTTCAGCGCCTTTAACAAATGCCAGGAGATGGCCTCCCCCTCACGGTCAGGGTCAGTTGCCAGATAAATGACATCGGCCTTCTTCACTTCCTTCCGAAGCTTTGCAAGGATATCTCCCTTCCCCCGGATGGTGATATACTTCGGCTCATAATCATGCTCCACATCGATGCCGAGCTGGCTCTTCGGTAAATCCCGCACATGTCCGTTAGAGGCATCCACCTCATAATTTGCCCCTAAAAACTTCTTAATCGTTTTCACCTTTGCCGGTGACTCCACAATCACTAAATACTTTGCCATACTGACTCCTCTTATATCTTTCTTGCATAGTAGTGGCTGGCCGGCTGAACCACATATCCTTCCAGTTCCATCTCCAGCAGAGCCGTTGTACAAGCTCCGATGGACAAACCGCTCATCGCCACTATCTCTTCTATAAATTTGGGTTTGAAATCCAGGCAACTATACAACATTTTTTCGTTCTTGGCAAGCGAATTCGTATTTTTTTCATGAACTGTTAACATTTTCTTGTATTTGACATTGAAAAAATCCAGGATATCTTCGGGGGAGGAAACCAGGCCGGCGCCGGCTTTAATCAAGCGGTTGCAGCCTCTGCTGAGGTCCTCAGTGATGGGGCCCGGGATGGCAAATACTTCCTTCCCCTGCTCTAAGGCATACTCCACCGTGATCAGGGAGCCGCTCTTTTCCCTGGCTTCCACCACCAGGATGGCGTCTGACAAGCCGCTGATAATCCGGTTCCTCTGGGGAAAGTTTCCCGGTATGGGAGTTTCATCTAAGCGGTACTCCGACAAAATCCCGCCGCAGGTTTTCATGGACTCATAGAGCGGGTAATGCTCCCTCGGGTAGCAGATGTTGACGCCGCAGCCTAAAATGCCGTAGGTGGGCTGTCCTTCCCGGATGGCTCCGCGATGTCCGGCCCCGTCAATCCCTGCCGCCAGCCCGCTGATAATCTGGATGCCATGCTTGCTGAGGGCCGCGCCCATATATTCCGCTACCTGCCTGCCATAGCTGCTGCAGCCTCTGGCTCCTATAATCGCCAGTGTCGGCCGCGCTTCGTCGGGCAGTCTCCCTTTTATATAGAGTCCCATAGGTTTGCTGGAAATATACGCAAGGCGGCGGGGATATTCATCATCCAGCACGCTGACAAACCGGATTCCCTGGCTCTCCAGGCTGCGGTACTCCAATATGGTCTCCCCAAGCTTTCCCTTGTGGCTGTCAAAGGTCTCCGCATCCCTGCCGCTTACCAGTTTTTCTTCTTCCAGTTCTTTTCCTTCTATATAATAGATATCACGAAAACTCCCATAGTGTTCCCACAAACGATGAATTTTAACAGTGCCGAAGGCCGGAGCCTGGCACAGCCAGTAGAGATACTCCTGTTCCGTGTATCCGCCTTCCGGCACCGGCACTTCCTCTGCCGTTTCCGTTTTCATCTGTCTATCTTTCATATCCTCCTCCTGTATTCCAGTACTTCTCCTCCAGGCTCCGGTACCCAATCGCTTCACACAGATGTTCATGGGCGATGGTCTCGCTTCCATCCAGATCCGCAATGGTCCTGGCTACCTTTAAAATCTTGCTGTAAGCCCTGGGGCTGAGTCCCATGGTCTGGTACAGCTGCTTAAAAAAGGGCTCATCCGCCTGCGACAGCCGGCAGTGCCTTCGAATATCCGCTCCTCCCATCTCACTGTTAAAATAGATTGAGCTTCCCTCAAACCGTTTTTTCTGAATCAGCCTTACCCGCTCTACCCGCTCCCGGATCGTCCTGGAATCCTCATTCTTCCCCGGCGCCTTCAATTCCTCATAAGCAAGAGGAGCAGCCTCCACACAGATATCGATCCGGTCCAGAATCGGTTTGGAGATTTTTCCCAAGTAGCGTTTGATCTGGCTGTCCGTGCAGCTGCACCGGTTCCGGTCCGGGTAGTGGCCGCAGTTACAGGGATTCATGGCAGCCGCCAGCATAAAGTCCGCCGGAAACTGGCAGCTCCCCTTCACCCTGGACACCGTCACAATATGTTCCTCCAGCGGCTGCCGGAGGATCTCAATCGCTCTCTTCTGAAATTCCGGAAATTCATCGAGAAACAGCACACCTCTGGATGCCAGGGAAATCTCTCCCGGCGTCGGGCTGCTTCCTCCTCCGGTCAATGCAAAGGGGCTGATGGAATGGTGGGGGCTTCGAAAGGGCCGTTTTGAGATCAGAGAGGATTTTGGCGGCAGCATGCCGCAGATACTGTATACTTTTGATATCTCCAGCTTTTCTTCAATAGAAAGAGCCGGCATGATGGTGGGAATCCTCTTTGCCACCATAGTCTTCCCCGTACCTGCCGGGCCGATATACAAAATATTGTGTCTCCCGGCTACGGCAATCTCCGTGGCCCTTCGTAACAGCAGCTGGCCGTTGACATCCGCAAAATCCAGTTCATAGGGTTCTTCCTCACTCTCAAATAGACTTGGCGGCGGGTAGAATTCTCCCCGGATCTGTTCCGGGTGCTCCAACAGCGCTACCATCTCCCGGATATTCCTGACACCGATAATCTCGATACCGGGAATCGCCCGGCCCTCCATCACATTCTCCAGCGGCAGAAAGCACCGCTCCATCCCGGCATCCCTGGCCGCAGACACGATGGATAAAATCCCTCGAACCGGCTTGACTCTGCCGTCTAAACCCAGCTCACCGGCCAGGACCGCCCTCGTCAGTGTCTCCGTCTTCACAATCTCAAAAGCCGCCAGCACAGCCACGGCAATGGGAAGATCAAATCCGGTTCCCCCTTTTCGAATCCCGGCCGGAGACAGATTTACCGTCACCTTCCTTGACGGCAGCCGGTAATCGGAGTTCCGAAGGGCTGTCCTCACCCGGTCCTGGGCCTCCTTCACCTCGGACGCCAGCACTCCCACCATGGAAAATCCCGGCAGTCCGCTGCTTGCATCCGCCTCCACCTGGACCAAATAGCCATCTATGCCATTGAGTCCCGCACTATACACTTTACTGAACAAATTCTCCCGCTCCCCTTTCTTTTGAATAACATAAATTTCTGACAAAAAACAGGTAATAAAAACAACTGCATCTTAACAATAAAGTGTTTGAGAACATGTACAGAATTGTACGTCGATTCCCTGAAACTACACTAGATAAAAGATAGTTATACTATACATGATTTTATTGGACAATGCAAGCCTTTCCCGTGGGGTGCGGGGTTAATTTTTGACAGCAGGCGGAAACCGTCTCAGCCGGACGGCTTCTCCTCCTCAAATTCTGTCATGTAGGGGCGGTACCGCAAGGGCAGATGGGTTCTCTGGCAGACGTAGTTCGTCCGTTCTTTAATGGAGATTCCGCGGTGGAAGGCCTTCCAAAGATCCGCATAGACCGCTTCATCCGTCCCCTTGTTCATCCTCTCCCTCCAGTTCAAATCATCCATATTCATCATCAGCCACCGGCCGTTGGCCGGATGCACCACCGCCTTCTTCCGGTTCTCATCATAGATGATCCAGTTCTCACCGGACAGCCGGTCCGCAAAATGGGGAGCCATCATCACGATCACATCATTCTTCGGTCCCACCTTACACAGGAGAATCCCCTCCTCCATCTCGGCAAACCGGGCAAACTCAATCAGAAGGTGCGCTTCATTCCCGATGAAACGGCACATCTGAAATATCTCGTAAACTTCCGGTAGTTGTAGCATATCCACCACCCGGGCTCCATATCGGAAGCCGCAGACCAGATACCGGTAGATCCGGTCCGCCTTCTCCTCCTCCCGGCTCAAAGAGGCCTGATAGATCTGGTGGTAAACCTCCAGCCCAATCTTCTCCCTGACCGCCCGGATCACCTTATCCCGCTTTTCTTCGGTCTCCTCCACTCTCCGGTATTCCATAAACATCTCTAAATTCCCCGTGTCCGCCAGGGCCAGCCGCACATGGTCGTGTCCCAGGCGGCTCATCCAGGCGTCGTAGACGCCGCATAAAATTCCGTCAAAGCTGTCACTGCACTGATAAACTACCATCTCAAATCTCCTGTCACAAATTCCACCTCATAACGCCCCTGCCACAGATTCCCTGTCACAAATCTCCCATCTCAAATCCACTGTCACAGATCTCCTGTGGCCGCCGCCCGGACATCCTGCATGGTAGGCGCCACCGTCAGTTTCATATCATCAAACAGAGATAACTGCCGGTAGCTGTCCCTGTTCTCGATATCCCACACGTGCCGCTTTTCCTCCCCCACCAGATGGCTGGTGATATAGTCCTGGTCAATCTTACAGGGCTGCATCATCCGGCCATTGCAGGTGATAAAATACATGGCCCGCTTTAACACCACGCCGATCTTCTTTAAGTCCGGGAAATCCAGGACCGCGCTCTTCCTGGCCGCCACGATCCGTTTGGCGGACTTCACGCCCATCCCCGGCACCCGGAGCAGCGTGTAGTAGTCCGCCCGGTTCACCTCCACCGGAAACTGTTCCAAATGGCGAAGCGCCCAGTCGCACTTAGGGTCCAGCAGTACATTAAAATTCGGCTGATCCTCCGTCAAAAGTTCTCCCGCCTGAAACCCATAAAATCGCATCAGCCAGTCTGCCTGATACAAACGGTGTTCCCGCAAAAGCGGCGGTCCCCCCGGAAGCGCTGGCAGGCTGCTGTCATCATTCACCCGGATGAACGCAGAGTAAAAGACACGCTTCAAATCATAATTCTTGTAGAGCGCCTCCGCCACATGGATCATCTGAAAATCATTCTCCGGCGTGGCTCCCACAATCATCTGGGTGCTCTGGCCCGCCGGGACAAACCGGCTCCCCCGCTGGTACGGAATCAGCTCGTTCTTATCCGCCGCGATCCTGGTCTGAATCTGCCTCATGGGAGTCAATATCTTGCTCCTGCTCTTCCCCGGAGCCAGCCGCTTCAACCCCTCCGCCGTGGGAAGCTCCAGATTGATACTCATCCTGTCTGCCAGCAGCCCAACCTTCTCCACCAGCACCGGGTCCGCCCCGGGAATCGCCTTCACGTGGATATATCCGTAAAAACGGTGAACCTGCCGCAGCAGCTTTAAGGTCTGGTAGATCAGGTCCATCGTATAATTGGCATTGTACAAAATCCCGGAGCTTAAAAACAGTCCTTCAATATAATTCCTCCGGTAAAACTCCATGGTCAGAGTACAGACCTCCTCCGGTGTGAAGGAAGTCCGGACCACATCGTTGGACACCCGGTTGATACAGTACTTACAGTCATAGATACACTGGTTGGTAAACAGGATCTTTAGCAGCGACACGCACCGCCCGTCAGCCGAAAAGCTGTGGCATAAACCGGCCTTCACCGCGTTGCCGAGCGCTCCCGGCGTCCCTTTCCGGTCCACGCCGCTGGACGTGCAGGACACATCATATTTTGCCGCATCTGATAGGATCTCCAGCTTCTGCTGGATACTCAAGTCTTCCTGGATTAACATCAGGCCACCTCCGCCAGGTATCTCTTCATGCCGCATGTATCTCCTGCACCATATGTGCCGCAAACATGCAGAACATTTGTTCTTTTTTAATTCTATCACATCCGTCTATAAAACGCAACACCTTTTTCGAACATTTGTTCTGTATAATTTCAAAAATAACCCGACGGTTTCCCGCCGGGCCTAAACTACGATATCACATTACTACTATCTCACATTTCAAACTCACACTTTCCCTCTCAGCCAGTATACCCCTCCGGGTTATTCTTCTGCCATCTCCAGGAATCCTGGCACATCTCCTTGATGCCCCGCTTCGCCACCCAGCCTAACTCCTCCTTCGCTTTCGTCGCGTCGGAATAGCAGGAAGGCACGTCTCCGGCCCTTCTCTCCTTGAACACGTAATTGATCTTCAAATCGTTGGCCTCCTCAAACGCGTTAATCACGTCCAGGACGCTGTATCCCACTCCGGTGCCAAGATTATAGGTCCATACCCCTCCGGAACTGTTCTTCAGCTTATCAAGGGCCTTCACGTGGCCGTCAGCTAAGTCTACCACATGGATATAGTCTCTCACACAGGTTCCGTCCGGCGTATCGTAGTCATTGCCGAACACACCGAGGCATACCAGCTTGCCCACGGCCACCTGGGTAATGTAGGGAAGCAGGTTGTTGGGAATCCCTTTCGGGTTCTCTCCGATTCTCCCCGACTCATGAGCGCCGATCGGGTTAAAGTAACGCAGCAGCATCACCTTCCACTCCGGATCTGCCGTATGTAAATCCGTCAGAATCTGCTCCAGCATTCCTTTCGTCCGTCCGTAAGGATTGGTGATCTCCCCTTTCGGGCATTCCTCCGTGATCGGCACAAAGGCCGGATCGCCATACACCGTGGCGGAAGAACTGAACACAATCGACTTCACGCCGTGTTTTCTCATCTCATCACAGAGAATCAGCGTGCCGGTGACATTGTTGTGATAATATTCCAGAGGTTTATAAACAGATTCTCCCACCGCCTTCAAGCCTGCAAAATGAATCACCGCCTGGATATCTTCATTGTCAAACACCCGTTTTACGCCGTCCTCATCCAGTAAATCCACCTCGTAAAACGTCACGCTTTTACCGGTGATCTCCTCCACCCTCTTTAGTGATTCCCGGCTGGAATTGCAAAGGTTGTCCAATACCACAACCTCATATCCCGCATTCAGCAGTTCAATACAGGTGTGGCTTCCAATATAGCCGGCACCGCCAGTTACTAAGATCGTCATGCTATCATCCTCCTTGTTTCATTTCTTTAAAGAAAAAAGCCTACCCATATATTATATATGGGCAGGCCTGGAAAAACAATGCAAATTTCTTTGATGAATCAGTAAGATTTATTTACACAATTTCTTAAATTCATCAGCTACAAACTGTACCTGGGTACCAACGATAACCTGTACGGCAGTCTTGCTCGGTCTGATCACGCCTGCAACACCTGCAGATTTGATCTTCTTGTCATCAACCTTTGTGTAATCCTTTACTTCCAGTCTCAGTCTTGTAATACAGTTATCAATAGAGGTAACATTCTCCTTACCGCCAACGCCTTCCAGGATAATTCCTGCAACAGCAGTAAAGTCGTTGTTCGCCAGAGTCACTTTCATCTCGCTTTCCGTGTCGTCATCTTCACGTCCGGGAGTCTTTAAGTTGAACTTGGTAATTACAAAACGGAATACTACATAGTAAAGAATACCAACTACGATACCAACCGGAATCAGCAGCCATGGATTCTCTGCCAATGGTGTAAAGGAGCTGAGTACCATATCAACAGCACCACCCGAGAAGGAGAAGCCTGCACGGATTGGAAGCGCTACGGTAATACCAGCTGTGATACCTGCCAGCAATGCATGAACTACATACAGTCCAGGAGCCAGGAACATAAATGCAAACTCGATCGGCTCTGTAACACCGGTAAAGAAGGAACAGAATGCTGCGGATGCAAGCAGACCATAAGCGATTTTCTTCTTACCAGGTTTCGCTGTGTGATACATAGCCAGACATGCTGCCGGAAGACCAAACATCATGAATGGGAAGAAGCCTGTCATGTACATACCGGTCTGTCCATAGACACCGGTGCCGCCCCAGAAGTTACCCAGGTCGTTGATGCCTGCAACGTCAAACCAGAATACGGAGTTCAGCGCGTGATGCAGACCAAACGGAATCAGCAGACGGTTGAAGAACGCGTAAATACCTGCGCCAAGCGCGCCCATGCTGATAAAGCTCTCGCCAAGTTTTACTAACCCGGTATAAACCAACGGCCAGATGATAAATAAAACCAGAGATGCCACGATGGAATACAGCGCAGTCAGAATAGCAACCGCACGTTTGCCGCTGAAGAATGCCAGTGCATCCGGTAAGCGGACACCTTTATACTTGTTGTAGCAAGTTGCTCCGATGATACCGGATACGATACCAACGAACTGGTTGACAATCTTACCGAAAGCCGCATTTGCTTCTTTACCGGTGATACCGGCTACGGAACCGCTGCTCAGCAGAGTGGTAATCATAAACATGGATACCAGACCTGCAAGCGCTGCCGTACCATCATTGTCATCAGCCATACCAACTGCAACACCGACTGCGAACAGCCATGACATGTTGTCAATCAGAGCGCCACCGGCTTTGATCAAGAACAGACCGATGGAGTAAGACAAACCACCGGCAGTAAAGCCCTGAACCTCGCCGGCCATCGCTGCCGGAGCCAGTATGTAACCGATACCCATCAGGATACCACACACGGGAAGACATGCAACCGGAAGCATCAGTGACTTACCTAGTTTCTGAAAATACTTCATCATGATAAAAATCCCCCTTTATAAAAATTATTTATTTGCACCCGTTATTGGGTTCAAACCGTCGTTTTGCATCAGGACTGTCTTCACAGCCTCCAATGCCTCCTCTTCGTCCGCTCCTAAAGCCTGTACCCGAATCGTGTCATTTCTGCAGGCGCCAAGAGCCATCAGTTCTAAAATGTTCTTGGCATCCGCCGAATTCTGGTACAGACTCACCCGGATATCGGAACTGAATTTCAATGCTTTCATCACAAGCTTTGATACCGGCCGGGCGTGCAGCCCTTCCGGGTCCTGAAGCGTATATTCCCACTCAACCATAGGAATCTCCTCTTTCGTATCATCGGTAAGTGACTTCTTACAGATCAATCACCGGGTCCAACGCCTTCACTTCCATGCCCGTATGGCATACCATATTCGGGAACTCCGGCGTGTTGCAGACAACAATCGGAGTAATCACGTCATAGCCGGCCTCCTTAATGGCCTCCATGTCGAATTCCACCAGCAGATCGCCTGCCTTCACGTGATCGCCCTGATTGACATGAGATACAAAATGCTCTCCTCTCAGGTTCACAGTGTCCAGACCGATATGGATGATCAGTTCGGCTCCTTCCTCTGTGCGGATGCTGACCGCATGCTTTGTCTCAAACATCACGACCACTTCCCCGGAAGCCGGCGCTACCACTTTGCCTTCGGAAGGAACCACCGCCACTCCCTTGCCAAGAATCTCCTGGCTGAAGGTCGGGTCATTTACCTCACTCATAGGCACCACTCTGCCTGATACAGGTGCAAGAATCTGCTTGTTCGCATTACTCCCCCCAAACATCTGTTTCAGTGATTTAAACATATAAAACTCCCCTCTTTCCTGTTACATTCTGACTCTCTTTATATGCACTGCCAGATAGGAAACCTCCTCGTCTGACACCTTGTGCCGATATGTTTCATAGATGTAGTCCGCCACCTTACGGCTGCATGCGCTCTCCTCCGGATACATCTTCGCCACCATCTCATAGAATTCCTGGTTGTCGTCGTCCCCCAGCAGTTCCTTGCTGTAAATCCGCTGTGCCAGAAAACGCAGATGGGTGATAAACCGCTCGTAGTTTAAGGAGGTCTCATCCAGCTCCATCTTGAATTCCTCTTTGACAATCCCAAGAACCGCCTGAATTAAGTTGGTAATGTCTATGGTGTCCCTCATCTTCGTATTATATTCCGCGTTGACAATATGAAGTGCGATGGAGGCCGCCTCGTCCACCGGAAGCTTGACTCCGATCCGGCGCTCAATCAGCGCGATGGCATATTCTCCCACCAGATATTCTTCTTTGTAAAATGTCTTCACTTCCCGAAGCAGCGGGTTGGTGAACATCATCTTCTGCCGGAACCGGTCAATGGCAAAATTGATATGGTCCGTCAGGGTAATGTAGATGCTCTGGTTGATTTTTCTATTCAAAACGCTTTTGGCGTAATTGATAATTTCCGTGGATGCCTGTAAATGCTCCAGCGGCAGATTCTCAAGCAGGGATTTAAACTGATCCATGGTCCCCGGATTGTCCAGCCGAAACACTTTCTCAATCTGAGCCTCCGGAATCTCCATCCCTTTTCTGGTGTGGAACCCAATCCCTTTGCCCATCACCACAATCTCTTTTCCGTTGTCCTCCAGCGCACTGACTACATTATTATTGATAATCTTATCTATTCTCATTCGAATACTCCAATAAAAAAACCAACTCTGAAAAATAAGTACTATACTCCTAGCCTTAGTCTTCAAAATTGGTTTTGCCTGCTTATCAGTAACAATCCAAGTATTGTTAAATTGTAATACCTTGTTCAATTGCCTTTACTTTATCAAAAAAACCGGGAAAAGTCAACTACTTTTTTATAAATATTTTATAATTTGTTAATATTTTCCTCCACTTTTTCGTCATTTTGCTTACAGTCTATTTGTCATTCTTATCAAATTCTTTCTTCAGTTTCTCCAGCGCCTTCTTCTCAATCCGCGATACATAGGACCTGGAAATTCCCAGCATTTCGGCGATCTCGCGCTGGGTGTACTCCTTGCCTCCGAACAGGCCATAGCGCATGCCGACCACGGTCTTTTCGTTGTCCTTCAGACAGACCTCGAAGGCCTCGTAAAGTTCTCTCACATCCTGCTTTAACACCAGAGTTTCCAGGATCTCTTTGTTCTCCATCTCAATCACGTCCACCAGACTGACGGTTTCCCCGTCCTTGTCTACTCCGATGGGCTCAAAGAGGGATACCTCTCTGGAGTATTTTTTGTGGGCGCGCAGAAGCATGAGAATCTCGTTCTCCACACATTTGGCCGCATAGGTTGCCAGCCTGGAACCACGGTCTACATTAAATGTGTTCACTGCTTTAATGAGGCCGATGGTTCCGACGGACAACAGGTCTTCGTTATCGTAGTCCGTATACTGATATTTCTTAACCACATGCGCGACCAGTCTCATATTCCGTTCTATGAGCACATTCCTGGCTTCCTGGTCGCCCTCTTTGTAGCGTTCTAAGTACTCTCGTTCTTCACTGGCTGTCAACGGTTTTGGAAAAGTCTTCAAAGAAAGCCACCCTAAAGCTAAACTTAATTCTAGTTTATGCCAGGGTGGCTTTTAAAGTGCTTTTACAAAAATTTAATAGCTAGTAATATTTTTTCTAATGGTGGAACAGCCTGATTCCAGTAAACGCCATCGCCATCCCATACTGATCACAGGTCGCAATCACATGGTCATCTCTCACTGATCCTCCCGGCTGCGCGATATACTTCACCCCGCTCTTAAACGCCCGGTCAATATTATCCCCAAACGGAAAGAACGCGTCAGACCCCAGTGCCACATCCGTCATCCGATCCAGCCATGCCCGCTTCTCTTCCCTTGTAAATACCTCCGGTTTCACCTGAAATGTCTTCTCCCAGACCCCGTCAGCCAGCACATCCATATAGTCCTCGCCAATATACACGTCAATGGCATTGTCCCGGTCTGCCCGTCTGATTCCATCCACAAACTGCAGCCCCAGCACCTGCGGAGCCTGTCTCAGGAACCAGTTGTCCGCCTTGCTTCCCGCCAGTCTCGTACAGTGGACTCTGGACTGCTGCCCCGCGCCAATCCCAATCGCCTGCCCGTCCTTCACAAAGCAGACCGAATTCGACTGGGTATACTTTAACGTAATCAACGAAATACAAAGATCCCTCTTTGCGCTCTCCGGAATCTCCCGATTCTTCGTAACCACATTCTCCAGCAGTTCGTGATCAATGCGAAGTTCATTTCTCCCCTGCTCAAACACGATCCCGAACACCTGCTTGCGCTCGATCTCCTCCGGCACATACTCCGGGTCAATCTTCACCACATTATAATTCCCGTTCTTCTTCGCCTTCAGAATCTCCAGAGCCTCCGGCTCATACCCCGGAGCGATCACCCCGTCGGACACCTCTCTCTTAATAATCCGGGCCGTATCCACGTCACACACATCCGACAGCGCAATAAAATCCCCGAAAGAAGACATCCGGTCCGCCCCTCTTGCCCTCGCATAGGCGCAGGCCAGTGGAGACAGCTCTCCCATATCCTCCACCCAGTAAATCTTCGCCAGCGTCTCATCTAACGGAAGCCCCACTGCCGCCCCCGCCGGGGAAACATGCTTAAAAGAAGTGGCTGCCGGCAGCCCGGTGGCCGCCTTCAGCTCCCGCACCAGCTGCCAGCCGTTAAACGCATCCAGAAAGTTAATATATCCCGGTTTCCCGCACAATACCTCAATCGGCAGATCCTTCCCGCCCCGCATGAAAATTCTGGACGGTTTCTGATTCGGGTTACAGCCATACTTTAATTCCAACTCGTTCATCTTCTTCTCTCCTTCTACCTTTCCCTTACTGATTCTTATTTACAATCCTGGTCTCATACGTTCCCGACTCAATATCAATAAACCGCACAAACAGCGACACCTTATTCTCCTCATTCAGTCCATCCCACAGCATGTCCGTAAATGCATCAATCTCATCCGTTATCCCTACCAGCTTCGGCTCCCCCTCAAAGCTGGGAAGCGGATTCCCGTCATGCATATATGTGTGAATAAAATGTCCCTCTCCCGCCACCGGAGTCTCATAAGCAAAGGTATACCGGTTACAGGCCTCCGGATTCCCGTTATTGCTCTTCAAAATCGACATCGCATAATGGTAACTCCCCTTCTCCAAATGCAGAATCCCGGAAATCCTCGGCGTATAGTTAGGTCCATCCGGCTCAAACTCCCTGGATCGCAGCGACTGTTCAAAGGTCAGCTGACGGTCCATCCCCTCATATATCGTGTCGGTCTGGTCCCCATTGGTCACAATCGTCTTATTTCCCAGCACTCTCACCGGCGCATAGATAATCAGACTCGGGTCCGAAAGCTTCGCCGGGTCAAAGGCCTGGGTACGGATTCCCTCTCCGTCCTCCACAAACACCCGGTTCCTGCTGTTCTCGCTTCTGCCCATAATGAAATAGGCCGTCACCGCTTTCTTCCCGTCCGCAGACATGCCAATCACAATTCCCCTGCCCGGGTAAGCATTTCCCTTCAATTCCTTCGACAAATCAAGCATGTTCATGTCACTACTCCTCCTTGGTGGTGTTCTGATCCCCGAAACCGTGCTTTTTGACACACAAAAAACCGCCCGGGCATCACAAAATAATCGTGCCCAGGCGGTCGGCTTTCTCTCACACGTGCTCCCCTGTGGTTTCCCACTCATCCGCCAGTCGCACGTCTCTACCACCTATCATATAATAAGATTTTTCCAAGTGCAAGTACTTTTTTTCGTACCTGCCAGGTCTCCTATAAAGCCTCTTCCTCTCTCCACGCCTTGCACACATCAACCCAGCCTTCATATCCCGAACACTGCTCCAGTTCCGGAATCGTCAGGCCCACGGCGCTGTTGGCGCTTCCGCAGGCCGGATACACCTTCTCAAACCGTTTCAACGATTCATCCAAAAACACCCGCACGCCCTCTTTGACTCCAAACGGGCAGACGCCGCCGACCTGATGACCCACCAGTTCTGCCACCTCTTCCTGGGTCAGCATCTTGGCCTTGGTATGGAATTCATTCTTATACCGGCCGTTGTCCACCTTGGCATCCCCCGCGGCCACAATCAGCACCGCCCGGTCCTCCACCTTAAAGGATAAGGTTTTGGCAATCCTGGCCGGCTCACAGCCCACGGCCTGGGCCGCCAGTTCCACCGTCGCGCTGGATACCTCAAATTCTAAAATCCGGTCAACCAGGCCGAACTTCTCCAAATGTGTTTTTGCAATCTCAAACGACATGTCCGCTTCCTCCTGTTTTACAGCGTCTCACGCTGTCTGGTCTACTTTCTATTCATTCCGGATGGCTGCCAGAGGACTTAACTTCATGGCCCGCAGGGACGGGAAGAAGCCTGCCGCCATACCTACCAGGATCGCAAATCCGATGGCCGACAAACCAAGCCACGGCGGAATTCTGGAGATATCCCCGTCCATCCCCGTCATCATCTCGCTGATGGCCAGGAATTTATTCATCACGTAAGACAAGCCATAGCTGAGCACCACACCGATGACGCCGCCCATGAATCCGATAAACCCGGACTCAATCAGGAACATATCCCGGATCGCCCTCATATCACAGCCCAGCACCTTGATGACTCCGATCTCTTTGGTTCTCTCATAGATGGACATCATCATGGTATTGGCGATACTGATGGCCGCTACAAACATGGACACGGCGCCGATGCCGCCGAGGACTGCCTGAATCATATCCGACTGCTGCTGGGACTGCTCCACCCACTCCATCTGGCTGTTGGCCTGATAGCCCATGTCATTGATCCTCTTCTGAAGATCCGTCACGTTATCCATATCATCCGCAAACACTACCACCTGGTCATAAATAAAATAGTTGTAGGGCTTTCCCTTCTTGTTGGTCGGCTGTCCCGGAATCGCGTTCTTTTTGTAGATCTTTTTCAGCTGTGCTTTCAGCATGTCAATGTCTGCGTAGATGGAGTAAGCATACGTGTTGTAATCATCCACCCCGCCTTCCACCACGCCTGCCGCGGGAATCATATATTTCTTCGGCGGTTTTACATCCGCCGCCGTATTGCCTCCCCGGGTCTGATAATAGGCATTGGTGTCAAAAATCACAAACATCGGCTTGTTCATATAATCGATATCCGGCAGCTTCCCGGTGTCCCAGTATCCGGCTCCCGTCTTGGAGTTGGAAAACCACTGGATCACGGCATTGCCGTAGATCAGCTGAAGTTCATTGCTTCCCGGGTCCGGCAGACCGCCTTCCCCTAAGGGCATCTGTTCCATATACTGACGGCTGACTCCCGTTAAATTGGTGCCGGTCTCATAAACTCCCTGCTTTAATATCACATTGGTTGACAGCATGGGAGAAACGTATTTCACATGGGGAAGACGCTCAAACTGCTTCACCGTATCATCCGTCAAATACTGGGGCTCGGAGGAACTTCCCGAGGTCTCCGACATCATCCCCCCGTAACGGCCGCCGGCAGAATACACGTTAATGGCGGTCATATTGCCGTAGGAGGAATAAAGCTCCATCGTCAGCTCCTTCAGACCGATTCCCAGGGAAACCATGACTACGATGGAAGCCGTACCGATCACAACCCCCAGCACCGTCAACACCGTACGGAGCTTCCGGCGCCGCAGGTTGTTAACGCTCATGCTCAGTAAATCAAGAAATTTCA
>JAWZDV010000080.1:0-59191 GCA_034142505.1 Bacteroides thetaiotaomicron
AAGAAGATGTAAATAGCTTAAAAGAAGATGTCCGGGTTCTGAAAGAAGATGTAAACGGCTTAAAAGAAGATGTCAGAGTTCTGAAAGAAGATGTTAAAGTCCTGAAAGAAGACGTAAGCGGCTTAAAGCAACAAGTTCAGGCGTTGGAGAAGAATGTCGGTGTTCTGAATATAGAGACCGCCACATTAAAATCCAGTGTACAAAAGCTGGAAGGAGAGATGCGGGAAGTGAAGGGAAGTGTAAGGCGGCTGGAGCTGCTTCATGAGAATGAAGTTCTTCCGCGCCTGCAGGTCATTGAAAGCTGTTATGTGGGCACTTACCAGCGTTACTCGGAAGGCATCGTGGATATCGACAGCATGAAGATGGACATCAGCACGATGAAGGCAGTTCTGGTGGAACATTCCGCGAAGCTGCAGCGAATTTCATAATCCATAATCAGGCATTGCTGGACCCGCCGACCTGTGAAAAGGGAGGACAGCAATGCCTTTTTTATTTTCCTTTTAATTTTTATCTGACATTTACTGAAAAAAGTGTTAGAATATAAGTAGTATCCTATGGGTACTGTCGCAATTTGGTTTGTTTTAGTTCAGGAAGGAAGAAAAGAATGTTTGAAAAAGGAGATTTTATCATCTATGAGACAGCAGGCACTTGCCAGGTTAAAGATATCAGCACCGTAGATATCGACGGAATTTCCAAAGACCGCCTATATTATATCCTGGAGCCGCTGGGGGACAGGGGAGGCAAAATCATGACACCGGTGGACAGCACCAAGAGTTTCATGAGAAATATTCTCTCAAGGGATGATGTATATCGCCTGATCGATGAGATGAAGAGCATCGGACAACTGTGGATTACCGATGAGAAACAGCGCAAGGAAACCTATAAGGCCGCATTGAAAAGCTGCGACTGCCGGGAATGGATTGGAATTATCAAAAACCTGTATTTGAGGAAACAGGACAGAAATCTTCAGGGGAAACGGCTGACAGAGGCAGACGAGCAGTTCTTCACCAAAGCGAAAGACTATCTCTACGGAGAGATGTCCATCTCTTTAGGCATACCAAGGGAGCAGGTAGAAGAATTTATTATCGACAGAATCGATTCCGAGGGATTACAGCCCTCATAATCATGAATAACAGCACAGAGAAGCAGGAGCCGTAGAATGACAGCAGCGGGCTCCTGATTTTTTTGCACCAATCCGGGCGCATGACAAGGTGGCAACAATTTATATTGCATCGATTCCCCGGATTCTGTATAATATCTATATTGGCATAAGAAAAGAGCAGGAGGAAATTAGAGCATGGCATTGTATGATTACGCAGGAGCGTTAAAGCAGGGTAGAAAACAGTATCAGGCTTCCATTCAGAAAGGTGAATATCCCTATCTCCCGGCGCTGGACGATATCTTGTCCTACACGGAGATTGTCTCAGAGGTTAATCTGGGAATTATCGATATCCCGCTGGACCGGATTGTGGGAACCAGGACAAAGGGGCGGACCAGCGCCTTTGCCAACAATTTCATGCCTCTGTTAAATGAAAAATCCGAGTTTGGGGCCAAGTGGGCCTACCTCTACGACCATCAGATCGAGGAAGGCATCCATGACCCCATTATTGCATATGAATTTATGAACCAGTTTTACGTGCAGGAGGGCAACAAGAGGGTCAGTGTTCTAAAATACTTAAAGGCCTTCAGTATTTCCGGCCAGGTGACCAGGCTGGTTCCCAAGCGGAGTGATGACAAGGATACGAAACTCTATTACGAATTTCTGGACTTCTACCAGGTTTCCTTTAACTGTGATGTCTGGTTCAGCAAGGAAGGCAGTTATGCCAAGCTTCTCGAAGCCATGGAAAAAAGGCCCGGCGAGGTCTGGGACGACGAGACGCGGGAGTATTTTAAAGCGGCCTACGACCGGTTCTCCAAGGTGTTTGCAGCCAATGGCGGCAATGCCATGGATTTGACATGTTCCGATGCATTTTTGGTCTACGTGGAGATCTTTGGCTATGAGCAGGTGAAGGAGCGGACGGAGAGCCAGATTCAGGCAGATTTAGGAAAGATCCGGGATGAGATCCTTCTGGCAGCCGGTGGCAGCAAAATTGCGCTGGTAGAGCAGCCGGAGGAAGTGGATGACGGACCGGTCAAGAAAAAGAGCTGGTTCCTTCCATCCATGAATCAGGAGCCCCGCGATAGAAAAGTGGCATTTATCCATGCCAGGACGGCGGAGACCTCCAGCTGGACCTATGGGCACGAGCTGGGGCGGATGTACTTGGAACAGGCCTTCGACGGGAAGGTGCAGACAGTGATGTTTGACCGGGCTGACACCGAGGAGGAGACGGCCGAAGACATGGAACTGGCGATTGCAGCCGGCTGCGACGTCATTTTCACCACCGCTTCCCCGATGATTAATCCTGCCGTGAAGGCGGCGATCCTGCACCCGGAGGTGAAGATATTTAACTGCTCCGTGAATCTGTCCTATTCCTCTGTCTGCACCTATTACGGGCGGATGTACGAGTCGAAATTCCTCATGGGCGCTATTGCGGCCTCCATGGCCCAGTCGGATAAGCTGGGATATATTGCGGATTACCCCGTCTACGGAACTATTGCCAATATCAATGCATTCGCGCTGGGGGCCAGGATGATCAATCCTTATGTGAAGGTGTATTTGGAGTGGTCCAAGGTTCAGAATGCCAGAAGCCAGCAGGCACTGCATGAGGAGGGCATTTCCTATATTTCGGATGAGGATATGATTACGCCGAAGACGGCATCGAGAGAATATGGCCTGTACCACAAGGAGGAGGATGGGACTTATGTTAACCTTGCAACTCCCATTCTCCACTGGGGCAAATTCTATGAACGGATGATCCGGTTGATCAGCCATGGCTCTTCGGAGTTAAAAGAGATGAAGGGCAAACAGGCGGTGAACTACTGGTGGGGCATGTCGGCGGATGTGATTGATGTCATCTGCTCCCAGAATCTTCCCTACGGTACGAACCGGCTGATTAGTTTCCTGAAGAGTTCCATCCGGGCTGGCAGTTTCCAGCCGTTTGACGGGATCATCTATTCCCAGGGCGGTAGTATTCAATGTAAGGCAGATGAGAGTTTATCACCACAGGAGATTGTCACCATGAACTGGCTGGCAGAGAATGTGGTGGGCCGGATTCCCGACTTTGAGGAACTGACGCCGGAGGCCCAGTCCCTGGTGCGTCTCCAGGGTGTCAAGATTGATGAAAATGAGAATGTGGAGGGACAGTCGATTGAAGATTCTGGTTCTGGCGGACAATGAGTCCAAGAATTTATATGAATACTATGAACCGTCGAAAATCCAGGATATTGATTTGATCATATCCTGCGGCGATCTGCGGCCCGGATATCTGACTTTCTTTGCCACATTTTCCCACGCCCCGCTGCTGTATGTGCGGGGCAACCACGACGGCCAGTACAGTGAAAGGCCGCCGGAAGGATGTATCTGCATTGAGGATTCTATTTACAATTTTAAGGGAATCCGTATCATGGGACTCGGCGGTTCCATGGAGTACATACCGGGGGCGGACAACCAGTATACGGAGTGGCAGATGAGACGCCGGATTCGGAAAATGCGGACGAAGCTTATGAGAAGCAAGGGGATTGATATTCTGGTATCCCACGCGCCTGCTTACAAGTTAAACGACATGGACGACCTTCCCCACAGAGGGTTTGACTGTTTTAACACCCTGATGGACAAATATAAACCAAAATTTTTTGTACATGGACATGTTCACGCCAACTACGGCGGGAAATTCAAACGCATGGACCAATATGGGGCAACCACGGTAATCAATGCTTACGAGTCTTACGTCATTGAGTATCCGGACAGCGATTGCGCCATGGAGAACGAGGGAGGATTATGGAAAATGGTCGGCAGAGTAAGACAGCGCAGTATGCTCTGATTCAGGCTCTATACTGGATGAGCTTCTGCATGATCTTTGCTTACGCCAGTGTGTACCTGCTGGACCGCGGTTTCAGCAATACGGCAATCGGCCTGCTGATCGGCATATCGGGAACCATATCCGCCATTTTGCAGCCGGTGATTGGCGGTATGGCCGGGGAAGGGCCGGGCAGGGTGCCGCTGAAGCGGATGATCATGCTGGGCTGCAGCCTGATGCTGCTGGTGGGTCTCGGCCTGCTGCTGGTGTCGGGAAACCAGGTGCTGACGGTGGCGCTTTATGGAACTGCCGTCACCTTTCTTCAGGTTCTGACCTCGCTGGTCTATTCGCTGGGAATGGGCTGCATCAACCGGGGAGAGCGGCTGGACTTTGGACTGGCCAGGGGGATTGGTTCGCTGGCCTATGCCGGGATCTCCTACGTGGCGGGATTTCTGGTAGTGTCCGTGGGAACGGAATTAATTCCGGC
The DNA here is from genome assembly GCA_034142505.1 of Bacteroides thetaiotaomicron. GTDB lineage: Bacteria > Bacillota > Clostridia > Lachnospirales > Lachnospiraceae > Hungatella_A. The sequence continues at coordinate 4,384 of JAWZDV010000080.1, forward strand.
TTCCATCGCGGCGCTATATGGGCTGATGCTGGCAGCGGTGTTCTTCTTCCGGTCAGGAGAGGGGACAGTGCCTGGGATGGGCAAATCAGTGGAAAACGCTGTAAAACATCCTGATAGTGACCAGGTTTCCGGCAAAAAGATGCAGCAAGAAGCGACATTTTTCAAGCGGTATCCCCGATTTTTCGCGCTTTTATTGGGGGCAACGCTGGTATTCGTCAGCCACAATATGCTCAATAACTTTGCCTTTCAGGTGATGGAGAGCAAAGGCGGCGGCAGCTCCGCCATGGGAACGGCCATCGCGCTGGCAGCCGCCAGTGAACTGCCTACCATGTTCCTGTTTGGGTGGATGGTGAAAAAGGTGCGCTGCGATATCTGGCTGAAGATCTCAGGTCTGTTTTTCCTGATCAAATCGCTGGCCACCGTGCTGGTCACCAGCGTGATGGGAATGTATCTGATTCAGGGCCTCCAGATGTTTGGGTTTGCGCTGTTTGTGGTGGCTTCGGTTTACTATGTAAATATGATTATGGAAGAAAAAGACCGCACCAGAGGCCAGGCCTTTATGACCATGACCAATACGCTGGGCGGTGTGCTTGGGTCCTCCTGCGGAGGGGCGCTGATTGACGGTTTCGGGATTCCTGTCATGCTGGCGGCATCCACGGTGGTGGCGGCGGCAGGGATGGTGCTGATGAGCGGGGCTGTGAAAAAGCAGCAAAAAGGGACGGAGAGAATCGGTTAGAATTGGCTAGAAAAGGAGAGAACAATGGCAATAGAAAAAGTGGGGATCATTGGGCGCGGCGCGGTTGGCGTGCTGTATGGGAATCTCCTGAATGAAAAACTTGGGAAAGACCGGGTTTGTTTTATCGCAGATCAGAAACGGGCCGGCCAATACCGAGAACATCCGGTATTCTGCAATGGAAAAGTCTGTGACTTTACTTATGTCAGCGAAGAACAGGAGTACGGCAAAGTGGATTTACTGCTGATTGCCGTGAAATACCCGGTACTCATGGAATCTCTGCGGAGTGTGAAACCGTTTGTAGGGGAGGACACCATAGTTCTGAGCCTGTTAAATGGCGTAACCAGCGAGGAGATTACGGAGAGAACGTTGGGGACTGGGACAGTGCTTCATTCCATTGCCCAGCTGATGGATTCCGTAAAAGCCGGGGATCAGGTCAGTTATACCAAAACCGGGGAGATTGTCATCGGAACAAATGATGACAGAAAGATAGAAAAACTGAGAGCGGTGGAAGCATTTTTCCGGGAAACGGAGATTCCCCACCATGTGGCGGAAGATATTATCTACGAGCAGTGGAGCAAGCTGATGCTGAATTGTGGCATCAATCAAATCTGTGCGGTATATGATATTCCATACAGGGGCTGCCAGACGGGGCAGCCGTACCGGGAAGAATTCCGGGAGACCATGGAGGAGGTGCGGCGGATTGCCGTACTGGAGGGGATTCCACTGAAGGAGGCGGATATTGACCGGTGGCTGGATGCCATTGATCACCTGGATGCGGATTCTATGCCGTCCATGCGGCAGGATATGCTGGCGAAGCGCAGAACCGAGGTGGATCTGTTCTCGAAGACGATTATGGAACTGGCAAAGAAACATGGGGTGGAGGCCCCGCTGAATACGAAGCTGTATCTTAAGATAAAAGAACTGGAAGAGACATTCGGATAATAATATGACCGGAAGGATAGAGCAGGAGATATAGAATGAGGAATCAGCAGGTGGAGAGATACCCGATGGGGAATGATAGAAAAAAGAGGGTTTGGAAAAACGCAGATCAACGAACTGAAGCGGGCGGAGGATACGCCCGGTATCTTTGCCGGACGGGAATCTATTTCCGGGCGGCGGGGATGAGGTTATGCGCGCTGGCCTTGGCCGTGATGGTGATGGCTGGCGTATGTGCGGCGGAGACCCGGGCGGACGTGCCGGAGCAGTTTGTCAATGGGACGACCATCAATGACATCAGCGTCGGCGGGTTGACTGTGAAAGAGGCGAAAGCGAAGATTCAGAAGACCTACACCGAGAGTTACAAGCTTGCGGTGGCGGAAAAAGGCGGAAAGAAGGAACTGATTGCCGGAGCGGACTTTGGATACTCGGCACAGGTGCCGGAGGGACTGCAGGCGATACTGGACGAGCAGAATGCCACAGGCCGCCGCTGGGGGCCGTCCATCGACAATTCCCATACCATGGAGATCCCGGCGGTTTATGACGAGAAAGCGCTGGAGGCTGCAGTCGGGCAGTTGAACTGTATCAGCGGAAACGATATTGTGAAGACGGTTGACGCCAGGGTGTCGGAGTATCAGGAGGGACAGCCCTTTACCATCATCCCGGAGGTGCAGGGCAATGATGTGGATGCGGCTAAAGTGGCCGCCCTTGTCAAAGCGGCCGTGGCCGCCGGTTCAAAGGAAGTGAACTTGGAGAGCGGCAGCTGTTATAATCAGGTACAGATATCCGCTAATGATGAGAAGTTAAAAACGCAGTGCCAGGTGATGAACCAGTGCAGAGATATGGTGATTACCTATACATTTGGGGAAACGGCTGGGGCGGGGAATGCCGGAGAGAGCGGAGCTGACACAGCCGGCGGCGATGCATCGGGGAATACAGGCAGTGGGACAGAAGGAACCGGGGGCAGCACGGCAGAAGACGGAGAGACAGCAGGTTCCGGCGAAGAGGCCGCTTCGACAGCCGCATCCGGGAAGGCAGTGACGGAGGTGCTGACGGGGGAAACGATCTGCACCTGGCTGACCGGAACCGAGAATGGGGAAATCCGTGTGAACCGTGAGTCAGCAGCCGCTTACGTGGCAATGCTGGCAGAAAAGTATGACACGGCCGGCAGGAAGCGTGTATACCACACGTCCACAGGAAAAGATGTGGAGCTGACCGGCCCTTATGGCTGGCAGATCGACCAGGCTGGGGAGATTGACGCGCTGATTGCCGCCATCCGCACGGGCCGGAGCCAGACGCGGGAGCCGCTGTACGCGAAGAAGGCGGCCAGCCGGACGTCGCCTGACTGGGGGAATACATACGTGGAGATTGATTTGGGTTCCCAGTATGTATCCATGTTCCAAAACGGTGATTTGGTGTGGAGTTCCGGCTGTGTGACCGGAAATGTTTCCAAGAACTACACCACACCGGAGGGCATATACAGCCTGACCTACAAAGAAAAAAGCCGCGTCCTGCGAGGCGCGAAGAAAGCCGATGGGACTTATGAGTATGAGAGTTACGTGGATTTCTGGATGCCGTTCAACGGCGGTATCGGACTCCATGATGCCAACTGGCGCGGCCAATTCGGCGGAACCATCTATAAAACCAACGGTAGCCACGGCTGTATCAATCTGCCGCCGGTGAAGGCGAAGGATTTGTATGAGCTGGTTTATACGGGAATACCGGTGATTTGCTTTAATTAAATTAAGTTTCAATAAAACGGCATCAGAAGTACGGATCAACCGCTTCTGATGCCGTTTTTGGACCCTATTTTTGCCCGGTGCCTACGCCATTTCACCTACGCCATTTCCACGCTGCGGGCCAGGCCGGCTTTTGTGTACCTGGCAATCAGAAACATCACCGGCACTGCCACAAGAACTTCCGTTACCGGCATGGCGAACCAGATAGAATCCGGGCTTACCATCATGGGCAGAGCATAGATCAAAAGGCCGCTTACCACCAGTCCCCTTGACACGGAGACAAAAAAGGACGCGAAAGGCTTCATCACAGACTGGAAGTAGTAGGTCGAAAAAATATTCAACGGGAGCAGCAGGAAAGAGAGGGCATAGCTTCTGATAATAAACGGGGCAATCCGAAGGATTTCATCAGTCGGCCGCATGAAAATGCGGACAATCTCCTGTGGAAATGCAAACCCCACCGCTGTCCATGCCAGGCTGAAAAAACATACCGTATACAGCGCGTATTTTAAAGTCGTTGCAATCCGGGACCATTTTCCCGCACCGAAATTGATGGAGATGATGGGCTGGGCCGCCTGCCCGATGCTGTACGCGCAGCACTGGACAATGGTGCTGATGTTGACGATCACACCGTAGACAGACAGCGCGTCCGTGCCTAAGTACCGGATAATCTGGCGGTTAAACAGCATGGTGAGAATTCCCATGGCCACGTCAATAAAAAAGGTGGAGAATCCGGTGACCAGGATCTGGCGAAACTGTGATATGACCTGTGACGGGAGCGCCAGCCTCAACGTATTTCTGGACGTGAAAAAGTGGGAGATCATGACCAGAAAGGTAATGAGCGCGCCGGCCGCCGTGGCGAGACCGGCTCCCATGATGCCCATATCCAGCGTAAACACAAAGAAATAATCGCCGAAGATATTGAAGATTCCCCCTGCCAGCACAGCCGCCGTTGCCAGTGCGGGACTGTTGTCATTTCTCAAAAAGGCCGCCAGCATCTGGTTGAACAGGAATAAAGGCACCGCAAATTTCACAGGCAGAAGGTATTGTCTGGATAGCGGAAGCAGCGTCTGCTCTGCGCCAAACAGCGTCAGCATCCGGGCGTCATAAAAAATGATGGCAAGCCAGCTGATAACAGCCAGAAGCAGTGTGCCAAGAACAGCGGTGGTGAAGTATTCATTCCGCTTTTGGTCCTCGCCCTTCCCCTTGGCGGCGCTATATAAGACGGAACCGCCGATACCGGTCAGCAGTCCCAGGCTGTATATGATATTCCACACCGGAGCCACGACAGCCAGGGCGGCGGTGCCGCCCGGCCCCTGATACTGGCCCACCATGGCCATATCGACCAGGCTGTATATGGAACTGATCAGGGCGCTGCCGAAGGCGGCGCTCAAGTAATTGAAGTAGATTCGTTTGATGTTTCCATGTTGTAAATCCATGATGTTTTCTCTCCTTTGGTTTTTCATGATACAAAAAAAGCCGGATAAGCCAGCGGGCGTCTCAGCCTGCCACCTTATCCAGCTTGCCATTTCATCACGAATGGCTCACCCTCCGAGTGAACAGCATGTATTATAGCGGACGTTTTCGGAAATGTCAATGGGCCGGAAGATATTCATACAGAAAAAATGACATCTTATTCTCAACGCCGATGGGAAGCGTGCAGATCATTTCCCCCCGCCGCACCATTCCCTGGTGCTCGTAAAAACCATAATTGCAGCTGCTGTCGGTGTAGAGATAAAAATTGTCAATGTCCTGGCTTTTCATATAGTCAAGCAGCCGTCCAAACAGCGCTTTCCCGATTCCGGTCCCCCGGCAGTCCTCACTGAGGACAAAGAAAGCCAGTTCCCCCTGGAAATCCTTCTTCTGCTCCGCCAGCAGCGCCTGATCCACGCCGTCCACATGGGAAAATGCCTTGGCCGCCATCCGGCCCTCCCTGCTGGACAGAAGAGCCAGAAGAGACCAGAGACGCCGCAGGGCAAAATGTTTGGAAGGCCGTTTGTCCTTATTTCTCCCCATGATCACCCCGACGGTTCTGCCATCTTTAACAGCCACCTGTGTAAAAGTCTGATTGGAGCAGCAATTAGCCAGATAGACTCTGGCCAGCCGCTTAGCTGTCTTCGGGGAGCAGAAGCAGTCATACTTCCAGGTCTTTCGGATAATATCCTCCAGGTTTGCCGCGTCCTCCCGCCTAAATGGTCGAAATGTAATGTTATGTTCCATGATCGCTAATCTCCTTTACTGTTGCTTGTTGTTTTGATATAGTTAGAATAAAGGATACAGTAACTGTAATGTCAATAGGTAAATTTGGAGGTGTGGGAACATGATGAGGGAAGAGATGCTTTTCACGACGGGCCAGTTTGCAAAGATGCACCATTTGAATAAGCGGACTCTGCATTATTATGATGAGATTGGACTGTTTTCACCGGTGAAGAAGGGGGACAATGAGTATCGGTATTATACTTACATGCAGAGCTTGAACATATTCTTACCCTGCGGGAACTGGGGATGTCCATTGAGGAAATCAAAGACTATGTGAAATGTCCCAACACAGCCGGATTTATGGAGATATCTTCCCAGAAGCTTCAGGAGATTGACAGTCAGATCAAAAGGCTGAAACAGCTGAAAACATTGTTTCGGGATATGCAGGAGTCGCTGGTTCTCTGCGAAGATATATACGACGGAAAGATGGAGACGGCCTGGAGGGGGAAGGAGTATCTGCTGCTGACTCCCATGCAGCTGGGTGACGTGGAGCCGGAGGAAATGAAGCAGATCATAGCGCATATTCAAACCGCCTGGGAATACAACCGGTTTAAGAGTTCCTGCGGAAGCTATCTGTCGTTAAAAAAGGCCAGGGAGGGCAGCTTTGAGATTTATGACGGTGTCTTTACACCAATCTATGCGCCACCCAAAAAGAGTTCTCTGGAGGTGAAGCCGGAGGGAAACTATCTCTGCGGCTACTGCGTCGGAGATTGGTCCCGCATCCCCGGGCTGTATCGGCAAATGTTAGAATATGCAGATGATCATGGACTGGAGCTGGAAGGAAACTGCTATGAGATGGGATTGAATGAGTTTGCAATATCTTCCATGAACGAATATGTGACAAGGGTGGAGATACGGATTGGAGTATGATATAATGTGAACACTTGACATCATAGACAATGGAGATCTTAAAGACAGGGAGTAACGTGATATGGCGTTTTTTGAATACGGGGAAGAAGAAATTCAATATTTAAAGAAAAAAGATCCGGTACTGGGGGCGGCGATGGACCGGATCGGACATGTGGAGCGGAAGGTGAATCCGGATTTGTTCGGGGCCCTGGTCGGCTCCATCGTGGATCAGCAGATCTCTACAAAAGCCGGACAGACGATCTGGAAACGGATGTGCGACAGCCTGGGAGAAGTGACGCCGGAGACCATCGGGGACTGTCCGCTGGAAACCTTGCAGGCCTTTGGGATTTCCTTTCGGAAGGCGGGGTATATCAAGAACGCGGCGGAGAAAGTACTGGATGGAGAACTGAATCTGGAGGCGCTGCATGATATGAGCGATGAGGAGGTCTGCCTGGAACTGGCAGGGTTGAAAGGCGTCGGGGTGTGGACGGCGGAGATGCTGATGACATTTTCCATGCAGAGACCGGACGTGTTCAGTTATGGAGACTTGGCGATTAAACGGGGGCTGCGGATGCTGTATCATCACCGGAAGATCGATAGAACGCTGTTTGAAAAATACCGGAGGCGTTATTCCCCTTATGGGACGGTGGCAAGCCTGTACCTGTGGGCCATCGCCGGCGGGGCCATCGAGGGCATGAAGGATTACGCGCCAAAGAAAAAATAGGAGAATGGAACAATCATGAAGATTATCATTTCGCCCGCAAAAAAGATGCGGGTAGATACGGACTATATGGAAGCGGCGTCCGTGCCGGTTTATCTAGAAGAGACGAAGCGGCTGCTGGAGGTTGTGCGGGGATATTCCTTCGGGGAGCTGCAGAAACTGTTTGCCGCCAACGACGACATTACCAGGTTGAATTATGAGCGTTATCAGGATATGAAGCTGGAGGAGCGGCTGACGCCAGCGGTATTGTCCTATGTGGGCATCCAATACCAGTCTATGGCTCCCAATGTATTTACATCAGCCCAGTGGGATTATGTAAACCGTCATCTGTGCATCTTAAGCGGCTTCTACGGAGTGTTGGCCGCCAGTGACGGCGTCGTTCCCTACCGCCTGGAAATGCAGGCGAGACTCCCGGCAGATGGCTGCCGGGATCTCTACGAATTTTGGGGAGACAAGTTGTACCGCCATCTGGCTGGAAGTGATAAGACCATCCTCAATCTGGCCTCAAAAGAATACAGCAAAGCAGTAGAACCCTACATAGAGCCAGATACAAGATTCATCACCTGCGTTTTCGCCGAAGAAAAAGACGGCAAACCCAAAGTCAAAGCCACCGCCGCCAAAATAGCCCGCGGCGGGATGGTTCGCTGGATGGCGGAACATCAGGTGGAGGATGTGGAAGAGATCAAGCATTTTGAGGAAGGCGGATACCGCTACCGCGGGGAGATGTCGACGGAGCGGCAGTGGGTGTTTGTGAAAGAATAGTTTGTAATTCACGTATGGCACTAATTGGAAGATATGATAGTTTAACAAAAGGGATGTTATTCGATATTTTTATTGTGAATCAGGTTCGATTTTGCCGTGTTCCCTCTCAAATTCATCTACATGTTTTTTCATTAGAACTTCGATTTCCCTATTGGCTGAGCGTGCATTGAAATCTGCAACGATGCGAAATTTTTTTAAAAGTTCTGAGTCAGTTCGAATTGTGAATTTACTGTTATTAGATGTTATAATTAACACCTCCTACTCTCATTATGCCCTCATTATACAGTCAAAATAATGTCGATAAATCCGGATGACGGCATTGTGACGGCGTAAAAATTTATAAACTAATGAGAATTAATTTTTCCATGTAATTTTTCAAATTCTTCCACACGTTTTCTCATAAGAACTTCGATTTCTTTGTTTGCTGAGCGGGCATTATATTCGGCTACAAAATGGAATTTCTTTAATAAATGATATAGATTTCTATTGGGAAATCTTCAGAAGTAAAATAGAAATCGAAAATTTGTTAAATAGAGATGAATTCAATCTAACTGTATTTTAGATAAGAGAGGGTCACCGATGTTGGCACCCTCTCTTAATCTTTTCTATGCCGCACGTTTCTTTTGGTGCTTAATCTCATCCGTTGCATCCCAGTAAGGGTGAAGGTCACCGGATGATAGGAAGACATCCAGGCGGGTCATGAGCCGATAGCCTAGCAGTGCCATGGCGAGTAAGGTTACTATTAAAATAATATTTAACATATCATCCACCTCCTATAATTTTATTATAAAGGATGATGGATTAGCATAGGATTGGAGTTTGAGGTGTGGTATTAAGATTGCATAAAGATGGGAAATGAGGGGACGGGGTGAGGATTTTGTGTTATAATGTGAACACTTGGCGAGGTCCTTATGATAAAGGGAGGTGACGGGATGGAGCGGTTTTCCTCGAGGCGGGTTGTCGCGCGGGATGTGGTTAGAAGCGTGCTGTTGCTGGTGCTGGCGACGCTTTTAGGGCAGGTGTTCCGGGAACTGGGGTTTTCGGAAGCGAATATTATCATGGTTTATATTCTGGGAGTGCTGTTGACGGCGGTGTGTACCCAGAGGCGGGTATACAGTCTGGTGTCGTCGCTGGTAAGTGTGCTGGCGTTTAACTATTTTTTTACAGTGCCTTATTATACGCTGAAGGCTTACAATGACGATTATCCTGTCACGTTTCTTACCATGTTTTTGTCGGCGTTCATTGCAAGTACGCTGGCGGTCCGGATGAAGCAGCAGACGAAAGACGCGTCGGAGGCGGCTTACCGGACGAAGATTCTGCTGGAGACCAACCAGCTGATCCAGAAGGGAAAGGGTCTTGAACTGATAGGAACGGTGGTGGCGGACCAATTGGTGAAACTGCTGAAGAGAGATGTGGTGGTTTACTTAGCGGAGGAGGGAAAACTGGGGGAACCGATGCTCATTAAGGCGGGGGATAAAAGGCCGGAGGAAGCCGGACCCGCGGCAGTGGAATATGAAAAGCCGGTGAAAGATGGAACCGGAACCGCGGAGGCAGCCAGCTTGGAGGACTACCAGCAGGCGGCAGAGCGGGCAGTGGCGGCCTGGGTGTTTCAGAACCGGAAACGAGCCGGAGCATTTACGGACATGTACCGGGATGCGGGGTATCTGTATCTGCCGGTGAGTTCAAAGGATAAAAGCTACGCGGTGGTGGGCATTTCCATGGGAGAGGAGCCGTTAGAAGGATTTGAGGGCAGCGTGGTGCGGTCGATTCTCGGGGAGTGCGCGCTGGCGCTGGAAAATGAGATCGCTCTTCGGGAGCGGGAACAGAGTATGCTGGTGGCGAAGAACGAGCAGCTGCGGGCCAATCTGCTGCGCTCCATTTCCCATGATCTGCGGACTCCGCTTACCTCCATCTCTGGAAATGCAGGCATTCTGCTGGCAAATGCGGACGATATGGACCGGGAGCAGAGAGGGCTTTTATATCAGGATATCTACGATGATTCCCTGTGGCTGATCAACCTGGTAGAGAATCTCCTCTCCGTCACCAGAATTGAGGACGGAACGATGAAGCTGCGGCTGTCGGCGGAGCTTTTGGATGATGTGGTTTCAGAAGCGCTACGCCACATCAACCGCAAGAGCGTGGAACACAAAATCATCGTCCGCCAGGAGGAGGAATTCATACTGGTGAGGGCGGATGCCCAGCTGGTGATCCAGGTCATGATTAATATCATCAATAATGCTGTCAAATACACACCGCCCGGTTCCGAGATTGTGATCACGACGAAGAAACAGGATGGCATGGCGGTAGTGGAGATTGGGGATAACGGACCGGGTATCCCCGATGGCGAGAAGACGAATATATTTGACATGTTCTACACGCTGAACAAAGGCGCGGTGGACAGCCGCCGCAGTCTGGGGCTGGGGCTGGCGCTGTGCAAGTCGATTATCTCGGCTCACGGCGGAGAGATACTGGTACTTGACAATCAACCGGCAGGAAGCATTTTCCGCTTTACACTGCCCATAGAGGAGGTAAGACTTCGTGAATAAACCACTGGTACTGGTGGTGGAGGACGATGCGGCGATCCGCAATCTGATTTCCACCACGCTGGAGACGCATAATTATAAACACCGCACGGCGGGAAATGGGGAGACAGCCCTGATGGAGGCCGTTTCCCATAACCCGGATGTGGTGCTGCTGGATCTGGGACTGCCGGATATGGACGGGGTGGAACTTATCAGGAAAATCCGCTCCTGGTCCAGTATGCCCATTATCGTGATCAGCGCCAGGAGCGAGGAGACGGATAAGATTGAGGCGCTGGACGCCGGGGCTGACGATTATCTGACGAAGCCATTTTCCGTGGAGGAGCTTTTGGCAAGACTCCGGGTCACCTTCCGGCGGCTGAGTTACTATGCCAGCAGCGCGGGGGCGGAGACCTCGGTATTTGAAAATGGAGGCTTGAAGATAGACTATTCCGCAGGCTGTGTGTATCTGAATGAGGAGGAGCTTCATTTGACCCCCATCGAGTATAAACTTCTGTGCCTGCTTGCGAAAAATGTGGGAAAAGTATTGACCCATTCCTATATCACAAAAGAAATCTGGGGCAGCTCCTGGGACAATGACGTTGCGTCCCTTCGGGTGTTTATGGCGACACTGCGCAAAAAATTGGAAAAGGACGAAAATTCGCCCCAATACATCCAGACCCACGTGGGAATCGGCTACCGGATGCTGCGGGTATAGAGAGTCAGCGGGGCGCATAACATAGAATACGCAGTACAGAGTTCATGAATCAGAATTCACAAGACAGAATTTTTAATGAGGCAGAAAGGGGTTTGTTGGATATGGAATTTCTATTGGAAAAGGCGCTCGTCTGCGAGGCGGAGGCGGTTGCAGATCTGATACAGAACGTGTGGGACCAGATGGAACAGAAAGAGTGGTATGTAGCGGACAATGCGGAGTACACCTCCCGGATGCTGAGCACGGGCAAAGGCGTGGTTTACAAAGCGCTGGAACCGTCCACCAAAACCATGGCGGCAGTCTTTATGGTGACATTTCCCGGAACCGGGGAGGAGAATTTGGGGCGGGAGATCGGCTTGGCGGAGGAGGAACTTCCAAAGGTGGCCCATATGGAGTCCATGGCGATTCTGCCGGAGTTTCGGGGGAACCGGCTCCAGTACCGGATGATGCAGGCGGCGGAGGAGGAATTGAGGGCTTCCGGCTACCGCTATCTCATGTGCACCGTCCACCCGGAAAACCGTTACAGCCGGGACAACGTGCTGCGCCAGGGCTACCATGTTGTAGCGACAAAAGAAAAGTACGGCGGCTATCTGCGGGATATTCTTCTGAAAGAAATCTGAGAACAGATGTTTAAAAGTGCTTGACAGATACCCCAAGTAGCTGTATCCTAGAACAAGGAATCCAAATTTCCAGATAATACTATATAAAAATGAAAGGAGGCAGAATTATGAAACGTATATTTAACGTGAATGGCAAAGGAATCAACAGCGGCGATTTTGGAATCAGCAGCGATAGATGGAATGATAAGGCGAACACTACCCGTTCAGTCTGCCTCATGGATTGTGGACACTGATTTTGATGGAGATCACATAAAAGACATCAGAAGCAAGTGGATCATAAGCTTATAGAGACCGCAGCTGCATGGGCCGCGGTCATTTTTTATGCACAGGTTTGAGGAAACAGCGCGTGAAAAGACCGTATTATGGACTTTTTTACGCGCTGTTTTTATGATCAATTATGAAGGGGGAGAACTGTTATGAAGAATTTATGGAAATATATCCGAAAATATTTCCTGCTCTACGTCATTGCCATCGTCGCCATGGTGGTCAGTATTCTGCTGGACGCGCTGGCGCCGCAGATCACCAGGCATATCATTGACGATGTGATTGTGGGAGGGCAGAGGAAGATTCTGTTCCAGCTGCTGCTGGGGCTGCTCGGGATCGGTTTTGGACGGGCGGTTTTCCAGTATGTGAAGGAATTTATTTTCGACTATTCGGCTGTGGGGATTGGCAGCAGCTTGAGAAAGGATTTGTTTGATCACATTCAGACCTTGTCCATGGGGTACTTTGACAGCCACAACACCGGAGAACTGATGGCCCGGGTGAAGGACGATGTGGACCGGATTTGGAATGCCTGCGGGTTTGTCAGCATGCTGATTCTGGAATGTACCATTCACACCGCCATCGTGATGGTGTGTATGTATCGCATCAGCCCGATCCTGACCCTGGTGCCGGTGCTCATCATGCCGCTGATTGCCTGGAGCGCCATCAAGATGGAAAATGGACTCGGCACTGTCTATGACAAGATCAGCGAGGAGACCGCCGAGTTAAATACGGTGGCTCAGGAAAACCTGGCAGGTGTCCGGACTGTGAAAGCATTTGCCAGGGAAGAGTATGAGATTGAAAAATTCAAGAAGCACAACCACCGGTTCTACAAGCTGAACATGGACCAGGCCCGGTTTCTGGCGAAGTACCAGCCGGGGATTTCCTTTCTCTCCAAAGTGCTGCTGCTGTCGGTCATCGTGTTTGGCGGCATCCTGGTGATTCGCGGGCGGATTACCATCGGTCAGCTGGGGGCATTTTCCGAGTACGCCAACAACATTATCTGGCCCATGGAGATGATCGGCTGGCTGTCCAACGACTTTGCGGCTGCCATGGCTTCCAACCGGAAGATCAAGAAGATTATGGCTGAGGAGCCGGATATCCGGGAGCCGGAAATGCCGGAGGAGCCGGAGAAGATCGAGGGCCGGCTGGCCTTCGACCATGTGGATTTTGATTTATATGGAAACCGGATTCTCTCAGATATCACGTTTTCTCTGAAAAAAGGAGGAACTCTGGGAATTATGGGTGTGACCGGCTCCGGGAAAACCTCGGTGGTGAACTTAATCCAGCGGTTTTACGATGTGTCAAGAGGGCGCATACTCCTGGATGGGACGGATATCCGCCGGCTGCCGCTCAAGAAGCTTCGAAGCAGCACTGCCGTGGTGATGCAGGATGTGTTCCTGTTCTCCGACAGTATCGCGGAGAATATCAAGACCGGAGGTAAGGACGTGGTGCCGTGGGAGAGTGTGGAGACCGCTTCCCTCCGTTCCGGCGCCAGCGAGTTCATCGTCAAGCTGACGGAGCAGTATGACACGGTGATCGGCGAGCGGGGCGTAGGCTTGTCCGGCGGGCAGAAGCAGCGAATCAGCATTGCCAGGGCTATGGCAAAAGAGGCCCCGATTCTGATTCTGGACGACTCCACATCGGCTCTCGATATGGAGACGGAGAAGGTGATTGAGGGACATTTAAGCAGTATGAAGGACAGCTCCAAGATCATCATCGCCCACCGGATCTCAGCGGTGCGCCATGCCGATGAAATTCTGATTCTGGATGGCGGAAGAATCATTGAGAGAGGGACCCACGAGGAGCTGATGGCTCTGAAGGGCCAGTATTACAAGACCTATCAGGTGCAATACGGGGAGAGTCCAAGCCCGCAGCCGCAGGCAGGGAAAGGTGGAGAGGAGGAAGCAGTATGTCAGTAAACGCAAGCAGAATGGACGAAGAGCAGAAAGAAGTACTGAAAAAAGAAACGCTGCTTCGCCTATACAAATATTTATTTGCCTATAAGAAACAGATTGTGATCGTGCTGGGAATCATGGCGGTCACCATCGCTATCAGCATTTCAGCGCCGCTGCTGATGGAATATGCCATCAATGTGTGCGTGGCAAACGGCGACGTGAGAGGGCTGTTAGAGCTTGGGGCAGGCGCCATGGTTCTGTTTGTCATCTTTCTTGCCGGAACCAAGGCCCGCATGTATATCATGGCGGATGTCTCCAACCAGGTGCTGGTGACGATCCGGGAGGAACTGTACGTGCATATCCAAAGCCTGAGTTTTCATTTCTTCGACAGCCGGCCCACCGGAAAAATCCTGGCCCGTATCATCGGGGACGTGAACTCCTTAAAGGATGTGCTGTCTGACAGCGTTACCCAGCTGATCCCCGACATGCTGACGGTGGTGTGTGTAGCCATCATCATGGTAATCAAGAATTACAAGCTGGCCTTAGCTGCGCTTCTGACCCTGCCGCTTCTTCTGTTGGGTATGATGTTCATCGAGGTGCGCGCCCACAGACGCTGGCAGGTCTTCCGGAAGAAGACCTCCAACTTAAATGCCTACGTCCACGAGGATTTATCCGGTATTAAGATTGTGCAGAGCTTTGCGGCGGAAACGGAGACCAGACAGGAGTTCCGGGAATTGATCAGGGAACACCGGCAGGCATTTCTGGACGCCGTGCGTCTGGCCGACGGCTTCGGCCCGGTGGTGGAGATCACCTGGGGCTTAGGGGGATTCCTTCTATATTATATCGGTATTGAGATTGTAGGCGTCGAGGAGATCGGAATCGGTACCTTCCTTGCCTTTTCCACCTACATTGCCATGTTCTGGAGTCCCATTCGGAACCTGGCCAATTTCTACAACAAACTGGTGACCAACATTTCCGGCGCCGAACGTATTTTTGATATCATGGACACCAACGCCGACATCGTCGACCGGGAAGGGGCGGGAGAACTCCCGGATATCCAGGGAGAGGTTTCTTTCGAACACGTTTCCTTCGCTTACCAGGATGAACCGGAGCGCATGATTCTGGAAAATGTCAATTTCCGAATCCGCCCCGGCGAGACCATCGCCTTAGTAGGCCCCACCGGGGCCGGCAAAACCACGATTGTGAATCTGATCAGCCGTTTCTACGATGTAACCTCAGGCCATGTCTACATTGACGGCCACGACGTCCAGGATGTCACCATCAAAAGCCTCCGCCGCCAAATGGGCATCATGACCCAGGACAATTTCCTATTCTCGGGCACCATCCGGGACAATATCAGATACGGCCGCCTGGAAGCCACCGATGCCGAAATCATCGCCGCCGCCAAAGCGGTAAACGCGCATGAGTTCATCATGAATTTAGAACACGGATACGACACCCAAATCAGCGAACGAGGCGCCCGACTGTCAATTGGCCAACGCCAATTACTAGCCTTCGCAAGAACCATGGTCTCCGACCCGAGGATCTTAATATTGGATGAAGCAACATCGAGTATCGATACGCATACGGAATTACTGGTGCAGAAAGGGATTGAGGTTTTGTTAAAAGGAAGAACGTCATTTGTAATAGCCCACCGTCTCTCAACGATCAGGAAAGCGGATAGGATCTTTGTGATAGATCATGGAGATGTGATGGAAGAGGGGACGCATGAGGAGTTGATGGGATTAAAAGGCGAGTATTATAGGCTGTATGAGAGCCAATTTTCACGCTAGCAGTGAGCAGTGCAAAAAATAGAGAGGATCAATTTACGTTGTGCTAGCACATAAGTAAAATGATCCTCTCTATTTTTTATAGGGCGAACGCCCGTGAGCGAGATGGAGCGCAGCGGAATCGAGCGTGCACTGCGGACTCCTCCTACGCCTCCAACGCCCCTCCCGCCGGATTCACATGAATCATAATATGTTTAATCTCCGGATATTTCATTTCCACAAGATTATGAACCCGTTCGGCCACCGCATGACTATCCAGCAAGAGCATATTGCCGTCCACCTCGATTTCCAAGTCAACATAGACTTTACTGCCAAACATCCTCGTGCGCAGCAAATCCACACAGACAACATCGTCCTGGGCCTCAATAAGCTCACACAAATTCCTCTCATAAGCCTGGTTACAGGAAGTGTCCAGCATTTTTGCAATAGCATCCTTCAGGATATCATACCCAACTTTCAAAATAAACAGACAAATCCCCACGCTGGCAACAGAGTCCAGCACCGGAAAACCAAGCCTAGCACCTATAATGCCGATCAAAGAGCCCACAGACGAAAAAGCGTCGGAACGATGATGCCATGCATCCGCCATAAATGCCTCCGAATGAATAAGCCTTGCAAAGTGCCTGGTATACCAGAACATTGCTTCCTTCTCAACAATCGATACGATAGCGGCAGCAAGAGCAATCGCCCCGGGAACCTCAAGCGTTTCATAATTCCCGGAAATAATATTCTTCAAACCAACCATCCCGATCCCCACACCCGTGGCCATCAGCAACAGGCTTAAAAGCAGGGATGCAACACATTCCATGCGTTCATGGCCATAAGGATGCGCCTGGTCTGCCTCTTTCCTGGAGATTTTTACACCTACATACGCAATAAGAGTGGTAAGCACATCAGAAAAGGAGTGAACAGCATCCGAAATCATGGCCCCGGAATGCCCCACAATTCCGGCTATGATCTTAATGCCGGACAACAGCGTGTTGCCGGCCACACTCACGAGAGACAGATTTCGGATTACTGTCTGCTCATTCACTTTCCCTTGTTCCGAATTCATTTCAGCGTTTCTTTTTCTGCTGCTTTTCATATCAGAATCCTCCTTCTATCGCTGTTCGCGGTGATGATGATTCCTCTTATAAGCACCTGATTGAGATATAATCGTTCCAAAAGGGTATAAAAAACACACCTGCGGAACATACAACTGTCCCACAGGTGTGCATTTGCACCCTGCTGCCGTGATTGGCCCGGCCCCACAATCATAAAGATTATTGCCTGCTCAGTTTGTACTGTTGATCTCGCATTCTGTAAAAGAATGTAATGCAGTGCAAAGAGTTTATTTACTTTACCATATCATATGAAAAACCTCAAGCAGTCGTGATAAACATTTTACACCTATATTACACCTATGTAAGCCGCCCCCCTTCACGCATCCACTGCTTCAACTCCATATACCAGTCCTTACCAACCGGCACCTCCCGGCCGTCCGTCAAAATCGCCTTATACCGATAAATCGATTCAATATAATAAGTATTAACCACATAACTTTTCTGAACACGCTTAAAATAAGCCGGCAGTTTCTCCTCGTGGGAGGCCAGAATACCGGTAGCCTGAAACTCCCCATGTTTCAGGAAAACGCGGGAGCGCTGGCCCTCCGCCTTGATATAAAGAATTTCACCCGGAAACAAATACCGGTGCCCGCCGTCCCTGTCGCGGAATGATATTTTATCTATGTAGGGATTGAGAGGATTCATATGTTTTAAATAATCAACAATCGGACTTTCCCCAGCGATCTGCTCTTCAACCGCCCCCGCATTGGAGCTATGGGCATGGACCAGTTGAACTCTCCCGTTGATCTTCCTCCAGACATAGGTTCCACGAACATAAGAATCAATGGCAGAACCGTTCTTCGCAGCACTGGAGACTATATAACGTCCATAGACAACCCATACATTTCTCTCGTGAAACAGCAGGTGAAATTCTTCATCAGAGAGAATAACAGGAGATTTCCCATATTCATTCTCTGTGATTCGGTTAAAGTCTGCCAGATTTTCACACCATTGAAAATCATTGGCGCCAATCCACATAAAATCGTCCGTCATGGGCACGGTGGCGGTATCCGGCTGCCGCTGGTAAAAGCTGTGGACAACTTCCATAGTCAGTTGTATGATCCTGGCTTCAGTGACGGGATTTTTATTCATGTCAACACCTTCTTCTGTCGTGATGGCTTCATTATAACAGATAGCAAAGAAGTCAACAAGAGGACTGTCAGGAAACGGAGGCGGAAACTGACGAAAATAATTTTACGATACTTATATACAAAAATCCGGTTCTCTTTTATAATGTAGGGAATGGTTTGTATCTGCCCGGGTATATTACTTATAAATAAAAACATCAGGAGGCAACCATGAAAAAAGAGCAGACAAGGGTAATAACAGAAGAGTTGATTGACGAATATTGTATTTGGCTGGAACGCTGTGAGAGGAGCAGGGAAACCATACAGAAATATCGTTTTTATCTTACCCAGTTTCACGGGTACGCAGAAAAACGGACGATTACAAAAGAGATGGTTATTCTGTGGAAAAGCGTTCTGTGTGACAGGATGGCGCCGTCAACCGTAAATACGGCGCTGGCAGCATTAAACGGTTTCTTTATGTTCTGCGATTGGAAGGAGTGCCGGGCCAGATTCTTAAAAATCAGCAAGAACACCTTTTGTCCGGAAAACAGGGAACTTTCCAAGCAGGAGTACCAGCGTCTGGTAAAAACAGCTGCCGCAAATGGAAATGAGAGACTGGCCCTGCTGCTGGAAACCATCTGTTCCAGCGGAATCCGGGTATCGGAACTGGAATTTATAACGGTAAAGGCAGTCAGGAGAGGCCAGGCGGAAGTAAACTGTAAGGGCAAAATACGCACCGTTCTTCTGGCAAAGCGGCTGTGTGCCATATTGACGGATTATGCCAGACGGAAAGGGATAGAAAGCGGTATGATATTTGTGACAAGAAGCGGAAGAGCCCTGGACAGGAGCAATATCTGGCGTGAGATGAAAGCGCTGGGAGGGAAAGCCGGCGTGGGCAGTGAAAAGATATTTCCCCATAATTTAAGGCACCTGTTTGCAAGAACTTACTATGCAATGACCAAGGATTTGTCTAAATTGGCAGATATACTGGGACATAGAGATATTAACACGACACGGATCTATACCATAGAAAGCAGCTTAGAACACAGGAAACAGCTTGATAACATGAAACTGATTGCAGCACCGTACAACAGAATATCTATTTTGTTGTAATCGAATGATATAAGTCATAACTTTGTATCATATGCTTCTATCATATTGAACTCAGTATACTACATAATATTAAAAATTTCTACATATTTCTTTAAAATCCGACATCACAATCAGACCAGACTCTGTTTTAGAGCCGGGCCTGATTTATTAGTATTTTCTCAATCGGATTTTTGTAACGGTAAGTCACCGTATTTTTCTCAAATAGTTCTTAATTTCCAGATGTTTTGTCCTGCCCTTTTCCATGTTTACAACAAAATAGATATTCTGTTGTAATCCCTACAACAATCCCGATCAAGGGTTTATATAGATAAAATTTTTATTGAAAGGATAGCAGGATGGAAAAAAGGAGATTAATTGTCATGGCCTCGGCCCTGATACTTGCATCTGCTGGTCTTGCCGGAATAAGGGCGGAAACTGCATACGCGGTGGAAGGATGGACGAAGAGCGAAGGTGAGTGGAGGTATCTGGACAGAGATGATGTTCCGGTACAAAACACATGGCGGAAGTCCAAGGACTCCTGGTTCTATCTGGGCAGCGACGGAACCATGAAAAGAAGCTGTTTTATTGAACTGGGCAGCGGTCTGTTTTACGTAGATGAAGCTGGTAAACGGGCTGAACAAGAATGGGTTTTTATAGAGACTGCGGATAACCAGGGCCATGAAGCAGGATGGTACTACTTTGGCAGCAACGGCAAGGCATACCGCAGAACCTCGTCTTCGTCATTTAAGAAAACCATAGACGGTAAAACCTATATATTCGATGAAAACGGGCGCATGGGGACCGGCTGGTTTAATGAGGACGGATATCCGCTGGAGGAGGGGATGAACCCCCTTGAGGAAGGCGAGTACTTTGCAGCGGAAGACGGCGCTTTAAAGAAGAATTACTGGCTGGATTACGAGAGCCTGGGATTGGAGGGGCTGGAGGATTTAACCAGTGTTTATAGTGGAAGAGACTATCGGGAATATAACCAGGTATGGCTGTATTTCAATGACCGTCACAAAAAGGTGAAAAGCAACGGAATCCGTTTGAAGCAGATGGAAATTGACGGGGGAACGTACGGATTTGATGAATATGGAATTATGATTCCCTGGTGGACCAAGGTGGCCAGCGTCAGCAATGCGGATAAAGGTACACCTGTCAGCGATGGGTCGGCTAAGTTTTTTGCAGGTTACGATGGCGGAAAGCTATTAAAAGATTCCTGGTTCTGGATGTATCCGTCGGAAAACCTTCTGGAACATGATTTCGATGACGGTGAGTACAGCTGGTGGAGAACTGATCATAAGGGAGAGGTATACCGCAACAGAATCAGAAAAGTTAAGGACCGTTACTACGCATTTGACGGTCTGGGAAGAATGCAGACCGGCTTTGTGCTTTTTGATAACCGCGATAACTTTGTGGCCCAATATGACCCCAATGCCTGGTCGTCCCAGGCGTTCAAAGATGGTGATATCCATGGAATTGAAAAAGCAGACCTGTATCTCTTTTCCCCGGATGAGCTGAATGATGGTTCCATGCAGACGGGATATGATCTGAAGGTGGAACTGGAGGACGGCGTATTTACCTTTGGATTCAGGAGTAATGGGATTGCCTGCGGCAACCGCAATAAGCTGGAACGAATGAGAGATTCTTTCTATATTAATGGCTTGAGACTGGAAGCGGACAGAGATTTTGGATATGGCGTTGTCAAAGAGGGGGCTTCCTACCGTGTGGTCAATACAAACGGAAAGATCGTGTCAGGGAAGAACCACGCAGTCAAAGACCGGGACGGAGGATGGCTGTTGATGATCAATGGAAGGTTTGCTGCAAGAGTGGAAGATGAGAAGAAGCCTCAGTGGAAAAATGGAGCCAGTGGAACTGGATTTTATCATCAGGAAACCGGCGGCTTTATTGCCGGACCGGAATCAGCGCCCATCCTTGACGGACTTCCGGAGGAAGAAGCTTTGAATTTTTAGAAACAGGAGGTGATGTGGAGAATGAGTAATGGAAAGAATAGAATTTTAAAACGTTTTTTATCGGTTCTAATGTCGGTCTGCCTGACAGCAGGGCTCTTATGGACCCGGAATGTGTCTGCATTTGCCAGCACGGAGCTGCCCAATGAAAGCCTTGGGCAGGGAGGGCGATGTGAAGGAACGGCATTTCAATGGCTGTCTCCTACCAGGTTTGATATGTGTGGATTGAGGGCCGGGCAGACTGAGTATGGCAGACAAGGCGTTCAAACTACCTTTGGATGGGGAGGCTATGGAACCTTCATCCAGGTTGGGAACGGTGCGAAGACCGCGGTTAGTATTCCCACGAACGGCGGCGTCCAGGAGATTGCGGGAGGGGTGGAGGTGAAGATGACACTCTCGGCAAGCCAGGATAATAAGTATATCCTGGTGGATTATTATGTCTATGATAAGAATGGACAGGGTGGAACGGCAGGCAGAACGGTGAAGCTGGGAAGCGGTGCGGATGTTATGATTGGCACGGATGACCGCGCTATTATCTATAAAAATGACCGCGGGTTCCATATGGTGAACCGGACGACTCAGGAAACTTTTGATTGTATTACCAATGATGAAAATCTTGGTGTTACTCCGCCAACTACCAGGTACATCGGACAATACAGCAACTGGGCCAACGGAGTATTTACAGAGGCTGGTGGGGCTGAATCTACCGGCTACGATTCGGAAATAGCCTATTCATGGCATTTTCAGCTGCATCCGTACGAAGTGGTGCACAGGCGGGTCGCATTTGCCGTCAGAGATACTTCCTATTATGTGCATCCCACCCTGGGAAGTGACGGGGCAGGTGCGGACGGTACCTATACCAAGCCTTACAAGAGCATTGAGCATGCACTGGGCAAGCTGGAGAATAAGAAGGGGTATCTCTTTATCATGGAAGATTACCCGGCCATCACAGCGCCCATAACCATATCGGGCACCCAGGATATCACCGTAGCCAGTACGGATTATACGATAGACGGTACCACAACTTCCGGGGAGAAGCGTTTAAAACGCGGCGGCAATTATAAAGGCCCTATGTTTACCACTAACGGTGGAACGTTAAGATTAACGGATATTATTCTGGACGGCGAGGGGAAATCCAGCGGAGACCCTCTGCTAAAGGCCACCGCAGGCAGAATGGAGATTAACAGCGGGGCTCAGATTACGAATTGCCGCGGGGACGGGACAAGTTCCGGCAGCGCCGTATCGGTTACCGGTAGCGCCAGCCTTTCCATGAATTTTGGCAAGGTATCCGGCAATGTGACCGATGACCACGGTAAGGGGGCGGTATATTTTAACAGCACAGGGACCTTTGAGGTGGTCAATGATGTGCTGATTGAGGATAATACCACAACTTCAGGGAAAAAGGCCAATGTATATTTGGACAGCTATCAGGATGGACAGGTGATGAAAAACCGGTTTATCACGGTAACCGGAGATTTGAATGTGTCAAAAATCGGGGTTACCACACAGCTGCAGCCGGAAGCGTCTCCGGGAGGGGTGTCTTCCAAGGCCGGGCAGGAGATAAAAATTGCCGTTCCCGCGGGAGGGAGCGCTGTGGACACAGCGCCATGTCCGTTTGCGGATAATTTTTTTGCGGACCAGTCGGATTCAGAGGAGGCAGATGTCTATATCTCGGTGGGAACAAAAGATATCCCCAATACAACCCACAACGACAGGAACGCGGTAATCAAAAAAAATGGTTATATGATTAACTTCAGCGTGAGAGAGCGGGATACGGGAGGCGCTGTTTCCGGCGCGCCGGCAATTCCATCGGTCCCCAAAGCGTTCGGTGAGCAGGTTGATATTGAGCAGGCTATCGGGGTATTGGGATATGAGATCTCAGACGTAATCATTGTGCCGAAACCCCAGGACTCTCCACTGACAGGAAGCGTGGTGAAAAAGAATGAGGGTCAGAGCAATGAGCATAAGGTGGGCAAGGTTACGGGAACCATGCCAAAGTATGATGTGGAAGTTATTTATGAGATGAAGAAAATCGAGACCAGTCTTTTCTTTGTGAGCAACGGAGGAACGCCGGAACCGCCGACGCTGACAGGCGTCATCGGAAGTCCGGTTACTTCTTCGATTCCCGTGATCAGCAAGTATGGTTACGATTTTAAGGGGTGGAGCCCAGATACTCATTATAACAGCTATATCAGCAGTTTGCCTCCGGTCTTTGACGTCTGGAACCATACGTATTATGCGCATTTTGTGCCGAACGACACCAAGTTCCATTATACGGTGGAGCACGAAAGCCAGTCCGGCAAGGTGGTGTTTGCAGAGGATACCCTGGGGCGGGAATACAGTGTGGAGACACCGCTTCAAGAGCAGAAAAAAACCATCAGATTTTATGACTGGAGCCAGGAGGATTCCGATACTACGCCCATAGAATATAATTTCGGCGGCATATCCGAGCCCATCGGCAGCTTTGACGGCAATGGTGTTTTCCGCGGGAAAATGCCCGGGCAGGATGCAACCGTGCGTTATCGTTACAAGGTCAGAAATGGCGATACCAGCGCCCGGTCAACATTTACGGTCCGCCATGAAACCAATAACTTCAATACCGTAGCGCCGACGGAGACGGGACTCTAT
Organism: Bacteroides thetaiotaomicron; assembly: GCA_034142505.1. Classification (GTDB taxonomy): domain Bacteria; phylum Bacillota; class Clostridia; order Lachnospirales; family Lachnospiraceae; genus Hungatella_A. The sequence goes on from JAWZDV010000080.1 coordinate 28,046, forward strand.
TACCCGGAGGAGGCCGTGGCGACCCGGCCGGCAGAGGTATATGGATTTGAGTGTACCGGATATGAGTTTGAAACCGGGAAGTACAGCGGGAACTGGTCGGACGGATATGTGTACGGAATCGAGGACGGTTTTGATGAGGATTTTGTCTTCAACAGTTTCATGCCAAACCAGAACGTAACACTGGTTTATAAATATACAGCTACCCTGGAAGGATATGAACTGGCAGTCAAATATGAGGATAACGATACCCAGGACCCTAATCTGGTTAACATTATCGAGCCTGTTGTGACCGGTCCCCATGCGGCCGACAGTGTGGTGGGAGGCCGGCGTCTGAACCATTATGGCTATACCGTCGCATCAAGTCAGGTAAAACCGGACAACGCCACCATATGGCCTGTGGGCGATACCTGGGGCGGGACCATGCCCAATGATAATGCAGAGATCATCTACCGCCATAACCGTGTCCTGTCCAAGTGGGCGGATATTACCTTCATGGCAGGTGAAAGAGGAACTCTTGTAGGAGGGGAGGGGGTGTCGCCGGATGTTCAGGCGCTGGCAGGTGGAGCGTTTAAGGCCAGCGTGCTGATCAATGACGCTTCCCTCCTGGGGCAGAGGATTTCCTATACCCTGGCGGATATCAAAACGAAACGGCTCATGCCGATTGCGCAGGCAGATAGCCTGTATTACCGTTTTGGCGGCTGGTTTATTGACGGAAACAATAACGGAGAACTGGATGGAGGGGAGACCCTTCTTCCGGAAGACTATCGGTTTACCGGACCCGAGACCATAACCGCTTTCTTTGAAGAGAATCCGGATGCCTGGATGAACATCTACTTTGAGGCAGGGGAGCATGGTTCCATCAATGCAGGGGAGCCGGACATACTGCGCGTCACTTTTGATAAGACGTGGGGCGATATTTTGACTGAAATTCCGGATGTTACACCGGAGGTCAACTATCTGGAAGATGACTGGTATGTGGATGGGGAGGCGGTTAGAAACGACACTCCTCTGCAAAAAGATAAGATTTACACCATGCAATTTTACCCGGACCCGGCGGTATTTGGAACGGATGTATCGGAGCCGGAGGCGGCGGCCGGGTTAAACACCTATGGCAAAGGCCGGATTACGGTATTCGGCACCACGTCGGGGTACCAATACATTCTGACCGACCTGGCGGGAGAAGTTCTGGCAGTCAACAAAGGAAATATTCTCACCGGCCGTACCATATTTGACGATCTGTATCCGGGAATGCGTTTCCGGGTTCATGAGGCCACGGGAAAAACCACGGTGGAGGTGGGGGACGTGATTGGAGCGGGCGCCACTATCAGCAGCGGAAGAGAGGTTCTGACTCCGGTCCTGGAGACGAATTACCAGATCTTATACGACGAGGAGGACGAAGGAAAGACCCAGCTGACTATCCGGCCGGCGGACCAGTCGTCCGACTATGCCGTTCTTGACGATCACGGAACTGTGGCGCGGGGATGGAAGAAGCCGTCAGGAAATCCGGCCGGACTGACCTTCGACGGCCTGGACTACAACCGGGAGTACACCGTAGTGGCCCGGCCCGCCGGATTGACGGAGATTACGGAGGAAAGCCGTGCGGACGATGGAAGCATAATCACCACCGACCCGGGCGGGGAACTGGATCTGCCGGTATACATCATTGAGACGATCCATGGAGAAATCGGGAGTGTTGCCGGGGAATCTGTTGGCATGAACCGGTTTGAGGAAGCTCACAAGGGAGACCAGGTGGTGATCGCGGCAGAGACGGCGGACAGCGCGGGGAATCCATTTCTTTACTGGGAGTTCCTCATCGGTGCGGTGAAGGGACTGGGAGTGCGGGTCAACAAGCCGGATGTCAGCTTTTCGATGCCGGATACCAATCTGGTGCTGTCGGCAGTCTATGAACGGCCGGTGGCAAGTCCAAGCAATGCCTCTGTGGCATACGAGGTTCGGGGAGGAAGCCGGGCGGAACTGGCCTTGTCTCCAGATGAGATACCAGTTCTGGAGGAAGAGCTGACCACGGACACCGACCGGGGGCTGCTGGACGTAAACGGAGCGGATGTGACCTACAAGGTAGTGTACCGGACAAGTCCCGTAGTGGCGTCGGAGTCCAACGCCGTCAAAGCCGGCGGAGATTACGACATGGACCATGAGGACGCCTATAAAGGGGCCTGGGGACTGGATGTGTCCATAGAGCGGTATGTGAACGGAAGGCAGGTGGCAATGGCAAGTCCGTCCAATGCCTCGTTTACCACCTACGTACAGCTGGACAAGGATGATGTGGATATGCTGGATTACCAGCTGTATGAGCTTGGGACAGACCCTGACGGGGAGCCGGTGGTTACTCTGGTTCCCATGCATCAGGACCCGGAGGGGACAGGGGGACTGTTTACCTTTACGGCGGAAGAAGGGAAACGTTACCTCATGGTATACAACCGCGCTTACCGTCTCTATTTCCTGAACAATACGCTGCCGGAGCCGTACCGTTATTTCTTCAAGGTTAGGCGTGAGGAAGCGCCGTCGGATTCCTGGTACGCACTGGAATACGGAGCGTTGGAGGAACAGGAGCCCTACTACCTTCACCCCAGCGGCGCGGAGTACCGGTATGAGGATTGGAGTTATCGGCCGGATCAGTTTAGAAGGTTTGATCCGGACCGGAAAGTCACCCGGAAAACCTATGTCTATGCTTTCTATAAGAACAATAGGAAAGAGGTGGATGATACCCGCAGGGCGCTGGAGGAGGAAATCCGGAAGGCAATCGGCATCAGCGACGACTATTTTCTGAAAGTACATGAGAGCAGGGAACTGAAGGAACTGATAGAAAATGCGCTGGAGGTGCTGGACCAGGAAAATCCTAAGGCTGCCATAGGCCAGCTGAAAACGGCGCTGAACCGGCTGAAGGAAGACATAAAACCTTACGAGGAACGCCTGGAAAACCGGTATGACCATTACGAGGAACTGCAGGACAGTGGCAATAAGGGCGGCAGCGGAGGCGGCGGAGGAGGCGGCGGAGGAACCCGCAAAGATCCTTTCAAGAACACGCCGCCAAAGAGCTACCGGGTTGGAACCAACGGTTCCTGGATAGAAAGCAGAGGACCGTCCGGTGAAAAACTGATGAGTTTTCGGCTGAACGGAGGAAAACAGCTGACGAATATGTGGGCGCAGCTGGAGTACCCGGAAGGAAGCGACACCTCAGGAAATGGCTGGTACCGGTTCAATGAGAAGGGAATCATGCAGTCTGGCTGGATTAGTGATGAGTCAGGAAAGTGGTATTACTGCAATACTGAGAAAGACGGCCATTATGGAAAGATGGCAACCGGCTGGAAGCTGGATGGAAATGACGGGAACTGGTATTATCTGGACCCGGCCAGCGGAGCTATGGGTCTTGGCTGGATTGAGGTGGGAGGAAAGTGGTATTATTTCTCCCCCACGGGAGCAGGAGTATATACTTATGACCCGGCCCGGGAGAACTGGATCTTTGGAGGAGGAAGCGGACGCCCTCTGGGTTCCATGTACAAAAATGAAGTGACGCCGGACGGTTACCTGGTAGGTGCCGATGGCGCATGGATTCGGTAGGAGGAACTTGATGATAAGAAAAAGAAACATAAAATCAAAGCTGGCAGCGGTGCTGGCGGCGGCCATGGTAGTTACCATGGCCGCCCCGGGAGTTCCGGCATATGCGGTTCAGTTTGAAGAGGAAGTAAAGCTGAAATTTGATCCCACAAATGGCCCGGGAATAAAAGATTCCAGCTACAAGGACGCAATCTGGCCGGGCGGCGGGGAAGGAGGCCGGCCGGCCAACCTGGTGAACGGGGTGTTTGTGGCCACCGGAGGGGCGGGAACCCCATTGAGAGTCTCCCAGGATTTTCAGGGAATTCCAACGGAGACGGTGGGGTCCGGGCCAAGGCCCCTGCTGCCTGATTTTAACGGGATTACTTGGGATGGCTTTTCCTTTGCCGGCTGGTATGGGGAAGACGGCAGCAGGATTACCCGCCTTCCCTATGCCTTTCCCTATAAAGAATCCACTACATATAAGGCTGTGTGGCAGGGAAATGATTCAACGCGATACACCTTTCGTGTAGAACATTACAGGGATTTTAATGAAGAAAGGAATGGGAAGACGGACAGTGAGGGGTGGCCGTCAGCGGGAGATTATACGGGTGACCCGGATCTTAGACAGTTCTATAATGCAAGCTGGGAAAGTGCGCAGATGGCGAACAATCCGATCTCGGCTACTTACCGCAGGGATATTCCCGGCTACCAGTTTCAGTCGGTACTGATCAAAAATAACAAAGTACGCAAATTTGGGGAAAATCTGGGTGAGGGCACCATGGAAGAAGGCGGCGCCAGAATCAACGAGACCACAAACGCGGTCAGAGGCAGCATGCCCAATGACAACCTGACGGTCGCTTACCGGTATGAGCCGGACGAATCCAAAATGTTCCAAATAACCGTGCATCATGTAAACTCTTCCGGAATTCAGATCAGCGAGCCGGACATCCTTACATTTCCGGTGGAAACCAGGTACCAGATAGAGCCGAAGGAATTAGAGTTTTATGAATTTGCATCCGTCGATCTGACAAACGGGGGGCAGGAACATGTGCTGGCGACAAAAGGAATCGTTTCCGCAAGGGAGGCTGGTGTTACAATCAATGCCGCCAGCGGAGACGTGGAAGGAAATATGCCAAACCAGCCGATTACCTATACCTATACTTATAATATTAAGGACGGTTTAACTGTCCCTGTCACCGTGGACTACGTGGATAAAGATAACAAGCCATTAAAAGAGCAGGTGATGTACGACGCGGTGCCGGATTCGGCCGGGAACTTTGCGCCCAAGTCATTTGACATCCACAATATAGGGGGATATGTGTATCCTCCCCAGGTATCCTGGACGCCTTCCCTGACCAATGTCACGGTTAACCAGGCAGGCGGTACAATCACTCTGACACCGACCTTACAGGAAGGCGCCGTCACAATGAAATACAGTGAGAATCTGACTGATGAAACCTACTGGGCCAAGGTGGAGTTCTATAATGGGCAGAATGGTTCTTTTGAAAATTCGGCGGTGCCAAGGTTTATCAAGAAGTCGGAGGAACCGGAGACAAGGACTCTGGCTGCGGTGACGGCAGGTCTAAATCCGGTCCCGTCCAGCCATTACCGGTTTGAGGGGTGGTACGAGGCCACATCCAATGGAAGCGGCAAGCAGGGTCCCAGACTGGAGGACAGTATGGTGATTACCGACTCTATCAAATTGTTTGCCAATTTTGTAGAGAAGGAAAATGAGTGGTTTGATTTAAAGTTTGTGGCCGGTCCCCACGGTTCCATCAGCGGGACGAAGACAATCCATACTGTGATTGGAACTCCATGGACGAATCTGACGCTTCCCAGTCCTGTTCCGGAGGACAACTATGCATTTGCCGGCTGGTTTGATGAACAGGGGAACAAGGTGCTGAGTACCCAGAGGATCTATGCGGACCAGACCTATACGGCAAGATTTCTGTCCATTGGTCTGCCGGATGACGGATTGTTAACCATGCCGGACGCGTCAGGTTCCGTTGGCAGTGATGGAAGCGGAAGAGTTGCGGTAGCGGGAGCAAACGAAGATCGAAGATACGCGCTTACCAATATGGAGCATCAGGTTCTGGCAGTCATGACCGGAATCCAGTTAAAGAGCGGAGTCTTTACAGGCCTGCCACCGTGCGCCAGCTATTACGTCTATGAGCTGGAAAGGACGGCCAATCCGCCGGAGGGAGTCATTCTCCCAGACCATGTGGACCCGGGCAGCTTCAGCCCGCCGACACGGGTGACGGTTCCTGCTCTTGGCAGTAACTACAAAGTAAAAGACGATACCGGCAAAACGATGCAGGTTGTGGTGGAACCGGCCCATCCGTCCGTTTTATACGCGGTTTTAGATATGGAAGGCAATGTGAAACAGGTGCCGGGCGCTGATGAAGGCGGCTGGGTGACGCCGTCCGGTTCTTTGCCCCGCGCGGTATTGGGCGGCTTGGAAGCCGGCCAGCTGTATGTGGTGGTGGCGAAGCAGCCTGGAGAGACGGCAGAAGCAGCAGATAAGCTTCTTATGGGAACCCAGGTGGCAGTCGTGGGAAATCCCGCTATGGAAACGGATTACACCATCACACTGACAAATGGCGGCTTCCTCACCAAAATTATGAGAGACGGCCGGCCTGTGGAGTTTGAAGACGTGACGACGGCCGTGGTAAGAGCGGGAGATGAAATCTCCTTTGATGCGGCGCCCGCCAACAGCCAGGGGCAGAACTTCAAGCAGTGGAGCGGACTGATTGGCGATTTCCCGCTTGCAGACAAGACCAGAAGGAATCCAACCATCACCATGCCGGAGGGGAATCTGGTAATCCAGGCCGGCTATCACCGGCCGGCCCCATCCACAGCAACGCCAGGCAGCGCATCCATGGATTATACGCCTAAGAATAGCCCGGTGGCGCTTGACTTGTCGGAGGACAGAGAGCAGGCGTTGATTGAAGAATTGACCAATAACCCTGGTGACCACCAGGCTCTGGCCGCAGGCGTGGATGTGCGCTACACCGTAAAATTCAACAGACGGGTGCCGAAGGCATCGGAATCCAACGCGGTGGAAGCAGAAGTGGGGGATGACGCGGTGAAGGTGCCATGGACGTTAACTTCTGCTCTGACAAGACACGTGGGAGGCAGTAACAAGGACATTCCAGCCGGCGTTAACAAAAAGCCGGAAATCAGGGTATACAGTGAGGTGGACCGTAGTGCCAGCGGCTATATAGATTATCAGCTTTGGGAATTAGAGACAGTAGGCGATGAGACCGTCTGCACACCGGTGGACCTGGAACCTGATCCCAATGATGAGGGAGCGGGATTTACAGGAATCATCTCCTTTGAAGGAACGGTGGAAAGCACTTATGTGTTATCTTATCTGAAAGCACATGGGGTGGAGATCATCGATGAAAAGCGGGGAGATCGTTATTATATAAAAGTGAAATCAGGAACAAGCCTGGAGGATGCTGATGGTTACCGGGACATGGATATCTTTGAAGATTATACAGACCCGGTCACCGGAGTAGTATGGGAGTACAGGGGACTGGGAAGAACGCCGTCCTCAACCGGTTTATACGATCCCACAGAGTCTGTCACAAAAAATATGAAGCTTTACGCGCTCTATCAACCGGAGGATGATACCGAGTGGCAGGCGGCAAAGCAGAAACTGATGAATGCGATTTCACTTGCCCAGGCCCTGTTAAATAATCCTTTAGTCAGCGAAGAGAACCGGGAGGTTTTAAGCGATGCCATAGATATAGCTCTTGAAGTGGCCAACCGTCTGTACAGGCCGGACCTGGAAGAACTGACGGATACGTATCATATGCTGAAAACCCTGGTGGATTCCATCGCATCCGGAGGGAATCCGGACCATCCGGATCAGCCTGATCATCCGGACACCCCGGATACCCCGGATGTACCCGACACCCCGGATAATCCCGGAGGCGGAGGTGGCAGCGGAGGTGGAGGAGGTGGAGGCGGCGGCGGTGGCGGCCGGACCGGCAAAAGGCAGCCGGGCTTTACCTTTAACAGCTACAAGACATACAAAGCCGATTCAGATGGAAGCTGGGTAAATACCGGCGCAGATGCCCGTAACTGGGAATTTGTACTTAAGGATGGACGAAAGGTCAGAGACCAGTGGATCAATGTAGCATATAAAGATAACCGGAAAACCTGTACCTATCACTTTAATGCCGCCGGCACTATGGACTACGGCTGGTTTATGGATGCCGATGGAGAATGGTACTACTTGAACGAGAATCAGGGAGCCAGTTTCGGGCGTCTGGTTCTGGGCTGGCATTTTGATACCAAGGATCAAAAATGGTATTATCTGAACCAGTTTAACGGCGGCATGTCCACCGGATGGCAGGAACTGGGAGGCGACTGGTATTACCTGAATCCGGAAACCCAGCCGGGAAGACCTAAGGGGTCCCTATACGTCAGTGAAATGACTCCGGACGGCTACCAGGTGGATGCCAGCGGAAAATGGTTAAGAGAAACACCGTAACGATCAAGTACATAACAGGATAAAACAAAACATGGAATTGGGGCATTGGGAAGCAGATCCTGCGGAACGATGCCCCTTTTCTCAGAGAACATGTCCGTCGAAGATTTTTGACAGAGCATTGAAAAAGTTGGGGTTTTCTTTTATAATCAAAAGACGGTAATGAAAACTAAGATAAAACAAAAACAAAACAGGGACAGGTGTGCAGGATGCAGGATACGTACCGCTCCAGGGAAACGGGCAGTTTCACAAAAAATTTGCTATATACCACAGGATTTCTGGCGGCAGCCACCGGGATTGGATACATTTTCCATATGAAGGAGATGCAGGATACCAATATTGTCCTGCTCTACATCGTGGCGGTCTTTTTGACAGCCAGATGTTCCGATCAGACTGCCTGGGGAATTGTGGCCTCGGTGGCGGCTACGTTTGCCTTTAACTTTTTCTTTACGGAGCCGCTGTTTACATTTTCCGTATCCAATACCAGCTATGTAGTGACCTTTGTCTGCATGACATTGGCGGCGATGGTAACCAGCTCTCTGACCATGAAGGTGAAGCAGTATGCGAAACGCACGCTGGAGAAGGAGCGGGATATCCACGCCCTTTATGTGTTTACCAGCGAGCTTTCCGGCGCGGACACCATTGAAAAAATCGAAAGGATTGCCAGGGAGAGTATCAGCTCCATGTTTGGGAGGGACGTCAGTTTCCGATCGGGCGGGGGCGTGCTGGAAGAAGCAGATGTGGCCGGGGAGGAACAGCCCCGCCCCATGGAACGTTTCACCGTCAGAGGGGGAGGGGAAATCCTTGGCCTCGTTGAGATCGACATGGAGGACAAAGCCCCCATCCCGGAGGGCCAGCGGACACTGCTCAATACCATGCTGGAAAATATCGGGAGCGCCATGGACCGCGTGAAGACGGCGGAGGAGCGCTACCGCAGCCAGAAACTGATGGAGCAGGAGAAATACCGGGCGAATCTGCTCCGCGGGATCTCCCATGATCTGCGGACACCGCTGATGGGGATTATGGGGACGGCTGAGATGATTGACGGGATGTCGGAGGAAGAGGACCCTAGGAAACAGCTGGCCCGGGATATTTACCAGGATGCCGACTGGCTTCATTCCCTGGTGGAGAATATTCTCGGGCTGACCCGGCTGCATGACGGCAATTCCCTGTTAAACAAGACCCCGGAGCCGCTGGAAGAGATCATATCCAGCGCCATCAAGCGGGTGGAGAAGCGGGCCATGGGCTATGAGATCGGGGCGGAGCTGCCGGAGGACTATATCGAGGTGCCGGCGGATGCCAGACTGCTGGAGCAGGTGATGGTCAATCTTTTGGATAACGCGGTGAAGCACACTCCCAAAGACAAGGAAATCAGGATTGTGGTGGGTAAGACGGATTCGGAGCATGTGCAGATTGAGATTATGGACCGGGGAGAGGGCATCAGCCAGGAGGATATTCACAGGATTTTCGAGATGTTTTACACGTCCTCGGTGCGGCCGGTGGATATCAAAAAGGGAATTGGCCTGGGGCTTGCCATCTGTGAAACTATCGTAAAGGCGCACGGGGGAACGATTACGGCGGCCAACCGGGATGGCGGCGGGGCGGTATTTACTATGAGACTCCCATTGGCCGGGAAGGAAACGAGTGATGATTGAGGAAACGATTCTGATCGTAGAGGACGATATTCAAATACAGAATTTTATCAAATACACCCTGGAAAAGGAGGGATACCGGACTCTGTGCATCGACCAGGGCAAAAAAGCCGTGGAGATGGTGATGACGGAGAAGGTGGACATGGCGCTTCTGGACATGGGGCTGCCGGATATCGACGGGAAAGAGGTTCTGGCGAAGCTGCGGGAATGGTCGGATATGCCGGTGATCATCGTGTCGGCCAGGGACCAGGAGAAGGAAAAGGTGATGGCGCTGGATATGGGAGCGGATGACTACTTAACGAAACCGTTCCTAGCCAATGAATTGCTGGCGAGAATCCGTCTGGCCTTCCGCCATTATTTCCGCACGGATGGGAAGAAGACGGCGTCCCTGATCAAAAACGGGGAGCTGGAGGTGGACAATGAAAAACACACCGCCAGCCGGGCCGGCGTGGAGATCCATTTAACGAAGCTGGAGTACAGTCTGTTGTTTTTGTTTATGCAGAACCAGGGAAAGGTGCTCACCTATGGATTTATCTTAAAAGAGCTATATGGCAAAAATTATGGTTCCGACACCCAGGCGCTGCGGGCCTTGATGGCGGGGCTAAGAAGAAAGATTGAGGAAAATCCGGCAAAGCCGGCGTATATCACGACCGAGATCGGCATCGGTTACCGGATGCTGGAGCAGAGCCAGCCTTAGCGCCGCAACGGAGGTATAACCTATCAATGGTTATATCTCCTTTTTTTGTCTGAAATCCCCGTCTTCTCACAGAAAAATCACAACCTCCCTTCTTTTCTCACAGCTTCCTTACACCGTAGGCCACAATCTCACACACGGCTCACGGCTTTTTTATTATACTGAAAGTACAAAAAGAGAAGGGGGCGGCAGTGATGGAGGAGAGCAAACGGGAGATCTGTCTTACAATCAAAATGCTGATGGAGCAGGGAAAATATCGAGATGCTTACGAGGCTATTGTGGAAAATATGAAGCTGGCGCCGGATGACGCGCCCTGGCATAACCTGCTGGGAATTCTCTATGAAAAACAAGGCGATCATGTGGGCGGCATGAAGCATTTCCGGGCGTCATGGGCGTTAGATCCTGCCTACCTGCCGGCTAGATGGAATATGGACCTGTATGGAGGATTTGAACAGGGCAGAAAATCATGCGCCTATATAAAAGAAGACTGTCAGTACGAGAAGATGGAGAGGGGGAGAAATGATGAGAAATTTGTTTAAGGACAGAAGCGGGGAGGATTATATTGTGATTGGCGGCTGCGGCAGGCTGGGGGCCGGACTGGCGGCCAGATTGTCTCTGGATAAGAAGGACGTGGTGGTGATTGACCGGAAAGAGGATGCATTTCGAAAGCTGGCAGCCTCCTTCGGCGGCCAGACCATGTGCTCCGATTTGAATAATATCAGCCGGCTGGAGGATGCGGGCATGAGACAGGCGGATGTCTTCCTGGCCGTGACAGACCGGGATAATGTGAATATTATGGCCGCCCAGATTGCGAAGCAGGTATACGGCGTCCGCCATGTGCTGGCCAGAATTTATGACGCGGAAAAATTGAAGCTGTTAGACGGCACGGGGATTGCTTATTTCTGTCCTACGGAGCTGTCGGAAAAAGAGATTAACCGGTTTATGAATTGGGAGGATAGCGATGAAGACTAATATTTTACTGGTAGGAGGCTACCACAAAACTTGTTCCATGGCGGAATCCCTGCTGTTAAAAGGATTCCATGTCACGGTCATCAATGCGGACCGGGAGGACTGCGAGCGGCTGGCGGAGATCGAGGACCTGGACGTGATCTGGGGAGACGGGAGCAAGGAATTCATCCTGAGGGAGGCCAATATTCAAAACCAGCAGACGGTGATCGCCATGACGCCGCAGGATGAAGACAATTTTGTGATCTGCCAGATCTGCAAGAAAATTTATCACACGCCGAAGGTGGTTGCGGTGGTGGGAGACCCGAAGAAGACATCCTTTTTCTACCGGATGGGGACGGACCGGGTGGTGTGCGCCATCAATGCCATCACCAACATCATTGAGGAACAGGCCCTGATGGAGAAAATGTCCACCATGATCCCCCTGACCAACGGCAGCATTCACGTCATGGAGGTGCCGATCCTGGAGCATTCCCCGGCCCTGGGAAAAGAACTGCGGGAACTGCCTCTGCCGAAAGCGGTCATCATCGGCTGTGTCGTGCGGGGAGAACAGAGCATCATCCCAAGTGGGGAGACGAAACTGAAATCAGGTGACGTGGTCATCCTGATCACCACCGGGGAAGAGCGGGAAAAAGCGGTGCGGATATTGTCCGGAAGCGGGCCGAAATACGGTGAGAGGGTGCAGCAGTCATGAAGAGAGAACATAAGAACACAAAAAATATTTTCGGATGGATGATGATGCTGGAGGGGGCCATGCTGTTTGTCCCCTTATGCATCCTTCCATGGTATCCGGAGGACGCAGTCTGGATTCCCTGGTTCGTGGTCCCGGGCGGCCTTTCGGTTTTGTTTGGAAAGCTGGTTGGCATCCACAGCAGAAGCATGGCCTCCCTGTTCCGGGAGAAGAAGAGCTGCCAGGTGGTGCTATTCGCCTGGGCCTACGGCTTTTTTATCACCATGGTGCCGTTTATGGGACTGAAGGAATACCGGCTGACACAGATTCTGTTTGAATCCGTCAGCGGACTGACCACCACGGGCCTTTCAGTTCTGGATGTGACGAGCATGGCGCCCATCTATCTGTTTTACAGAAGCTTCTTACAGTTTGTGGGGGGCCTGGGATTCATCATGATGATGCTGGTATTCTTCCAGGATCAGGATTCCATGGAAATGTATACCGCTGAGGGGCATCCGGACCGGCTGATGCCAAGCATCGGCCGGACGGCCCATGTGATTCTTATGATGTACAGCGGATTTCTGGCCCTTGGCGTGATCCTGTACCGGATCAGCGGAATGTCGGTATTTGAGGGGATTCTTCACGCGATGTGCGCCCTTTCCACCGGTGGATTTTCCAACCGCCTGTACAGTATCGGGGAATACCGCTCCCTTCCCATTGAGCTGGTGACCGCGTTTCTGATGCTGGCCGGCACCACAAATTTTGCGGCCCTGCTGCTTGTGGTCAAAGGAAAATGGAAGCAGCTTGTAAAAGTGAGCGAGATTCGCTTTATGGCGCTTCTGGCGGCCCTGTTTATCCCGGCCATGGCCGTTTTCCTGGTGGTACAGAACGGCTTTTCGGGAACAGCGGCTCTGCGTCTTTCTTTTTTTAACGCCTTTTCCGCCCTTTCCACCACCGGTTTTGCCACCAGTGATTACAGCTCCTGGGGCCCTGCGTCCATTGGGGTGATGATTCTCCTCATGCTGATTGGCGGCGGCGTCGGTTCCACCGCAGGAGGAATCAAGATGTCCCGGGTATATCTGGTGATGAGACAGCTGCTGTTTCGAATCAGCGGAAAATTCGGACCGGAGCGCCGGGTGAAAAACATCTATTTTGTCAAGCCCGTGGAAGGAAGAGTACAGATCCGTGGAAGCGTCATGGAGGAGGCCGGCACCTATATGGGCGCGTATCTGCTGATCTATATCACCGGCGTCCTGGCCCTGACCCTGACAGCCAACTGCACCCTCCAGGAAGCCATGTTTGAATTTGCATCTTCACTTGGAACAGTGGGGCTCAGCATAGGAGTGACCTCTGTGGAAGCGGGGAATGCGGTACTGTGGGTTGAGATCGTTGGCATGGTTTTGGGTCGATTGGAGATATTCTCGGTTCTCTTTGGGATTGGACGTTTGGGGGGTGTGATTAGGAGATTGGCTGTTAGGTGATTTGTGGTGGGAGAGAATGATGGAAGAGAATGAGGAGGCAGGGATATGGAATTTATATTGGTTTGGTAGGAATTAAGATTTTTGTAATATAATTTAAGGGAAGATTGATTAGACAGAAGGGGGGATTTGGGGTATAATGTTCACGCAGGCAATGAGCAGTGCGAAAAAGTGAAAAGATAAATTCGCGTTGTGCTCGCACATAAGCGAATTTATCTTTTCACTTTTTCATAGGGCGAAGCCCGTGAGCGAGATGCAGCGAAGCGGAATCGAGCGTGCACCGCGGACTCCCCTTTCAACACCCCCCTCCCGCAGAAAGGACCCCACCCAATGATCAAAAATACCCCCCAAAAATCCAAAAGCCGAAAAAAGAACTCCCCAACCACCACCGCAACCGCCGCCATCGCCATCGCAACCGCCCTGGCCATCGCCGCCGTTGCCACCGGAGTCATCTACATACATAAAAGCCAGGCCTACAAAAGCGTCTTCTTCCCCAACACCACCATCAACGGCGTAGACGCATCAAAAAAGACCATCGACGAAGTAAAATCACTAATCGCCTCCCAAATCGACGGCTACACCCTAACCCTAAACCAGCGGGGCGGCGTCACCGAGCAGATCACCAAAGAAGATATCAACCTCCACTCCGAATTCGACGGAAGCCTGGAAGAGATTCTATCTGCCCAGAAGCCACTGCAATGGTGGAGCCACCGCAAGCAGGAGACCGAGCATCAGATTGCGACAATGATCGCCTACGACGAGAACCTGCTACAGCAGAAAATCTCCTCCTTACAATGTTTTAACGAGGAAAACATCATCCCCCCGTCCGATGCCTATATCTCCGACTACATCCCAGGCGAAGGATACCAGGTGATCCCGGAGACCCCAGGAAATCAGCTGGAACAAGAGGTAGTGGAAGCCGGTATCACCCTGGCTATAAAAAACTTGAAAGAGGAACTCTCCTTCGAAGAATTAAACGCCTATGTAAAGCCCGGCATCACCAGCACCGACGAGACCCTCAATAAAGTAGCCGACAGCTTAAACAAGCATGTCAACGTGACGGTAACCTATCAATTCGGCGACAAGACCGAGGTTCTATCCGGTGACACCATCCACGACTGGATCAGCGTCAACGCCGACAAAACCATCGGTTTAGACCGGGACAAGGTGGCGGCTTACGTCAAGAGCCTGGCTGACAAATACAACACCGCCTACAAGAAGAAAAACTTCAAGACCTCCTATGGAAAAGAAGTAACCATCAGCAGCGGCTTCTACGGCTGGCGGATCAACCAAGGTGCGGAGACCGACGAGTTGTACGGCATAATCCGTTCCGGCGAAAGCCAGACCAGAGAGCCGGTCTACTACCAGAGGGCGGCCAGCCACGGCGCCAACGATTACGGAAACACCTATGTGGAGATCAACCTGACAGCCCAGCACCTGTTCTTCTATAAAAATGGCAAACTCCTGGTGGAATCGGACTTCGTGTCCGGGAACACCTCCAAGGGATACGACACCCCCCCAGGGGCCTATCCCATCACTTATAAAGAAAGAAATGCCACGCTGAAAGGCGAAGACTACCGGACACCCGTAGACTACTGGATGCCGTTCAACGGCAACATCGGTATGCATGACGCCGACTGGCGGTCCAGCTTTGGCGGAAACATATTTAAGACCAGCGGTTCCCACGGCTGTGTGAATTTACCCCCGTCGGTCGCCAAAACCATCTATGAGAACATTGAGGCGGGAATGCCGGTGCTCTGCTATTACTTAGAGGGAACAGACAGCAAGACCACCTCCGCGGCGCCAAAGGAGACCAAGCCGGCCGGCACGGCGGTTGCGACCACGGCTGCGGCCACAACGAAGGCCCCTGCCGAGACCACCGCGGCTCCGGAGACCACTCCGGCAGTACCGGAGACCTCCCCCGCCATCCCCGAGACCACCGCGGCCCCGGAGACCACCGCACCTCCCGAGACCACGACAGCCCCGGAAACCACCAGGAAAGCAAACGGCCCTGGCGACAACTCCGGCGGCGGCGCTTCCAGTGAAGAAAAAGGTCCCGGCGTATAGAAGGCGTATAAGAAGTAAGAAGTCAGCTTGCAGATCGCAATTTCCTGTGTTATAATCGACAGGAATCATGTGACAGAGAGGTCAGCTTGAAAGAGCAGGCCTCTTTCTGCATTTTTCCGCCATAGACTCTGAGTGGCGCCGTCAAAGGTTACAACCGCAAAAACAGCCGGAAACCTTGACAATCCCTGACAAAATAATCTATAATGTAGCTATTTGTTATAGAAAATATCACAGGAAATGCAGCACACCGAAATGCAGACAAGAACAAAGCCCCGGAGGGGGTACCGTAAAGAGGAGAGAAGATTATGAGAAAAAGTATGAAAACAGCAGCAGCGATCCTTGCAGCCGTACTGGCGGCAGGCATGTTAACCGGATGTGGCGGCAAGGCCGAGACCCCGGCAGCCACCCAGGCGGCGGAGGGCCAGGACACCGCAGGTGGAGAGAAGAAGACCCTGAGAGTCGCCATGGAGTGTGCCTATGCTCCCTACAACTGGACACAGCCCGACGATTCCAACGGAGCCGTACCCATTGTGGACAGCAATGAGTACGCCTACGGCTACGACGTGATGATGGCCAAGAAGATCAGCGAGGAGCTGGGCTATGACCTTCAGATCGTGCGTCTCGACTGGGATTCCCTGATTCCGGCTATCCAGGCAGACAAGGTAGACTGTGTGATTGCAGGCCAGTCCATCACTTCCGAGCGCCTGGAGGCTGTGGACTTCAGTGAACCATATTACTATGCAACCATCGTAACCCTGGTAAAAGAGGGCAGCAAGTATGCGGATGCCAAGAGTGTGGCTGATTTAGCAGGGGCTACCGCCACTTCCCAGCAGAGCACCATCTGGTATGATACCTGCCTTCCGCAGATTAAGGACGCCAACATCCTTGCGGCAACCGCAAGCGCACCGGACATGCTGATGTCCTTACAGGCGGATAAATGTGATCTGGTTGTCACCGACCAGCCAACCGGCAAGGGAGCGCTGGTTGCTTACCCGAACTTCAAACTGCTGGAATTTGGCGGGGGAGCCGACGATTTCCAGGTAACCGAGGAGGATATCAACATCGGTATCTCCATGAAGAAAGGCAACACCGAGTTAAAGGCGGCCATCGACAGCGTGTTAACCAAAATGACAAAGGATGACTTCTCCAAGATGATGGATGAAGCAATCTCTGTTCAGCCCCTTGCAAACTAAAGATCAGAATTGATTGATACAGAATAAGGAGAAACGGATATGCCAACAGACTTTTTCGGCCGCGTCATGGTCGTATTCAACCGATATGGGGCTTCCATGCTCCAGGGGGCCGGGGTCAGTCTCCGGATCGCCCTGGTGGGTACCATTGTGGGATGTATCATTGGTTTTGCGGTAGGTATCGTGCAGACCATTCCCGTAGAACAGAAAGACAATCCGGTGAAAAAAGGATTCCTCTGGGTAGTGAAATTAATCTTAAACGCCTATGTGGAATTCTTCCGCGGAACACCGATGATGGCCCAGGCTATGTTTATCTACTTTGGCCTGCTTCCGCTGCTGAAGATCGATATGACGATGATCCAGGCGGCGAACTTCATCCTGTCCATCAACACCGGTGCCTACATGGCTGAGACAGTCCGGGGCGGTATCCTTTCCATCGATTTAGGGCAGACAGAGGGCGCCAAGGCCATCGGTATGACCCATGTGCAGACGATGCTGTATGTCATTCTGCCACAGGCGCTGCGCAACATCATGCCCCAGATCGGCAACAACTTAATCATCAATATCAAGGACAGCTGCGTGTTGTCCGTCATCGGCGTGGCCGAACTGCTCTACAAGACAAAAGCGGCGGCCGGCGCCCTGTACATGAACTTTGAGACCTACACCATCACCATGGTGATGTATTTCATCATGACATTCACCTGCTCCAGAATCCTCCGCTGGCTGGAAAACCGGATGGACGGCTCCGACAACTATGACTTAGCGACGACGGACACCCTGGCGCACACCAGCGGTATGTACCGCTTCCCGAACACCAAGAAGGAGGAGGAGTAATCATGGCATCGAATCATATATTGGAAATCCGCCACTTAAGCAAGTCCTTCGGCAAGCATGTGGTTCTTCGGGACATTGATTTCACGGTTGACTCCGGCGATGTGACCTGTATTATCGGCGCTTCCGGCTCCGGCAAGTCCACGTTGCTCCGCTGTGTCAACATGCTGGAGACTCCCACCACGGGAGAGATCCTTTTTCATGAAAATGATATTACCGAGCGGAACATGAATGTGCCCAAATACCGTTCCAAGGTAGGCATGGTATTCCAGAGCTTTAACTTATTTAACAACCTGACGGTGCTCGACAACTGTATCGTAGGCCAGACCAAGGTCTTAAAGAAGAATAAGGAGGAGGCGAAAAAATCCGCCCTCTATTATCTGGAAAAGGTCGGTATGGCGCCCTATATCAATGCAAAACCAAGACAGCTTTCCGGCGGACAGAAGCAGCGTGTGGCCATCGCCCGCGCCCTGGCCATGGAGCCGGAGGTGTTACTCTTTGACGAACCGACCTCCGCTCTGGACCCTCAGATGGTTGGCGAGGTACTGGCTGTTATGAGAACGTTAGCCAGCGAAGGGCTGACCATGATTATTGTCACCCACGAGATGGCATTTGCCAGGGACGTGTCTAATCATGTGGTATTTATGGCGGACGGCGTGATTGAGGAGGAGGGAACTCCATCCGATATCTTTGGAAATCCGCAGAAATTGAAGACAAAAGAATTTTTAGGCCGTTTTATGAATGGCTGATACAATCAAATACAAGTGATGCAATGTTACACTCCGAGGCAGCCGGCTGCTGCTTCAGGAGCGTATTTTTTTATAACATGGGAAAGTGAGTACTATGTGATAAAACCTCTATTCTGTTAATCAATGAAATGAAAATGGATGTCTCATAATGATACTAGTTGTACAACGTTATATACAAATTGATACGCCAAAATCCTGTGTAAAGACAAAACGACTTAATAAATATCAACAAAGTTGCTGTAAATTGTGCATAATGCATAAAAAGTTGTTGTAAAACGCCGGTTTATGTTCTATAATTGGTGTATCAGAAAAAACGAGACACGAGATATAAAATGAGACATTTTTGAGACATGTAGTATTGAAATGGGAGGATAAACGTGGAAAGAGAGACATACCATAAGATTATCAGAATTCTGGAGGCTGAGTTGGTGCCGGCACTAGGGTGCACGGAGCCGATTGCCATTGCCTATGCGGCAGCTGCCGCCAGAAAAGCCCTGGGAACCTTTCCCCGGGAGATGGAGATAGCCTGTTCTGGCAATATAATCAAAAACGCCAAAAGCGTCATTGTACCCATGACAGGAAATTTAAAGGGAATCGAGGCAGCTGGAATCACCGGAATGCTGGGGGGCAGCCCTGAAAGAAAGCTGGAGGTTCTGACCACGGTAACAAGTGAACATCTGGCGGAGGCCAAGAAGCTGCTGAAGGAACAGTTCTGCAAGGTAACTGCCCTGGACACTCCGGAGAAACTCCACATCGTGGTGACCGTGAGAGCGGGACAGGACGTGGCGAGAGTTAATCTGATGAGAACCCACACCGGAATCAGCCGGATTGAAAAAAACGGGGAAGTCATTTTCGAAGAGCAGGTGGCGTCAGAAGATGACAGCAGTCTGGATTACAGCGTGTTAAATCTACCCGTGATTCTTGAGTTTGCCGAAACTGTGAACCTTAAGGATATCCGCCAGGTACTGACACGGCAGATTGAGTACAACACAAAGATCGCGGAGGAAGGACTCGTGAGAGAGTTTGGCGCCAGTGTAGGCCAAACCCTGCTGGAGGTCTACGGAAATGATGTGAAAATCAGAGCCAAAGCCATGCCGGCTGCCGGTTCTGATGCGAGAATGAACGGCTGTGAACTGCCGGTTATTATCAACTCAGGCAGCGGCAACCAGGGGATGACAGCATCACTTCCGGTACTGGAATACGGCAGAGAGTTACAGGCAGGGGAAGATAAGATACTCCGGGCCCTCTGCATCAGTAACTTAATTGCGATCTATCAGAAATCCTCCATAGGAAGATTATCGGCATACTGCGGCGCCGTCAGCGCGGCGGCCGGGTCAGGAGCGGGAATTACATATCTTCTCGGCGGGAAGGAGGCGGACATCGAGCTGACCGTTGTAAATACACTGGCTAATGTATCAGGAATCGTCTGTGACGGCGCAAAATCTTCCTGTGCTGCCAAAATCGCTTCCAGTGTAGACGCGGCCATTGTGGCTGCTATGATGACCATGAGGAACAGAGGTTTTCGACCGGGAGATGGAATTGTAAAGGACACCATACAGAAAACCATGGACGGGATTGTCACCTTGGCTAAAGACGGTATGAAGGAAACTGACGAAGTGATTTTAAAGATTATGTTAAGTTAAGCTGTTACAACAGTTTTTCATAAGGAAACATCTAAACACATTTTACAAAGGAAAGGAAGACGGATTATGAAAAAAAGAGTATTTGGAGTATTGATGGCAGCAGTGCTGGCAACAGGAAGCCTTGTGGGATGCGCAGCCAAAGGGACGTCCTCACCAGCAGTTCCGACACAGACCCAGGGAGGACAGGCGGAAGGAGCAGGGACACAGGCGACAGGGGCGGAAAGCACTATAAAAATTGCCGTGGCTGGCCCCATGACGGGCGATAATGCAGAGTATGGCATCGGCTTTACCAACGCGGCCAAACTGATGGCGAAAGAGTGGAATGAAAAGGGAGGCGTACTTGGCCGCCAGATTGAGATTGTTCCTTATGATGACAAGAATTCCTCTGAGGAAGCGGCATCCATCGCACAGAAGATTGTCAGCGAAGGCGACCTGGCAGGCGTGATCGGACACTTTGCATCCGGTGTTTGTCTGACAGCGGCTCCTATTTACCAGGAAAATCAAATTATAGAGATATCGCCGTCCTCCTCCCACCCGGATTACTCTGGAATTGGAGATTTTATATACAGAAATAATACGGTTATCAGCAAGGAGGCGGCTGCCAGTATTGACATTGCCGTCAATGACCTGGGTAAAAAGAACATCGGCATCATCTCCATCAAGACCGATTGGGGGACCAACACTTCTCAGGTCATTAAGGATCTGGTAGGAGACCTTGACGATTCCTCCGTAACTATTGTGGCACACGAGGAGGTGATGGAAGGTTCCGACGATTACAGCCCTGCTATCACCAAATTAAACGAGGCTGGCGCCGACGTGGTTATCTGTGCCGGTATGTACAACCTGGTGGCTCCGGTTGCAAAACAGTATAAACAAATTAACCCTGATATCGAGATTGTAGGCTTCTCCAACGCATACAGCCAGCAGTTAATCGAGCTTGGCGGCTCCTCCGTGGAGGGTGTCTGCTTCCCGGTTATCTTCTTCTCCGAGTCCGACAACGAGAATGTAAAAACTTACGTAGAGAGCTTCAAGGCAGAGTACGGCAACCCGCCAAGCGCTCTGACCTCCCAGGCATACGATTCCGTTGGCATGCTTCTCACAGCAATCGAGAAAGCGGGAACCACGGACTCAGAGGCTGTGAGAGCCGCTCTTTCAGAGGTGGATTATGACGGCGTTACCGGCCAGACTAAATTTGATGAAATCGGTGATGTGGACAAGAGCTTCGTAAAAGTAACAATCAAAGACGGAGCCTTTGTGGAAATGAACTAATTAACAGAGTGTAGAAGGCATAAAGGAAAGAATATATGGGCGGGTCCGTCGTCTGGCGAATACGGGCCCCCTTTATAAAGAAGGTGGACGGATGATAGGACAACAGGTTTTTAATGGTTTAACGCTGGGTATGGCCTACGCACTGATTGCAGTAGGGTATTCCCTGGTATTTGGTATTCTGCGTCTGGTGAATTTCTCTCACGGCTCTGTCTATGCATTTGGCGCTCATGCGGCCCTGCTGTTTGTAGGCATGAACGTGGGGTTATTCCCGGCAGTGATATTGAGTATGGTGCTCACGGGGGTGCTGGGCATTGCCATAGACAAGACGGCTCTTGAGCCTTTAAGAAAGAAAAAATCCATACCGATTGCGTCGCTGATTACTACAATTGGTATCTCGAATATTATACAGAACCTGCTGACCGTATATTTCGGCAGCGAGAAGAAAGCATTTCCCGCATTGTTTGATTTCGGCGTACTGACCATCGGCGGTATCCGGGTTTCCTGGACACAGATATGCATGTGTCTGGTCTCCCTGATATTGATGCTGGTACTGGTGCTGATCGTGAAGAAGACACAGATTGGCCTTGCCATGCGGGCATGCGAGCAGAATCCCAAAGCAGCCAATTTAATGGGAATCAATGTGAACTTTGTTATCTCATTTACATTCTTTCTGGGCGGTGTTTCGGCGGCTATCGCGGGAACCTTAATCAGCGGTTATTATCAGATTGTATATCCAACCATGGGATTTATGGCCGGCCTGAAGGCCTTTGCCGCAGCGGTGCTGGGCGGAATCGGCAGTCTTCCCGGCGCTTTGGTTGGCGGGCTTTTCGTAGGTGTCTCCGAAAGCATGGCAGCAACCTTCCTGGGTTCCACATACCGGGATTCCATGGCATTCATTATATTGATTATTGTGCTTATCGTAAGGCCGAATGGTCTGTTTGGCAGGAAAGGTATAACAAAGGTGTAGATGATGGAAAAGAAAAGCTTTTTATACCAGACAGAAATGTTTGCGGAGCGGTTTAAGCTCCCTCTTATGATTCTGGCGGCGGTGCTGGTTATGGGATTTCCCCTGGCGGTATCCAATCAGTATCTGTTGACCATTGTCATTAAAATCGGTATTTATACCATGCTGGCGTTGGGGCTTAATATTCTGACCGGGTACACCGGACTGGTCTCCCTGGGACATGCGGGGTTTGTAGCAATCGGTGCTTATACCTCCTCCTTATTGGGAGTCAAGATGGGCTGCGGTTTCTTTACATCCATGCTGATGGGTGTGCTTACCGCAGGTCTGGCCGGTGTGTTGCTGGGGCTTCCTACCCTGAGGCTCAGCGGGACTTATCTTTCCATTGTGACTCTGGGATTCGGGGAGATCGTGAAAATGATTGCTCTCAACTGGGATGCGGTGACCAACGGAACCCTGGGGGTGAAAAATATTCCGAAACCGGAACTGTTCGGCGTAAAGCTGACCATAGCCAACAACGGTCTCTATTATCTGATGGTGGTGATGCTGCTCCTGATTACCTGCTTTTGTATTGCGGTAATTAAGTCAAAGACCGGGCGGGCCTTTCTGGCGATCAAGACCGATGAGATGGCGGGAACCATGATGGGAATTAATGTGACCTACTATAAGGTGCTGGCCTTTGTGCTGTCGGCCTGTGTGTGTGCCATTGCCGGTTCCCTTTATGCGGCACTCATTGGATATATTGACCCAAATACCTTTACCTTTGATGTGTCCACCCTGATACTGAGCATCGTGATTCTGGGAGGTATGGGAACGATCCGGGGTATGTTTTTGGGCTCCGCTATCCTGATAGCGTTTCCGGAGGTATCAAGGTCTCTGATGGATTACCGCTTCGTGGTATATGGACTGATTCTAGTCCTCATGATGCGTTTCCGTCCCCAGGGCATGCTGGGCTGGAAGTCCCAGATACCCTACAAGGTATCAAAGCAGGTGGCGGAACGTATGGGGAATCAGGGGGATGAAAAGGAAGAATAGAGAAAGGCGCTCCGGAGGAAGGCGGGAAAGTTTTCCAGAAGAGGCTGTATAGGTGAAAGGAGGACAGACTGTCCGACGGTTTGACGCGCCGGGCAGGATACCCTATGGCATATTTAGAGGCAAAAGATATCACAAAACGGTTTGGCGGCATTGTGGCGGTGGACCATGTGAGTTTCGAGGTGGAAAAAGGAGAAATTGTCAGCATCATCGGACCGAATGGAGCGGGGAAGACCACGATTTTTAACATGCTGACCGGGGTCTATACCATTGATGAGGGGGACATTACCTTTGAGGGAAATCCCATACACAACCAGAAGCCACAGAAAGTGGTAGAGGCGGGAATCTCCCGGACTTTCCAGAATATCCGCCTGTTTCAGGACTTGAGGGTGGTGGAAAACGTATTGGTGGGAACCCATATCAAAACCGGTTACAGCCTGGTGGATTCCATATTCCGGACCAGGAAATTCAGAAAGGTGGAGGATGAGAAGGTTTATGAAGCCATTCAGATATTAAAATCCATCGGCCTGGATGGACGGCGGGACGATTATGCCCAGAACCTCCCCTACGGGGACCAGAGAAAGCTGGAGATTGCGAGAGCCATCGCAACGGGAGCCAGGGTGCTGCTGCTGGATGAGCCGGCAGCGGGCATGAACCCTCAGGAATCGGCGGAGCTTCTTACCTTTATCCGCTCTCTGAAACAGAAAGGGTATACCATTATTCTGATTGAACACGACATGAGCGTGGTAATGAATATCTCCGACAGAATCTATGTGATTGACCATGGAAAGCCCATTGCGAAGGGTCTGCCGGAGGAGATCGCGAACAATGAAAAGGTGATTGAGGCTTATTTAGGAGGTGTGGGCGCCAGTGCTGCTGAAGATTGATGAGTTACATACATACTACGGAAATATCCATGCGTTAAAAGGGATTAACATGGAAGTGGAAAAGGGGGAGATTGTGTCCCTGATCGGAAGCAACGGCGCCGGTAAATCTACGCTGTTAAATACGGTTGTAGGGGTGGCGTCTGCCCAGAAGGGAAGCATTACCTTTAAGGATCAGAACATCACGAACATTGCATCCCACAATATTACAAAGACGGGAATCAGCATTTCCCCGGAGGGGCGGGAGGTGTTTCCGGCGCTGACGGTGGAGGAGAACCTGAGGCTGGGGGCCTTTATCGTGAAGGATAAGCGTCAGATAGCCGATGGCTATGAGCGGGTCTACCACCTGTTTCCCCGGTTAAAGGAGCGCATCAAACAGACGGCGGGAACCTTATCCGGAGGTGAGCAGCAGATGCTGGCGATCGGCAGAGCCCTGATGAACAATCCGGAGCTGCTGCTGCTTGACGAACCGTCCCTGGGGCTGGCGCCCAATATCGTCATGATGATTTTTGACCTGATATGCGGAATCAACCAGCAGGGCGTCACGATCCTGCTGATTGAACAGAATGCCAACATGGCCTTAAATGTATCCGACCGGGCTTATGTGCTGGAGAACGGTGTGGTTACCATGTCCGGCAAAGCGAAGGAAATCGCCAATGATCCACAGATTAAAAAAGCCT
Organism: Bacteroides thetaiotaomicron; assembly: GCA_034142505.1. GTDB lineage: Bacteria > Bacillota > Clostridia > Lachnospirales > Lachnospiraceae > Hungatella_A. The sequence goes on from JAWZDV010000080.1 coordinate 52,865, forward strand.
ATTTAGGACAGGCGTAAAGGAGAAAAAGCATGAAAAAAATAATCAATGAACCTGCCAGGGTGGTGTCGGAGCTGTTAAAGGGTATGGAACTGGCCCATCCGGAATTAAAGTATACGGAGAAACTGGAGGTTATCTCCAGACGGGAAAAGGGGGATAAGGTGGCTGTTATCTCCGGCGGTGGCGCGGGCCATGAGCCGGCTCACGCAGGTTACGTGGGAAAAGGTATGCTGGACGCAGCAGTGTCGGGAAACGTCTTCTCTTCCCCGAGCCCGGATAGAATCATCGAGGGAATCACCCAAACGGATGCCGGAAAAGGCGTGCTGATGGTGATTAAGAACTACTCTGGTGATATCATGAACTTCGGTCTGGCGAAGGACCTGGCGGAGTTTGAGGACATTGAGGTAGAGAGCGTTGTGGTCAGGGACGACGTGGCGGTGCCGGACAGCACCTATTCCACCGGAAGAAGAGGGATTGCAGGCACAGTGTTTGTACATAAGATTGCAGGAGCCAGGGCGGAGGCCGGCGGAAATCTGGCGGAAGTGAAGGCGGCGGCCCAGAAGGCCATCGACAACATTCGAAGCATGGGGATGGCTATGACACCCTGCATTCTTCCGGCTGTGGGAAAGCCGGGGTTTGTGCTGAAGGATGATGAGGTTGAGATTGGAATGGGCATCCACGGGGAACCTGGAGTGGAGCGGACGACCATCAAGACGGCCAAAGAGGTGGCCGGAATCCTGTTGGATAAAATATTGGCAGATTATGACTACACCGGAAGCGAGGTGGCCCTGCTGGTCAACGGCCTGGGCGGAACCCCTCTCATGGAGCTTTATATCTTGAACAAAGAGGTTCAGGAACTGCTGGCGGAGAAAAATATCAAGGTATACAGAACCCTGGTTGGCAATTATATGACGGCTCTCGATATGACCGGGTGTTCCCTGACCCTGATGAAACTGGATGAGGAACTGAAGGAGCTGCTGGACGCGCCATGTGACACGCCGGCATTAAAAATACTATAAATATGAAGAGAGGCGCAACAGAACAGGAGAATAATCATATGGGATTTCAATTGACAAGTAAGGATTATGTGGAATACATCAAAAGAGCTTATCAGCTGATTCATGAAAACGGAGACTATATCACCGAGCTGGATTCCGCCACCGGAGACGGGGACCATTGGACTAATATCAACATGGGATTTGAGGCCCTGGTGGCGGCGGCCGACAGTCTGGAGCCCCTTTCCGTGGCCGACGAATTCAAGGAAATCGGCAAAATTATGATGTCCGTCATCGGCGGCTCCTCAGGAGTCCTGTACGGCAGCGCCTACCTGGCGGCGGCCAAGACCTTAAAGGGGAAGGAGACCATCGGAAATGAGGAGATGTGCGGTGTCCTGGCCGCCATGCTGGAGGCCATCATGTCCAGAGGAAACGCCCAGGTGGGATGGAAGACCATGATAGACAGTCTGGCTCCGGCGGTGGACTGCTACAAGGCATGTATCGACGGGGCCGTGGACGAGGCGGCCACTCTGGAGCAGGTAAAAAAGGCGGCCATGGATGGCGCCGAGAAGACAAAAGAGATGGAAGCTGTCCGGGGCCGCGCCACCTATCAGGCAAACAAGGGAATCGGCCATCTGGACCCTGGTGCTGTGACAATGTCCTATCAAATTACAGTTTTGATGGACTTTATCAAAGAAAAATTATAAAATAATAAGGAGAGAACTGTTATGATTACCAACAACCCAAGCGACAGAGGAGAACACATCAAGGATTTGAGGGATGCCATCGAGCATCGCGCCACCTGGTTTTATTACCTGGTGCAGGAAGCGAAAAAGAGAGGTCTTGATTACGATTTCGCCAGAGACGCTATTAAAGGCTGCGGCTGCTTCCATGGTGATACCAAATACACCAAAACTGACGACCTGAGAGAATTTGCACCGGAGTTCGTGACGGATAATGTGAGAAATATCTTTGAGATGGACACTCAGGTGACAGAAGACGAGTTTAAAATCGAATTCCACTACTGCCCGCTGGTAGCAGCCTGGAAGAAACTGACCGACGACGAGGAGGAGATTGCCATGTTATGCGACATCGCCATGGACGGCGACAGGGGAATAGCAAGCACCTTCGACAGCTTTGAATTCAACCTGGGAAAGACTATTGCAAAAGGTGATCCGGTTTGTGAGGTATGCTTTAAACATATAAAAAATAAGTGCATATAAGGGATTTAAGAGGAAGAATATAGGATTTATATTGTTCCTCTTTCCTGCATTTAAAAAGGAGGAATCTTTTCGTGGGATTACAGACTTCTTTGGGGACGATTAAAGATTTTGTCACCAGGTTTGCGGATATAATCTGCAATACGGTAGACGCGGATGTGATTATCATTGACAATAATCTGGAGATTGTGGGAAAATCCTTCCGGTATTTCTCACTTTACAACACCATTGACGTAGGCTCGCTGATTTCTACTGTGCTGGCGGAGCGGGAAAAGCTGATTGTGGAAGACAAAAGCCAGATAGAGTCCTGCCGGAAATGTGACCAGTTTGAAAACTGTAAAATGGTGGGATTTGTGGGCGTGCCCATTATTTATGACAGCTATGCTGTGGGAGTGATCTCTCTTCTGCTTCCCCAGCACCGCGTGAAATCCCTGTTTCAGAATCTGGACACCTCGGTGGAGTTTGTGGAGAACATGGCGGAACTGCTGGCGGGAAAAATCAGGGAGAACAACGAGAACATGCAGTTAAGCCAGGCCATCGTGGAGCGGGAAACGCTGATGGATTTACTCAGTGACGCAGTGGTTTACACCGATGACTTTGGCAATATCCTGCATTTTAATAAAGTGTTTACAAAATGGTTCCAGATAAAGGAGGACTGTATCGGAAGACAGATTAGGCAGGTTCTTCCCCACAAGGTTTTCCAGGATTACTTTGAGAATAAGATGGAGATAAAAGGCCAGCGTGTTTATATAGAGCACGGGGAGAGGTCCTTTTACGGGCTGGCTTCCTGCAAATCCGTGCATATTAACGGTATGAACTATGGCGTCATGTTCTCCTTCCGCTCGGTGAATGAGGTGCTGCGGGACGCCATTTTATCGGGAAAGGGTTCTCTGGTGACTCTGAAATGGGCGGAGTGGATGTTCCCCAGAGAGGTGATGCAGACGGCCAGGTCCCTGGCCGTTACCTCCAGCAATATTCTGATCTGCGGGAAGAACCGGAGCATGAACGAGGTGCTGGCTAAGGGAATTACCAATTATTCTGACCGAAGCTTAAAAGGGATGAGTACACTGTACAGTGACAATATGTACCGGGATTTGATGGAAGTATTTCTGTTTGATGAGTTCGGGGAATTGAGAAATGCAGATAAGGGGACTCTGTTTGTCCAGGATGTGGAAAATCTGCCGTTCCATATTCAGGAGCGGATTTTAAAGTTTATCAAAAACGGTAAAGTGATAATGGAGGGAGGAAACACGGTCAAATCCGATGTACGGTTCATCTTTTCTACCACCAAGGATTTAAAGAAAATGGTGGAGAAGGGTTTTTTTCTGGAGGAACTGTATTACCGGATGACCGAGTACAGCATCCAGGTGCCGGGGATTCAGGAGGAGCGGGGAAGATTCCAGAGTATGATAAACAGCGGTCTTAAATACTACGAGACCCGGTATCACAAGAAGGGGATGGCCTTGGAGGAGGATGCCATGGAGTTTCTGTGGCAGTATCCCTGGGAGGAGGACTTGAATCTGCTGGAGACCAAACTGGAGACCATTGTGCGGCGGAACGAGGGTGTGGTGACGCTGTCGGAGCTGGAGGACATGGGAACGTTCCAAAACCGAAAGCGGGAGATGATGTCCCTGGAGGATATGGAGAGAAAGCATATCGAAGAACTGTTGCGGGCCGGTTATAAGAAGACGGAGATTGCTAAACAGCTGGGAATCGGAAGGGCGACCCTGTACCGGAAACTGGCAGATTATCAGCTTGTGGATGAGGAGAAGCAGATTGGTTAGTGAAACAGGAGGATGGAAGCGTGGGGTGGATGAATCGGAAAACGCCGTGGGAGAAGGAGTGGGATCTCCTGTGCCGGCGGGAAGCGTCATTTTTGAAGCGGCAGTCGGCAAAACCGGAATCCCTGCTGAACAGAAAGCTGGAGGAAGTGGTGCCGGAAAATCTTCAGGGGAAACTGGACCTGGCGTTTGGGAAGGCATTCCAGCTGGTGTTTGAGAAGGGAACCGGGGTCATCGAGAAGACTTATGCGAAGGAAAAACAGGAGGATGCCTATAAGGTGCGGGAATTTACGCTGGGCCTGCGGCAGAACCGGAAGAACCTGAAATCATTTTCCAGGCAGGCCGGGAGGAACCGTGCGAAGAATCTGGTCGTTTCCGGTGTGGAAGGCGTGGGACTGGGCCTGTTTGGCATCGGGATTCCGGATATACCGCTGTTTACGGGAATGATATTAAAAAGTGTGTATGAGACCGCTATCAGCTATGGCTTCTCCTATGACACACATGGGGAACGGCTGTTTATCTTAAAGCTGATCCGTGGGTCTATGGAACACGGGGAGAACCTGAGCATACTGAATGATGAGATCGATGGCATGATAGCAGGAGATATTGCCTGGGAGGGAGTACACAAAGAGGAGATTCAGAAAACCGCCAGGATTCTGTCGCGGGAACTGCTCTATATGAAATTCCTTCAGGGCCTTCCGGTGGCAGGCGTGGTGGGAGGTCTTTCAGACGCGGTTGCCCTAAAAAAGATCACAGATTATGCTGCCATAAAATATCAAAAGAGGCTCCTGCTAAAACATAAGAAGCAATAAGAACTCGTAACGTGAGAAGGTCCGGGGACTGCCCCGGACCTTCTTGCGTTATCTTGATGATAATTTACGGCGGAGCATTCCGAGCGTCAGGTGGCACAGGAAACCGCCGAGACACACGGAGAGTAGATAAATCATGATTCCGATGCCGGTTCCCAGCCGCAGGGATATTTTGTCGAATACTACCTGGGTTACGGGATAGTAGGGGGAGATGTAAAACATGTCTGCTGCTCCCCGGGTCATGGTGTTGATACAGGTGGCGATCAGGCAGAAGACAGCGAATAGGGGGAGCATCTGTAAGTAAGACAGAAGATAGGGCTCCCGGATATCTTCCGAATCAACGCCGGCGGTATGGGGCCTGGCGGCTGACGGAATTGGGGGCCGTTGGTCTGCAAACGTGATGAAAAGGCTGATAAAGATCAGCATCACATGCCACAGGAGCCCGTGAAGCGTCAGCGTCCAGTAGGGATGAAATAAGCCGGACGGCTCTGCCAGGGCCATGACGCCGCCTAAGAGGCCGAAGTCCTGGATGAAGGTGGAGAGCACACGGCCAAATGCATTTCCCCGGAAAAGGGGGAGCAGGAGGCAGAGGTACATGGGGATGCTGCACAGCTGAAATGGGAAATACCACCAGTCGTAGTGTCCCTGGCTCACCATGTGAAATAAGAATAGCTGCTTATAAAGTTCGCTGAGCGCCAGCATGACACCGCACAGAAAGAGGACCTGGTAATAAGTCCTGGTTTTCACCCGGCGCAGCTTCCAGGCCAGGAAACCGGCGCAGAGAATCCCAATGACCGCAAACACAATATGAAAGGCCGAGTATGGCACCGGCGGTACCATGGGCCAGGCTGTCTTTTGCAGCCAGTTCTTCATAGGCGGTTCCTCCTTTCGTTTTTACGGTTGCGACGCTCTTCTAAGGGGATTTGCTAATTCCAGAGAAATTCCAGATTCTCCGGGTCAATCTCCATGCTTCCCGTCTGCATCCACGAAAATGCTTTCAGCAGCCGTTGAATCTCCTCCGGCGGCGCAGGGCTCAAGTGGTTGTCCAGTTTCACCGTCAGGATAATCAGCACGATCTCCGCAATCTCCTCCGGGTACTCGCACTTCAGACTGCCTTTTGCCATCCCCTGACGGATAATGTCGGAGAGAATGGGCTTTAAATGTTTGATTAAAAAACTCATAAACTTCTGGTGGGTCAGGGCGCTCTGCTGAATCTCCATAAAGCTGCTGCACTGTTCCTGCCGTTTCAGCTCCGTGGATGCCTCGATACAGGCCCGGAAAATAATCTCCATTTTCTTGAAAGCGGAGATGTCGGCCGCGCTTGCCAGCTCCTTGCTTTTTTCAATGGCTATGGAATAAGAACGCTCAATCACGGCCTCGATAATATCATTCTTAGACGGAAAATAATAATAGATACTGCCCTTTCCAATCCCGGCTTTTTTTGCAATATCGCTGACGGAGATGGCATTGCCCGGGGCCTCATTCATCAGCTCCTGCATGGCATCCAAGATCATATCCCGTTTCG
>JAWZDV010000081.1:0-3662 GCA_034142505.1 Bacteroides thetaiotaomicron
GGATAATATTTAATTATCCTTTTAATTTATTACAGTTAAATTTAGCTTTCCAATAGAGAAAGACGAGGAAATGTAATGTTATTTGACCATCTTTTTGACCAGCAGGAATATCTATATCAAGAAATTATGAAAGATATAGAAAACAACCATCATTACATAACCATAACTGGAAATTCCGGCTGTGGAAAATCACATCTTACGGAACACATCATCCGTACGATCTGCAGCCAGGGAAACAGTGCGGTATTACGGTTTGCTGGCGATATTCAATGCATCGAACGGGATTATTATCCCATCGTATCAGGATTATCCAGTTATTGCGATTTGTATAACGTCATCCATACGATTAAAAAATCAATTCCAAAGTTATTTAACCGTAACGACTCTAATGGTATTTTTCTGGAATATATTACAAACACGATATTAAACAGCGCAACAGAAAAGGAACTTTCTATTAATCAAATTTTTAGCATTGATGAGATAGATTTGCTCTATAAAATAAGAAGCTGCATTGCCAATAAGAATACCATTATTTATTTAGATAATCTGCACTGGTGGGATAAAAAATCATTGGATTTTATTTATCTTCTATTTAAATATTCAAAAAGGTATATCCCAGAACTGAAATCTGCTGTTGTGGTATGCAATATTGCAGACAACCAGGAAAATCCTAATCAGGAGTTTGTTGAGCAGTTTTTAACTGAATATCATTTTATAAAACACAGTTTCAAACCAATGTCACTTGAAGAATACCAAAAATGTTTGTTAGACATGGGATTGATTACTTCAAATCGTGCTATCATTAAAATTTTATATAAACTTACCAATCAGCATCTTGCCATCTCTCAGAATGCTTTAACCAGCCAAATTAGCAATCATATATTTTCAGATGTAAATCTTCAAAACGAGGATTTTATGAAGATTCTCATTGAAAATAGACTCTCTCAGCTAGGTGCCACCGGCGATCAAATATCAGAGGTCTTAAAATTTGGCTCCTTAATTGGTTTGGCTTTTTCTCTGATTGAACTGGAATATCTTGTTCCTTATGACGATGATGAATTAAAACAAATCATCCATAAAGCAAGCGAAATAGCATTGGTAGAACCACAGCAGCCTCTTTATCGATTTAGTCATGAGATAATTCGTAACTTATTTCGAAAAAAATTGGAAGACAATAAATTCGTGTATTATCGAAAATTAATTTTATGTTGCCAAACATTACATCCGTACGATTATACGCTTAGAATCAGACATCTTTTGAAAATCGGGGATATCAACATTATAGAAAAACTCTATTGCTTAAATGTTTGTAAACAGCTTGAACATTCAGGATTCTATGAAAAAGATGATAATTTAGAAATCATTCTGTCACAAGATATTCTGGATTACATTCTGCACATTAATAAAACATATAAATTATTTCAAGAGGGATATTATGCCGAAGCAATAACTGCAGCCAGCTGCATTGAAAATATATATCCTATTGAATTACTTGCAATGCGTGATTTATTTATTTCCCAGTGCATGACAAAAAGCTTAGAGGGTGTTCAAAGACAACGGGCGGTAAAAATATTATTGAGATATAAGGAAAAACTGCCGGATTTTTCAGAAGAACAGATTTGGTCTAAAACCATGATGTGTCTGATGGCTGCCTATGTTCATATTCGAGACATCGATGCGGCTACGGAAATCTTGGATGACCTGTATAGTTTTTACTCAGAGCGATCTAAATTCTGTGAAGATTATAGAAAAGAATTAAACGTTTTACGCAGAAAATCCACTCCATTTTATGAACTGGAAGTGGCAGAAGTCTACTTGAAAAAAGCAGTCACATACTTTTCTCCTACTGAGGGTGAGAATGCAGTGATTGCATATCCTATTCAATATTTTATGGCGCTTGTAAATTATAGTTCAAACAGAATTTGTTCTGGAGAGTTTTCAGAAGCGTTCCGATCTACTCAAATAGCACTAGAATTATATAATACAATGAAAGGATTACGGTTCCCCAGAGTAGAAATCGCAATTAACAATTATTTGCTATCTGGCTTTCTTTCAGGGAAAATGCCCCTGCAGGATACACTGTCATCGTTTCACATGTTGTTGGAGCAGTTGAATAAAATAGCGGATAAGACGATTATCCAAACAAATCTGGCGGCACTATATCTTATGGATCTGCAAGCTGATAAAGCTTTGGAGATATTGGACGATTTGCACAAACAAATGGAGAATTCCAATTGTAAAGAATTCTCCTATATATATCATATTAAAATGAATCTGCTGTTGATCGCGTTTATTTCCAACGATACAATCACAATTCATAAGCATTTAACAGAATTAGAAGACATCGTTCCACATTTGTATCAGAATTATTACTTCGTCAAAAAACATGAATTACTTAAGGAATGGTTTGCCCATAAGGTATCTCTGCAATATATAGCGGGATTTGAACAAAAATTACTGGAACAAATTCCTTCTCCCAATTCCGCATGGTATTTTTATGGGTTACTCCCAGCATTTAATACATTGGAATACTGGAGCGAAGCGTAATTACTTTATGTAGCATTCGATGGAGATGCCTATTAATATAGAAAGCATTTCTGAATAGGTATATCCCAAATTCTGAAAGATGTTATAAGTAGAGGAATAATCTCCGTAGCCAGGATTAGTCGCAACATCGGTAATGTAGAACTGATGTTGCGGCGTGATCCGAAAGTCAACTCTGCCCAGTCCCTTGATTTCTAGAGCCGTACCAACATCTAGAGCACATTTTTGTATATCTGAAACTAATTCCGGAATTTTATTGTCTAACTCAAAAAATGTATATGGATGATCTTTTCTGGCATTATAATCTAATATAGCATCGCCAAGAAAGTCATGATTATTTAAGGAAATTCCCATCGGCATAAACGAGAATTCAGAGGAAGACCGAACAAAGGAAGTTTCAACTTCATATCCGGAAATAAACGGTTGTACGATGATATCCTGCTGATATTTTTGACTCATTTTCTCCAAAAAATCATCTTGTTCAAAATTATAGTTAAAGATATTTTCTTGATCCAGGCCGATACTTGAAGTTTCATAGTTGAGTTTGGCAATCACATGTTCTCCTAATGGAGGCCGTTGTCCCAGCAGCCAGCCTTCGGAAAACTTATAAAGCCAACTTTTAGGCGCCGGTAAACCAAGGTACTCCAAAATACAACCAGAAATGTATTTGTCCCTACATAAACTAACTACGTAGGCATTACTATTATTATACCATATATGATGCAGGTCACAGAATGCGGGAATTAAAGATTTTCTGCCTATTTTTGTTCCCTTTTGAGCAGAGTTCAATACTAATAATTTTTTCCCATTTTCATTTTTTATTACGCCTTCAATAACGTCTTGCATAAATTTATTTTCATCGAAATAGCTGACTGTCTCATAGCCTTCCTGACGCAGCGCGCTTAGAATTTTATTATATTGTTTTAATGTTAGATATTCGCTGGTAATAGAATCACCTTCATAGTTGTCTTCATCTTCTGTCAATCCATCGACATTGCATACTAAAACAATTAATAGTTCTTTTTTGAGGGAATGTGCTGTTTGTAAGAAATGATGGGTGTATTGTTTGATCATAGGGAATCCTCCTCTTTTAGAAAAAGGATAATTAAATATTATCC
>JAWZDV010000082.1:0-25657 GCA_034142505.1 Bacteroides thetaiotaomicron
TTATATCCTTAAAAATATATTAAAATTCTTTTACTTCTTATAATGAAGATTATATAAAGGACTTTTGCTCTAATAAAGGACATTGATGATGAACAGTTCAATCGAAAAATACCTTCCCAAAGACAAACGAATACGAATGGTCATTTTAATGATTATGGATATAGGTGCAATATGCGTATCGTCATTCTTGGGACTTTTTATAAGGTTTGATATGAAAGTGAATAGGATCCCGCTCGAATATAGTCAGGCGGTATCTGATTATACCATGATTTACATAGCAGTTACTCTCATTATTTTCTTTCTATTTCATATGTACTCTACCATGTGGAGTGTGGCGGGGATTCGTGAGGTGACTCACATTATTGCTGCTTGTGGGCTCGCTTCTCTTATCCAGTTGGCTGGTATGACACTTTTACAGCACAGAGTGCCAAGAAGTTATTTTATTATCAGCTTTGTTTCCTTATGTACATTTGAAGTTATTATAAGACTTTCATACCGTATTGGTAAAACACTATTTTCAAAAAATTATTATGAAAAACATGGAAAACGCATCATGATTGCCGGAGCAGGTACTTCAGGTTCTGTCATTTTGAAAGAAATGATGACCAGTAAATACATAGACGGATATGTTGTCTGTTTTGTAGACGATGATAAAAATAAACTTGGCAAAATACTCAATGGGATACCAATTGCAGGAAATCGAGATGACATACTGATATTGGTAGAAAAATATAGGGTAGATGAAATATATATAGCAATGCCTTCCGCAACCGCCAAGCAAAGAAAAGAGATTATAGAAATTTGCCGCAAAACTAAATGTGCCATAAAAATTTTGCCAGGTATTTATCAATTACTTAATGGCGAGGTCAGCATATCTAAATTGCGTAGAGTGGAAATTGAAGATTTATTAGGCAGAGATCCTATCAAAGTTAATTTAGATGAAATTATGGGGTATGTTAGCAATAAAGTTATTTTGGTAACTGGTGGAGGCGGATCCATAGGCAGTGAACTTTGCCGTCAAATAGCTGCGCATCATCCTAAACAATTAATTATTTTGGATATTTATGAAAATAATGCTTATGACATCCAGCAAGAATTAAAAGACAAATATCCAGAACTCAAATTAACCGTATTAATCGGATCTGTCAGAAATATGCATCGGATTGAATCTATATTTGAAAAGTATCGGCCCAATATCGTATATCATGCCGCAGCTCACAAGCATGTGCCACTGATGGAAGAAAGTCCAAATGAAGCAATCAAAAACAATGTAATGGGTACATACAAAACAGCAACGATTGCTGATAAATATAGGGTTGAAAGGTTTGTATTAATTTCAACTGATAAAGCAGTAAATCCAACCAATATCATGGGAGCATCCAAGAGGATGTGCGAAATGATTATCCAAATGTTTAATAATAATTCTAAAACTGATTTTGTGGCAGTAAGATTCGGAAATGTGCTGGGAAGCAACGGTTCTGTAATACCGTTATTTAAAAAACAGCTTGAGCAGGGCGGTCCGATAACTGTTACACACAAGGATATTATCCGATATTTTATGACAATTCCAGAAGCTGTTTCTTTAGTTTTACAGGCAGGCGCATATGCAAAAGGAGGGGAAATATTTATTTTAGACATGGGTGAACCAATAAAAATACTTGATTTGGCAGAAAATTTAATCCGTCTATCCGGATATACACCATATGAGGATATACAAATAGAATTTACAGGGTTACGCCCGGGGGAAAAACTGTATGAAGAATTACTAATGGCTGAAGAAGGGATGAAAGATACTCCAAATAAATTAATACACATCGGAAAACCTATTGAATTTGATCATAATGTTTTTAAAGAACAATTAGATTTATTAGTTGAACAGGCCAAGGAAGACTCAGAGACTATAAGAGATACAGTAAAAAAAATTGTACCCACTTATAATATAAAGGAGTGAGCACAGAAATGTATAAACGGTTTATTAAAAGAAGACTGGATTTTATATTTTCGTTAATAAGTTTAATTTTACTTAGTCCTATATTACTGATTATAGCGTTAATGATAAAAATTGATTCAAAAGGTCCTATCTTATTCCGCCAAAAAAGGGTTGGGATACATAAAACCTATTTTTATATACTGAAATTTAGAACAATGAGTATCATGGCCCCAAAAGATTTACCGACGCATATGCTGGAAGATTCAAGACTATATATTACAAAAATTGGCGCATTCTTAAGAAAAACCTCCTTAGATGAATTGCCTCAAATGATTAACATAATTAAAGGTGATATGGCAATCGTAGGTCCCAGGCCTGCTTTATGGAATCAATATGATCTTATTATAGAAAGAGATAAATATTTCGCTAATGAAGTTCTACCAGGATTAACAGGTTGGGCTCAGATAAATGGGCGGGATGAGTTGGAAATACCGCTTAAGGCCAAGTTAGATGGAGAATATGTAAAAAATATAAGTTTCTTATTCGATATAAAATGCATTGTCAGAACTATTTTTACTGTTTTTACACGTGACGGAGTGGTTGAAGGTGGAACTGATAAGAAATAAAAGGAATCTTTAAATGAAAAATATATTAATAACCGGTGCTAATAGTTATATTGGTTTATCCTTCAAAAAATGGTTGAAACAATATACAGATAAATATTATGTGAGTGAATTAGATATGACAGACAATAGTTGGACAGCAACAGATTTTAGTCCTTATGATGCAATATTTCATGTTGCCGGAATAGCCCATGCAGATATAGGAAACGTTAGTAATAATGATAAATCTGCATACTATGATGTAAATTGTCATTTGGCTGTTGAAACTGCAAAAAAAGCAAAAAAAGAAGGTGTGAAACTTTTTGTTTTTATGAGTTCTATTATTGTTTATGGAAATAGCGGAGGTATTGGTCAAAAAAAAATCATAACAAAAGATACCATACCTGTTCCAGATAATTTTTATGGTGATAGTAAACTCCAAGCAGAAAATGGGATATGCAAACTCACAGATCATAAGTTTAAAGCAGCTATTTTACGTCCTCCCATGATATATGGAAAAGGAAGCAGGGGAAATTATGCGCTGTTAAGAAAAATTGCATGTAAATCACCATTTTTTCCTGGTATTGCAAATGAACGAAGCATGCTTTACATTGACAATCTTTGTGAATTTGTTCGACTAATTATTGAACTAGACGTTGGCGGTATTTTTTATCCTCAAAATAAGGACTACGTTGAAACTTATAATCTTGTTTTAATAATCGCACAAATGAACGGAAAGACCATACACATATGCAATCTATTTAATAGGTTAATATTTCTATTAGGAAAAAGCCAGCTAAAGGCCGGTACATTAGTTAATAAAGCATTTGGAAATCTTGTTTATGAAAAAAACATGAGTCAGTATGAAGACCTAAAAATAGACTATCAAGTGTTTACATTATGGGAATCTATTAAATTGACGGAGACATCTTAAATAAAATGGATAAAAAGAAACATATTTTAGTAATATCCCAATACTTCTATCCAGAACAATTTAGAATAAATGATATATGTGAGGAATTGGTAAAAAGAGGCTATGAGATTACAGTAGTCACAGGAATTCCCAATTACCCGGAAGGTAAGTACTATTCAGGATATGGTCTCTTTCAAAAAAGCAGAGAAAAATATAGGGGTATCAATATTATTCGCATACCGATTATATCAAGAGGTAATACTACTTTTAAATTATGCATGAATTACTTATCATTTGTCGTATCTGGATTTTTCTGGAGTTATTTTACCAATTTAAAAGTTGATTATGTTTATATATATGAAGTATCTCCTATGACTCAAGCCCTACCAGGAATATGGTATTCAAAACACCGAAAAATCCCTTGTTATATATATGTGATGGATTTATGGCCAGAAAATGTGGTGATGGTTACAGGCATAAATAATAAATTAATCGTAGGTTTGATAAACAAAATGGTGAATTACATATATCTAAATTCTTCAGAAATATTTGTTTCGTCAAAATGCTTTGCTGAAAATATAAAGAATAGAAATGTAAATGTAAAAAAAATACATTATTGGCCTCAGTATGCAGAGGATTTTTATTCTCCATATATACAGTTTAGTGATATAGAAATTCCCCAAGACACTATTTTAAATATTACATTTGCCGGTAATATTGGTTTTGCTCAAGGATTAGAAATATTGCCTCAAACGGCTAAAATATTAAAATCCAAAAATATACTGGTCCGTTTTAATATAATTGGCGATGGACGTTTTAAAGAAATTTTAATTTCGTTAGTGAACCAAATGAATACAAATGAGTATTTTAATTTTATTGACAGGAAAGCCGCTACTGATATTCCTAAATATTTGAAAGGCAGTGATGCTGCATTAATCTGTTTGGCAAAAAACAAGGTATTTGAAATGACAATTCCAGCAAAGACTCAGACTTATATGGCCTGTGGCATACCTATACTTTTGTCTGGTGATGGAGAAGTTCAAGATATTATAAAAGAGGCTCAATGTGGATTCGTAAGTAGTTCACAAAACGTTGAGATGCTGGTCGATAATATAATAAAAATGAACACTTTAACACGAGAAGAATTAAAGCAACTAGGAAATAACGGATTAGCTTATTATACTAAAAATTTCAATAAAAAAAAATTACTGGATAAATTAGATTTATATTTTAAAATTTAGGAGGATATAAATAATGTTTAAGAATAAAACCCTTTTGATAACCGGTGGTACAGGGTCGTTTGGTAATGCAGTATTAGATCGTTTTTTAGATACAGATATTAAGGAAATACGAATTTTTTCAAGAGATGAAAAAAAACAAGATGATATGCGCCATCTATATAATAATTCTAAAATAAAATACTATATAGGCGACGTACGAAATTTACAAAGTATTAAAGAGGCAATGCGAGATGTGGATTATGTATTCCAGGCAGCAGCTTTGAAACAAGTGCCTTCATGTGAATTTTTTCCGATGGAAGCAGTCAGAACCAATGTAATGGGAAGCGATAATGTATTAACAGCTGCCATCGAAGCTGGTGTTAAAAAGGTAATATGTCTCTCTACTGATAAGGCAGCATATCCGATTAACGCTATGGGAACCAGCAAAGCTATGATGGAAAAAGTTGTTGTCGCTAAATCGAGAACGGTAAATCCAGAGCAGACAAGTATTTGCTGTACTAGATATGGTAATGTCATGTGTTCGCGCGGCTCAGTAATTCCGCTTTTTATAGATCAAATTAAAAATGATCAACCCTTAACGGTTACAGAACCCTCTATGACAAGATTTATTATGAGCTTAGAAGAAGCGGTTGAATTAGTTATATTTGCATTCAAAAATGCGAATTCAGGTGACATTATGGTGCAAAAAGCCCCTGCATGTACAGTAGGCACTTTAGCGCAGGCAGTAAAGGAACTTTTTCATGCAGAGAATGAAATAAAAGTAATTGGTATACGACATGGTGAAAAAATGTATGAGACTTTGTTAACAGAAGAAGAATGCGCTCATGCGTATGACAGAGGACAATTCTATCAGGTTCCGGCGGACAACAGGGACCTTAATTATGATAAATATTTTATAGAGGGAAAAACAAAACCAGTTACTGTAAGCCGTTTTGATTCCGATAATACAGAGCAGCTTACTATTGAGCAGGTAAAAGAAAAGCTATTAACATTAAAATACATTCGTGACGAATTAACCGCATGGGAGAATAGATAATATGTTAAAAGTATTAATAACTGGTTCTAATGGTTTTGTAGGAAAGAATTTAATAAATCGCTTAAAATATAAAAATGATGTTGTTATATATGAATATGATATGGTTACATCTTATCAATTACTAGATGAATATTGTCAGGATTGCAACTTTATATTTAATTTAGCTGGCGTAAACCGAACTCAAAATAAATCGGATTTTATGGAAGGCAATTACGGTTTTATAACAACGCTTTTATCGTGCTTAAAAAAACATAAAAATCGTTGTCCAATTATGTTAGCTTCATCAATTCAAGCGGAATTAAAAAACCCTTATGGCGAAAGTAAAAAATCTGGCGAAGAATATCTTCTACGATATGGTGAAACATATAATGCTCCAATATTTATATATAGATTCTCAAATTTATTTGGTAAATGGTGTCGACCTAATTATAACAGTGTTGTAGCCACGTTTTGCCACAATATTGCTAATAATCTTCCTATTCAAATAAATGATCCTTCGACAGTATTAAAGCTGGTTTATATTGATGACGTTGTTGACAGTCTTATAGATTTGTTAAATGCAGATTGGAATTTAAATCAAAAAAAATACTATGAGGTAAAACCAGAGTATTCAATTTCATTAAAAGAACTTGCAAATTTAATTTATTCTTTTAAAGAAAGCCGGATAACTAATTTTTTATCTGACATGAGTGAAAATAGTATATCTAAAAAATTATACAGTACATATTTAAGTTATCTACCTAAAAATCAATTTAGTTATCCATTGAAAATGAATGTTGATTCAAGGGGATCTTTTACGGAAGTTTTTAGAACAATAGACAAAGGACAATTTTCCATAAATATATCAAAGCCGGGTATAGAGAAGGGGAACCATTGGCATAATACAAAAAATGAAAAATTTGTAGTCGTTCATGGACAAGCATTAATACAGTTCCGCCAGATTGGTTCAGAAGAAATTATTAATTATCATGTATCAGATCAGATGCTTGAGGTGGTTGATATCCCTGTTGGTTATACACATAATATTATAAATGAAGGAAACACAGATTTAGTCACTTTAATGTGGTGTAACGAATGTTTTGATAAAGACAGACCTGATACTTATAAATTAAATGTTAATGAGGAAATCAAATGAAAAAGTTAAAATTAATGACAATTATAGGGACAAGACCAGAAATTATTCGTCTTTCAGAGACTATAAAAATAAATGATCTTTATTTCGAACAAATTTTGGTTCATACTGGACAGAATTATGATTATAATTTAAATCAGATTTTTTTTGAGGACTTAGGGCTTCGCGAACCAAATTACTATTTAAATGCAGTTGGTGCTAATTTGGGGGAAACTATTGGTAATATTATTTCTAAAAGCTATAATCTGATGACTGAACTTAAACCGGATGCATTATTGATATTAGGTGATACCAATTCAGCCTTATCTGCAATTTCTGCAAAACGTTTAAAAATTCCGATCTTTCATATGGAAGCAGGAAATCGATGCTTTGATGAGAATTTACCAGAGGAAACCAATAGAAGAATTGTGGATCATATAGCTGATGTAAATTTATGTTATAGCGAACATGCCCGTCGATATTTAAATTCTGAAGGGACGGCCAAGGAACGCACTTATGTGGTTGGTTCGCCAATGGCGGAAGTACTATCCACACATATGGAAAAAATCAATTCCAGTGATATCTTAAAAACTTTAAATTTGCAACCTCAAAAATATATATTGTTATCTGCTCATAGAGAGGAAAATATAGATAACGAGTATAATTTTTTGGAATTAATGAATGCTGTTAATAAAATGGCTGAAATATATCAAATGCCAATAATTTATTCAACACATCCAAGAAGTAAAAAAATCATTGAAAACCGTAATTTTGTTTTCCATCCATTGGTTAGAACTTTATCTCCATTTAATTTTAGTGATTATAATCACTTGCAGATTCACGCATATTGTGTAGTCTCCGATAGTGGGACTTTGCCAGAAGAAAGTGCGTATTTTATATCTAAAAATTTACCTTTTCCTGCTGTTTGCATAAGAACCAGCACAGAACGCCCAGAAGCACTAGATAAAGGAACCTTTATATTAGGAAATATATCAGTTGACCAGGTATTGCAATCAGTAGAAATGTCCGTAACAATGCAATTAAATGGGCATATTAGTGCAACTGTGCCGGATTATTTAGATGAAAATGTAAGTATAAAAGTAGCTAAATTAATACAGAGTTATACTGGCATTATAAACAAAATGGTATGGAGAAAGTAAAATAGTGAAGATTTGTTTTCTAGGTTATTGTGTGGATACAACGAAACATCAATATAAATCAAATCTCAGTGGTGCAGATAATCAAGCTCAGTTGGGATATATTATGGCATTAGAACAAAATGCCAAAGATAGAATTTATGTTATATCTGACTATGATTGTGAAAATACATCTGACCCAAATACAGTAGAGTGTATCGGTAAATTTTCCTTAATTGAATATATATCATCAGTACATATAACCTGTTTTAAAAAGATGCGAAAGACCTTAAGGGTCTTTAAGGCAGTTATTTTATGGGCACGTAAAAATAAAAATGAGAATAAAACTGTTTTTGTATATAATACATTTGTAAAAAATTTTGGAATATTATTTATAGTAAAGCTATTTTTTAAAATTAAAATTATCCCTATTATAATTACTCTTCCATACACAATCGAAAATAACAACCCTATCATAAAATTAAAATATCAGATTATGGATAGATGTATGAAATACTCAATAAAAAAGTGTGACGGTATCATTGGAATAACACAATATGTAGTAAATGAGTTAGCGCCGAATATGTGTTCAAGAGTAATTAATGGCGGAATAAATATAACAAAAGATATAAATAAAAAAAATAGTACAATGCTAATGAAAGATCAAAACATAATCAATATAACCTATGCAGGAGCTTTATATGCCCGATATAACTTAAAAAATATTATAGCAGCTTTAAACATGCTACCAGAATATAACTGCATTTTTAATGTATTTGGGGTTGGTGAAGAAGAAGATTATTTTAAGAAAATAAAAGCTATTAACGTTCATTATTATGGATTTATTGAAAAAGAAAAATTATTTAACATTTTATGCGAGTCGGATATTTTAGTTGCATTACTTGAAACCGGGGATAAGTTAGAAAAATATACATTTCCTTCAAAAATATTGGAATATTTAGCAAGTGGTGCTGAAATATTATGTACTGATGTTTTGTCCATAAATGATGATCTTAAAAAGCATATGCATATTATTAATAATGTATCACCGGAATCCATCGCCGCACAAATAAAAAATATAATTGATGATAGAAATCATAAATTAAATACGGATGATGCCCAAAAAACATTAGAAAAGAAATATAGCTGGACCGAGGCAGGGAGGCAAGCGCTATCATTAGCAGAAGAAATTTGGGTTAAGGAGAAAGATTATGTATAGTTTTATAGTTACTTTAGGATTATTAATTGCAAGCATTATATCTGTAAATATACCTATGCCGATTTCCGATAGCGGTTTTTTGACAGTTAATCTTATAGAAATTATTTTGCCCTTTATTGCCCTCTATTTGTTTATTAAACTCTTGAAAAAACAATACGTAATAAACCAAAATTTATTACTTCTTTTAAAAATTATTATACTATTTATATTGGGTTATAGTTTCATTTTTATGTTACGTCTATTAAATGGTAATGAATATAAGCAAAGTTTATTGACTGTTAAAGTTGTTATTCTACCTATTATTATCCTATTTTTTTATGATTACCATAAATTTTCTTTTAAAAATGCAATATATGCTTTTGTTTTCTTTGATTTTTTTATTAATTTAAAAATGTTTTTCAACCTTGCTAATTTAAGAATGCTAATGTTTTTAGGAAATATTTTAGTACCTATTTCGATTATTATTCTATTATTGCCTATTAATTTTTATATAATTTTAAGTTCAAGTTTTAGCGACAAAAAAATTATTAAAGTCCTATCTTCCCTGAATATTGTAATGAGTATCATTTATCCGATATTGGTTGGCTCTCGCGTTCCTGCATTCACGACCATATTATCTATTATATTATGTATCATTTGGGGAATTAAAGAAAAAAGTAAAAAAATCAGGTATACAGTAAGTATTACGATTTTTTCATTCTGTATTTTAAGTACCCTTTGGTTTACCAATTTTCGTGGCCTGGCCACATATATGTATCGAATAGTTCCGCCTACATCTGTTGTAAATCAAACACCAGAAATTAAAGATATATCGAAAAATACATTTATTGTAACCATGGAGGAAAAAAGCAAAAGTGATAGCAGTCGTTTCTCTCTTTGGCAGCGATCAATACAAAGCATTGTTGAAGATCCTATTATAGGTGAAGGAACAATTTATTTTACTTTACCAGAAACATCAGGAATCGCACAACCAGCACACAACTTTATTTTAGAATATATTAATTCATTTGGAATCCCATTAACATTCTTTGTTTCATTAATATATCTTTATCTAATATCAATTATATATAAAAAAAGAGAATGTAATCGGTTATGTAAATTAATAAGTGGCACTGCATTTATTAATTTACTAGGAATCTCTCTATTTCAACCTACGTTTATGATTGTATCCATAATGATGATACTTTGGATTTTTATATCAGTTATTTTCAACTATAATATTTATTGAAAGAATATACAATGATGAAAAGTTATCCTAGAGTTTTAATTATTAGTCATAATCCCTTATCAGATAGCCAAAACAACGGTAAAACTTTAAAAAACTTTTTTATAGGCTGGCCTCAAGACTCAATCGCACAATTATATTTTTCTCAAGATACCCCTTCCTTTTCAATATGTAATAATTATTTTCAAATAACCGATTTGGAAATTTTAAAAAGTTTATTAAATAAATCAATAGAAGTAGGGCAAATCATTACTTTAAACAATATTGAAGCAAATAATAAGGATAAGGAAATAGTTAGTAATAATTGGATGTATCAGTATATTAAAAAACGATTTATTAAAAGAAGTCCTTCCTTTTATTATTTAAGAGATTATTGCTGGGGAAAAAAAACATGGAATAATCATAAATTATCTTCTTGGTTAGATAAATTTAACCCACAAATAATATTTTTTCAAAGTAGTAACTGTCCATTTGCATTTGATATAGTAGAGCATATTGCCGCTATATATAGTGCAAAAATAATTATGCAAACAACAGATGATTACCTGATGTCAAAATTTTCTCTGAACGTATTTTTTTGGATAAATTTACAGAAACTAAAAACTAAATATAAATTATTATCACAAAAATGTATTTTAATTATCCCTATAGGCGATAAAATGAAACAAAAGTATTGTGAAATGTTTCCGGGTAAATATTACGTTGCTATGAACAGTGTTAAAACTAATTCTGAGATTTATGAAAAAAAACTAAATCCTAATAATGTAATATTATTTTACGCTGGTAATTTAGGTCTAAACAGATGGAAAGTAATAAGTAAAATAGCCGAAGCTTTATTAGAAATAAAAGAGGAAGGAAAATATAATGTATCTATGGAAATTTTTTCCTTAGTTCGTCCAGAAGAAAAAATAATCAAAAGATTATCAAGGGATCATGTATCTGTTTTTAAAGGCGCATTAAACAATACTGAGGTTAATCATAAAATCTCAGAAAGTGATATATTAATACATGTAGAATCATTTGACAGACAAAACCGATATATAACCAGATACTCCATCTCAACTAAAATTCCAGAGTATTTTGCGTCAAATAGAATTGTCTTTGCAGTTGGCCCTTCGGATGTTGCATCAATTCAATACATTAAAGAAAATAATGCAGGTTATACAGTTTCTCAAAATTCAAAAAAGGCAATTAAAAAAGCGTTATTAGAGTTACTGGAAAATGATGAAGAAAGACATAATTCAATTACTATTGCCCATAAACTTGCAGAAGATAGGCATAATGAAATCACGATAAGAAATTATTTGAAGGAGTTTATTCAAAATGCAATTGATTGAATTTAAAAATATAGGAGTTATATGAAAAACAAAAGCTTTCTAAAATCAAGCATTGTAGTTATATTTTTAGCAATTATAGTTAAAATATTTGGATTAATTAAAGAAATGATATTTGCTTATATCTTTGGTGTTAATATGTTGAGTGATGCTTTTAGTTTAACTCAAAGTATTATTAATATGATATACCTGATCATTAGTACTTATATAATATCATCAGTACCAACTATTTATGTCAGATGCAAGGAAGAAGGAAAAACTACTAACGCCAATCTCTTCCTATCAAATATTTTAAATATTATTTTATTCGTCTGTATTATAACAGGAGTTTTACTTTCTGTATTTTCATCGCATATTATAGAGTTTATGGCTCCAGATTATAATATATCACAACTTAAATTAAATTCTTTTATGCTGAAAAGCACGTCACTATCATTATTATTTTTATCTGTTTCTTATTTATTTAGTAGTTATTTAAATATTAATAATGAATATAATATCCCACAAGTAATGACCCTTCCTGGTACTTTGATTTTCGGTATAATATGTCTTTTATTAGGAAAAAAACATGGATTAAGCGCATTAATCATGGGGCAGCTTTTATTTAGTTTGTTCCAGGTTCTTACGCAGTTACCTTTTGTTCTAAAAACTTTTAAGTATAAATTTGTACTAAATTTTAATGATCCTTTATTAAAAAAGTCCATTATTCTTGCCCTACCTTCAATCATTGCAATTGTCATCGGGAATGTAAGTTTAATTATTAATAAGGTTTTGGGTACACAAATGGGGATTGGTGCAATTGCTTCATTTGATTATGCCAACAAATTGATAAATCTTATTATTGGAGTTTTAATATTACCAATAGAGACAATACTTTATTCAGAAGTGAGTAATCAACTGGCTAAAAATCAGAAAAAAACCGTAAGTAAAAAAATTAATCAAGGTATTGAAATGATCAATATTATTTTAATACCTGCAGTTTTTTTAGTTTTATTAGTTGCCGAATCTATTATTTCAATCATTTATCAAAGGGGAAGTTTTGACACTCATGCTACCTTGAATACAGCTTTAGCATTAAGAGGATTAATAATCGGAATGATTCCTCTCAGTATATTTAATGTATTATCGAAGGTTTCGTACTCCCTTCAAAAAACGAGTTATTCCATGATATCAGGAACTTTGGGTATTGTTTGTAACATTATTACATGTTTATTATTATATAAAAAATACTCTTTGTTGGCGCTTGCTTTAGGAACCAGCATTGGTTACTTAACTTCCGCTTTAACCTTGTTTTATCTTCTTAAAAAATATTATAACTTCATAAATCTAAAAAACTCTATGATTGAAATACTTAAAATGTGTATTGCGGCAACGGTGGCAGTTTATGCAGCTTACAAAGGACTGCAAAATTTCCCTCAAACAAGTAATATTAGAATTGTTTTAATTGCTTGTATTATTGGCCTACTCGTCTATATATTTTGCGCTATTTTATTAAATATTAATCTAATGAAAAAAGGAACAAGCTATATTATAAATCAAATAAAAAGAAAGAATAAATAATTTGGAGGAACATATGCTTCAATTTCTAATTTCTCTATATACAGTTTTAATATTGTTTTTTGGAGGACTACCAGTATATTTTCTATTATTTAATGAAAATGAAGAAAAATTAGGATCTAGTGCTCTAATACCAATCATAGGCTTTTGTACATTAACGGCTTTCGCCCGACTCATTGTGGGGTTTGGTATTCCAGTAAAGTATTTTTCATTTATACTAATTGGTATATTAGTATTTATAAGCTTTATTTTACTTATAAAAAAACGTTATCTTATCAATCTAAATAAACAATTTATAATAGGTGCGTGTATTGTACTTTTTGTCTCAAGTATTGGCTTTTGGATTAGTAATCCTGATGTATCTTCATTTCTAGCCTGGGATGATTATCTATATGCATCTCATGCTCAAATGATAGCTGAATATCCAGTGACCACAGCATTTGATAGTATATCTTTAAAACCATATTTAGCCATAGTTACTGATGAAGATATAAAATGGAACTATCTGAGGCTTACTTTAGCCACAATACAAAGCTTAGTAAGTACAACCTTAAAAGTAGATCCAGCTTATACAAATCGGCTATTAGGTATTATTGCAGCACTATTAACGTATTGTTCTGCCTGGTATGCTGGAGAGAAATTCAAATTTTCGTCAAAAGAAATACTATCATTCAGCGTTTGTTCTGGAATTGCTCCAGGAGTATTGGCATTTGGATATGAAGGATTTCAAGGTGCAGTTTTATTAGCGCCTTTTCTTTTTTTATGGCATTTTACTGCATATGAGGCTATCAGCAAACATCGTAAACGGGATTATATCCTATGTGGTTTGATTTTCTCTGCCGCTACCACCATTTTTACAGAAGTTACTATAAGCTTTATATTAATTGTCATTGTGTTATGCATATTTGAATTTTTATTATATCAAAATAATGCTAGGCCTTTAAAAAGTGCTTTCATTACTTTAATATTAGGTCTCATATTTAACTTTCAATATATAGTTAATGTTTATTATCATGAGACCTATACTGCTTTACGTTATTTTGGCAACAATAATTTTGATGGAATATACCCCTATGCATCTACAATTACTGGAATACAAAGAAACTTATTTGGAACAATTGAAAATTCTATCTTTGGTATCTTGTCCTTTATAATTTTTATATGTGCCTTAGCAGGTGCGATTATTCATATCTTGGATAAAAAGAATGTAACTTGTATAGCCATTATGGGAACTATTTTTTCCGCATTTTATTTTATATCTACTTCAAATATGAGAGTATTTAATTTTTATAGAATATTTACAATGAGTACAAGTACTATCTTGTTTTGTTTTTGGTTATTTTTATCTAAATTAGATATTTTTATAGATTCCATTAATGGTAATGGTGCCTTAGCATTAAAATCATTCAAAACTATAACAAAAAAATTGATTAATTTTTTATTGCTATTATTTATTATTAATGCAGGCATTGCTTCAGTATATTTTGGTATTAATATTCAAACTCTACCCATCTCTAATTCTGATAAGCAAACGTATTATTATGTCGGTGTAAATAAACGCTTTAAAACCAAAAGAGAATATACGGAATTTGTATCACAATTAGAAAAAATTCGAACTACTAAAAAAGATACTATTCTCTTCTCTTCAGATATGTCTTCTTTAAACTTATGGACTTTATCTTATTTTTCCAAAGATAAAGATGTATATTTTTGGCAAGAAGATCTGGATGAGAGGTATCATAAAATGGTTTCAATTGATTCTTATAATAATTTTGGAGAGTTAGTAAATGACCTACCTGATGTTCAGATTATAAATTTAAAAGACGAATCTTCCGTATGCAGCTATAACATAAGCCCAGATAAATTTAGCGATGAAATAGCAATTAATGTAAAAACTCAGAACGGAAAAAAGACTTTTGCAGCTCTTGAAGGGCCGTATGAATATAAATATGAGAATGAGTATTTAATAGATATTTTTTCTAAGAATGAGAATTACGCAAACTTTGAAGTGGTTATGTATTATGATGAAGATTTAGGTGAAGTAGATTCAGTATTTATGTATTTGGATAATTTGCCATATTTGATGACACGTGGGAATGGAAACTTTTATTCTGTCAAGATAGATACCCCAAAATATTTAAATAAGGGTATTAATTCTTATAAAATATCGTTTGCCAATATTGACAGTAATGGTATTAAACCACTTGTTACCTGTGTAACAAATTTTAATGTAACCATAAATTAAACAACTATACTAGGAGAAAGTAAATAGTGAAATACATAAAAAATTTATATTTATTACTTAGAGTAAAACATTATATAAAAAATATTTTAATATTTGTACCTTTGATATTTAGTGGTGAATTATTTAATGAAAAATATTTTTATTCAGCCATATGGGGATTTATATTATTTAGTCTAATAACTTCAGTTGTTTATATTATTAATGATATTAACGATTATGAGTATGATAAAATTAATGAAGCTAAAAAGAATAGGCCAATTGCAAATGGATCTATAAGTAAAACAAATGCCCTTATAATTGCAATGATACTCCTAAGCTTATTTTTTTTGTTTGCTTATATGCTATATACTTGGGGGGGGGTATTTTTAAGGGCTATTTTTATTCCATTATTATATTTACTGTTAAATATCGGATACAGCTTTGGTTTAAAAAATATTCCAATAATCGATGTGGCTATTATTGCAATCGGTTTCATTCTTCGAGCATTGTATGGTGGAATAATTATAAATGTTGAAATATCTAATTGGGTCTATTTAACAGTTATAACTGGTTCATTATATTTAGGATTAGGGAAAAGAAAAAAGGAATTATATAATTTCAAAGGCATTACTACTCGCAAAGTATTATCAGGATATACCGTAAACTTTCTGGATAAAAATATGTATATGTGTATGTCACTTTGTCTAATGTTTTATTCTCTGGCATGTATAGATTTAAAAACCAAAGCAGCACAAATGGGAGGGGGATTAATATGGACCGTCCCACTAGTTTTATTAATAAGTTTAAAATATAATTTAAATCTTGAAAGTAAAAAAGAAGGTGATCCTACAAATATTATTTTAGATGATAAAGGGTTAATTTTATTGATTTTACTTTATGGAGCAAGTATTATATATACGATATATTAAATTTATTGAAAACTTTTTAATACAATCTACTACCGTGACATTCCCGAATGGTATCAGAGAATTGTAATACCTCAATTTTCAAATTTTTCATAGCAATCAGAAGATATATACTTATACCATTGAGGTATTTAAACGCCAACTACGAAAAGTGACCAATCCCCATGCACCATTTAAAAGTTAGAATATACTTCATCCCCAACCTTTTATCAATGGTTGGAACACAAAAAAACTGGAATTACAAACAGGCATGATTGCGCTGCTTTTCAGAACACCTCCACTCTTACAATCCAACCATTAGATAAATATACTGACTGATATCATTGAATTTGCGCTTCTGGCAAGGAAAGCATCTCTATCACCGTAAATACCATGCCGGATAAAGCGATCTCCACCTAAAGGAGGTATGGACTCCAGTAGTACACAGGAATCGTGGCTACCACTCCAACGAACGGGCTGGATGAGCTGAATGGATCGAGCCAAGCAGTTCTTCGGACAATGCCGCCTGCTAAGGGATCTTTAGATATGACTCTCTATTTTTTTATTTTATCTCCCATCTGATACTGCCTTCTCCCTAAAAACATATACCTAAAAGCATCCCACATTCCCATTTCTTTATAGTACAATTTGTATTTGCGAATAGCATATTGTATTATCAAAAGAATTGATAAGCAATGGCTCATTGCTTCAAAACTTGCTCCCCTGGAAATAAAAAATGTCTTATCAAACCCGGTTTTCCAAGTAGACTCTTCATATCGAAGGCTTGCAATTTCGGTAGGAATATAATATAGCTTAAGGCCCTTTCTCAAACAAGCATACAAAAATGCATTCTCCTCCCCCTGGCCAAACACAGTTCCAGCTCCTATCCGTTCATCGAAATATACACCCTCTACCCTTTTTCTACGAAATGTAATTTCATATGATTTTCCTTTTAAACAAGTTATATAATTTAAAGGGCGCGCACTTTTATAATGAGGCATAGGATCTAATTCTGAATTTACATGGAATAGTATGATATCATATTCAGGATGATCCTCATATGCTTTTAAAATTATCTTTTCATACTCTGTATGATACTCAACATCATTATCACATAAAATACATATATCTGATGTGGACATTTGTATAGCCATATTCCTGCTTTTACTTAATCCTCTTTCTTTTGTTTCTATATACGTAATATGTCTTCCATCTTCTTTTATATCCTGAATACACTCTCTATCGCATTGGTTAATTATGACACAATTTCCAGTAACAAACAAACTGTCAATGTAGTGATAATTCTCTAAATTCATAGCTGATAGCAATACATCTAATGTCATTTTCATCTTCCTTTCATAACTATTTTATTATAGTATTTTTCATGGTTAAACACAAGACTCCTTAACTGAAATACCATAAAGTTAGGGTTGAAGACACTTTGGTACTATGTTAAAATATCACATAGTATATGAACGTACTAAGAAAGGACTTTTTAATATGAAGACTTCAGATACCAAGAGAAGAATCTATATTTTAGTGGTTTCTGGTATAAGTTTAATCGTTCAGACGATTTCTTGCGGAATTGTTTGGTATCAATATTATAACCCATTGATTCGTATACCCTTCTGGACGAAAGGACACTGGTATATCTTAACTTTATATTGTTTTATACTTATATTTTTCACCCACATATACGGTGGGTTTAAAATCGGTCACTTAAAAAAATGGGATTCCTTGTTTTCACAAGTTTTTGCATCTATTTGTTCAAACATAGTATTTTATGCAGAAATCGCATTACTGGCTTACTATTTTCCTACCCCTCTCCCGCTATTAGGCACAGCACTATTTGATATAATATTTATTATCGTTTGGATTCAAATAACAACTGATATTTATAGACGACTCTTCCCGCCACATAAAATTTGCCTGATTTATGGAGAAGGTTTGGAATTAGAAGCACGGAATAAATTAACTGAAAGAAAGGATAAATTTTTTGTTAAAGTCTCAATCTGTTCAAACGCACCACAACGAGAATTAGAGCAGGTCATTATCAAAAGTGAAACAGAAGCCGTTTTATTCTGGGGTGTGCCGAATCTCGTACGAAATGATTTACTTAAGTTTTGTTATGAAAATCATATTCGAATCTATACACTTCCGTGTATAGCAGATATATTGTTATCTGGCGCTGAAGTGATGCATTTTTTTGATACTCCATTACTGTTGCTTCGAAGCACTCCATTAAGTATAGATCAACGTGCATTGAAACGGATAATCGATATAGTCCTCGCACTCATTGTTTTAATACTGACTTCACCAATCATGATCATTACTGCACTTTGCATAAAACTCTATGACCACGGTCCTATTCTATACACGCAGACCCGCTGTACTCAAAATGGGCGGGAATTTCGCATATGTAAATTTAGAAGTATGAAAACAGATGCAGAAAAAAATGGACAGCCTAAACTTGCGGCAAAAAATGATGATCGAATAACCCCGGTCGGCCACGTCATCCGGAAAGTAAGAATTGATGAATTACCCCAACTATTTAATATTATACGTGGAGATATGTCATTTGTCGGGCCACGCCCGGAACGCCCGGAAATTATAGCAGAGTATCAAGATAAGCTCCCCGAATTTTATTACCGCATGCATGTAAAAGCAGGCCTAACAGGTTATGCTCAAATATATGGAAAATATAATACAACTTTATATGACAAGTTAAAATTAGATCTATATTATGTTGAACATTACTCTCTATGGTTAGATTTCAAATTATTAATTTTAACTACCAAAATTATATTTTCACCAGAAAGTACAGAGGGTGTAGAAAATGCTGATTAGTATCATAATGCCGGCATATAATGCAGTAGAATATATTGAGGACTCTATAAAATCAGTTATCAATCAAACATGGTCCGAATGGGAACTTATTATCATAAATGACTGTTCCTCTGATAATACAAAAGCGGTAATTGAGAAATATACACACAATGACCCTCGCATCACTTTGTTAACTAACCCTACAAATCAGGGAGTAGCTTATTCCAGAAATCGTGGGGTACAGGAGGCTAATGGTAATTGGATCGCATTTTTAGACAGTGATGATTTATGGATTCCTGATAAATTGATGCTTCAAATGGAATTAATCAATGACAAGCACGCCTGTTTTTCCTTTACCGGATCAGCCTTTATAAATGAAAACGGACAAAAATGTTCCTACACCCTGCATGTACCAATGCAAATAAGTTATAAGGAACTTTTAAAACAGAATTTAATTTCATGTTCTTCCGTACTAATTTCCAAAAGCCTGCTCCTCTCCCATCCCATGAAACCGGGAAATGTTCATGAAGATTTCGTGACTTGGCTGTCCATTCTTCGAGATATGAATATTTATGCTTATGGATTAGACATTCCTGCCCTTATCTATCGAATACATTCCAGTTCCAAATCTGCACATAAATGGAGAGCTGCTAGAATGAATTGGAATGTATATCGACAGATTGGTTTAAATACAGGTCTCTGTTGTTACTATCAACTTTGTTATGCTTTTCGTAGTATAAAAAAATATTCACATATATATAAAAAAAGAGGTATACAATAATGAGATGCAGTCAATTCAATTTTTATATAGAAGATAATTACAGAGCTGATGGAAAAGCCCGGTTAGATATATCTTCTATATTAATAAATAATAATATTAATAATATTTATACAACAAGTCCCAAACGAGCAATTAGATTATTAAGGCAATTGGGAGCTTTATTTCATTTGGGTAAAACAGATATCCTATTTATTCAGTACCCTGCTGGAAGAAAAGAGTTCATAAAACTCACCCGTATGATATATCGAAAACAGATAAAAATGGTTGCATATATCCATGATTTAGATTCGATCAGAACGCACACATCATTAAAAAAGGAAACTGATATGCTGCGTTTTTTTGATTGTATAATATCACACAATACTTCTATGACAAACTATATACGAAGTATTGGTTATAATAAACCAATACTTGAATTAGAAATTTTTGACTACCTTCATGATTCAAAAAAGCCAGTTATTCCATCAAAATTGGGTGCTGGAATCTGTTTTGCCGGGAATCTGGATAAAAGCAAGTTTGTATCTCAACTCCATTTAATTAAAAATACTCATTTTGAGTTATATGGAGTGTGTAAAGATTCTTCGTTATTCAATCAATCACAAATTACTTACAATGGATGTCTACCTGCTGACGAAATCCCTTTTTGTCTCAAAGGAGCCTTTGGTCTTGTTTGGGATGGTGAAAGCGTCGAATCCTGTACTGGAGAATTAGGTGAATATTTAAAATATAATAACCCACACAAACTCTCTTTATATATGGCGGCCGGAAAACCTGTTATCGTTTGGAGCCAATCCGCCACAGCTGATTTTGTAAAAACTAATAAACTGGGTTTAGTAGTCGATAATCTTTATGAAGCTTCAGATAAAATTGCGCATATGACCGAGACAGAATATCTAAATTATCTCGAACATGCTATAGCCATGAAAATTCGAATGTCCGAAGGCTATTACACAAGTCAGGCTGCTAGAAAAGCCATAGAAGCATTGGGGAGGGATCTATTATA
This sequence comes from Bacteroides thetaiotaomicron, assembly GCA_034142505.1. Classification (GTDB taxonomy): domain Bacteria; phylum Bacillota; class Clostridia; order Lachnospirales; family Lachnospiraceae; genus Hungatella_A. The sequence continues at coordinate 21,044 of JAWZDV010000082.1, forward strand.
AAACAAAGAAGTATCAAATTTAATTTTCTTATGAACTGTATTTTAACAGTTTCGACTTTCCTCTTCCCGTTGATTACGTTCCCTTATGTTTCCAGGATATTATTACCGATTGGGACTGGATCCGTAGCATTTGCGACGTCAATTGTTTCTTATTTCTCTATGATTGCCATGATGGGTGTTCCTACCTATGGTATCAGAGCATGTGCGCAAGTGAGGGATGATAAAGAAGAGTTAACCCGCACAGTACAAGAGATTCTGTTTATTAACTTAATTATGACCTTTATAGTATATGTACTGTTTGCCATTGCCCTGGTCATAGTCCCACAATTCAGGCAAGACCGTCTGCTTCTTATCATTTGCAGTTTTAGTATCTTATTTAATATTATAGGTATTGAATGGCTATATAAGGCATTGGAACAATATACGTATATTACTGTTAGGTCTGTACTATTTAAAATAATATCATTAATTTTAGTATTTTTGTTAATACACAAGCAAGATGATTATATTGTATATGGTGCAATTACTGTCTTCGCAGTTGTTGGTTCCAATATATTAAACCTGATTAATGCCAGGCACTATATTGATATAAAATTTGTAGGTAATTACAACTTAAAAAAACACTTAAAACCAATTGGAATCTTTTTTGCAATGTCTGCTGCTACTACGATTTATACAAATCTTGACACGGTTATGCTTGGATTTTTTAAGGATAAAGAGGTGGTTGGACTTTATAGCGCCGCTGTGAGGATCAAAGAATTACTGCTTGGAGTAGTCACTTCTCTTGGAGCTGTTTTACTCCCTAGAGTTTCCTATTATGCAGAAAAAGGATTACAAGACAAACTTGTAAATATCGCCGGCAAAGCATTAAATTTTGTATTCATGTTTGCGTGCCCTCTAATTCTGTATTTTACATTGATGGCTCAAGACAGTATCTTATTTTTATCAGGACCTGCTTATATTGGCTCCGTCCTCCCTATGCAGATAATTTTAATTACCCTACTTTTAATAGGAATAACTAATATACTAGGCATACAGATACTGGTACCATTAAATAAGGAAAAATATGTACTTTATTCTGAATGCATCGGAGCCGTTATTAATATTACTTTTAACATTATGCTAATTCCCCATTTTGCAGCTGCTGGAGCGGCTGCTGGCACAGTATTGGCAGAATTAGCAGTTCTAATTGTACAATTTATTGTATTAAAAAATAGCATATGCCCGCTAATGTCAGTAATATCCTGGCGACCGATTGGAGGTGCGCTTGCGGCCGCTGGAATTGTCTTACTGTTATTAAGTTATCTTATGGTGAATATGAATCCATTTATTCGACTTGTCATTACAGGCCTTCCATTTTTAGGCATATATGGAGTTATGCTTATACTTCTAAAAGAACCACTTGTTTTATCCTTGATATCTCCAATATTGAAGAACAGGAGCAAACAGTAAGCAAAATTTTATTTAGTCTTATTTTGTGCCTTATCTTGATAGATTGCGACAGTTTTTAAAAGCCCCTCATGTTTGAGCCTATATATAAGGGCACCCATGTGTCCGCCTAACTTTTCTCCCAACTTATCTTTATACTTTTTAGTGTAAAGCATAATCTCCTTAGTTTCATCATCGATCCAGGCACCATTAAAAAGGTGAATTGCATAGGTATCATTACTATAACAATCTCCTCCACTACGATAAGGGTTATATGGACAGAAGTAACTCATCGGATAAACTGTTATATGATCCAGCACTTGCTTTTCATTATGATTTAACTCTAATCCATGTTCTACACACGTAGCCGTGATTGGGACTGGATTAGGAGTTGGATCAAATTGTCCGTTAGGCATTATAAAGTTTCTGTCTTTATAATAATCCAAAAACTCTTTAAAAATGGGATTGCCTTTACAACTTCCAAAAATCCATGCAGCAACAGATCTCTCTGACTCAAAGCAAGTAAATGCCTCATTATCCAATAGTGGTTCGAAATCTTTGATAACTTTAATATCTGCATCTAAATAAATACCGCCATAATGATATAAAGCATATAAGCGGATAACATCTGAAGCATAAGTATATTTCTTTATATCATATGCCTGCTTGGTATAATTAAACATATTCACATCAAAATTTGTTGTATCCCATTTCATAAACTGATAATCAGGCATGGCCTGTTTCCAGCTGTCCATACATTTCTGAATCATTTCCGGATAAGGATCATTACTTAACCAACAATAATGTATAATTTTTGGTATTCTTTCTGCCATTTAAGTACCCTTTCTCAACTATTATTTAACTATCTCATCATAGCATACTTACTTTTTAACTTCAATGTTTTCCCTGTATATCCAATTAGAAAAAGCAGGTACTCCTTGCTTTTTCAACAGCCAACCTTTATAATTAGGTCATTAAGTATAAATATAATTCGAGGTTTTGTGATGTTATTAACTATTTTTACACCTACCTTTAACCGGGCAAAGTTGCTATTTCGAACTTATCAACATCTATGCAGTCAAACGAATCGCGAATTCTTATGGCTTATTATTGACGATGGATCAACTGATAATACAAAAACATTAGTTGAAAGTTGGCAGGAAGAACAGCAAATTTCTATTGAATATCATTATCAAGAAAATGGCGGTAAAATGGCCGCCCATAATAAGGCCGTTGCACTCTGTAATACAGAGCTTTTTTTGTGTGTTGATTCGGATGATTATTTGGTAGACAAAGCCGTAGAAATAATTATCCAAACATGGGAACAGCTATCAAATCGAAAAGACTATGTTAATTTAGCTGGTATCATAGCATATAAAGGAAAAAATCAAGAGCATACAATGAACGGGGAAAAATTTCCAGATATTGAATTGACAACACAAGTTGATTTATATAAAAACGGATTCCACGGTGAAACAACATTAATATATAGAACATCAGTTTTAAGGAAATATGCATTCCCTTTATTTCCAGGAGAAACCTTTATTCCTGAAGCTGTTGTATTTGATCAGATTGATCGTCACTATCAAATGTACATTCTTCCCCTGATCTTAATGGTTTGTGAATATCAACCCGACGGCTTGACCCAGTCCATAGATAAAGTAAGGAGAAATAATCCGCGGGGATGGCTGCTATATTATCAAACAAGACTGAAAGGTACATCTCGATCTATGCTCAGATATAAATATCTATCACATACGATCTGCTTTGCCTGGTATACAAAATCAAAATTATTTGAAGTAGTGCCAGCTTCTAAATTAGAAATCCTGATAGGGATCCCTGGCGCATTTGTTTTAAAGATGATCGGTAAGTTATAAAACATGACTTTTAAATAGGAGGAATATATGCAAAAAAAAGTAATGAGTAAAGAAATCATCAATTGGATTACTGTTATTATATGGGGGTGGTTCCTGCTATCTTTTTGGACTATCTTACCCATTCCAAAATTTCCGATCCACAATGAGGCAATAACGGCATTTATCATTTTAACTCTACAATGCATGGTAAATATAAATTATCGTGATACAATACGCCTTAAAAATTCTGAAACTAATTTAGTAGCTGCCATTGGCGTTATTACGCTTCTTTGCATGTTCCTGGTTAACTCACATCTCGGAGCCTTTTTTACAGTAATGAATTTTTGTCTTTTATTATTTCTATGCGATAAATGGCGCTGGAATAAACCACAAATTTGTTGTGTGGTAACATGCTGTATTGCGATATTCCTCAGTTGGATTTTAAAGCCCAGCCTATGGGGTGAGGGTACAAATCCTAATATGATAGGAACTGTTACTACATTTTCAATGCTGGTTATTATCAGTGCATTAGAATACCTTTTTCCCAAAAAGAAATGGTCTAAGACGCTTCAATTACTGTTGATCGCTATAAGTTTTTATCAAGTCATAACTCACCATGGCCGCGGAACTTTATTGGGACTTTTATTTTATTGTTTTCTACGATTCTTTTTCTCTAAATTTTGGAATCGAAAAAAAATTACTTATACTGGCATTTTTTATCTAGTTACTTTAGGATCAGTTCTTTTTTCAGCACTCTATACTTTAAGCTGGCATCTGACCAAGGCTGATACAGCATTATCGCTATTTGGGAAAAGAATTTTTTCAGGACGTGAAGTAATATGGAATGAATTCTGGCAACGCTTTTTGCAAAAACCATTGACAGGTACAGGCACCAATTTCGTGGTAGAATCTTATTTTGAGTTTAATGTACACAATGCAATGTTTGATATTCTTGCAGTACATGGAGTGATTGTTTTTGGCCTAGTGGTCTACTATATTATTAAAAAGACGAACAGTCTTTATGAGAACTATCGGCAGGTATATGTTTTTATACCTATAATTTGTGGAATGTTAGCCGTGTTTGCAGAAAGTTTTACAGATATGGATTTGTTATGGACACCTCAATTTATGGTTTGGTCTGTTATGTTGTTATTATTGAATCCTGCAAAGGATGTTGAATGAAATTTAATACTACTGATAAAAAATAGCCATATTTGCAAATAATACATTGCAAATATGGCTATTTTTTATTCATTTAATGTGCACTTCTGATATTGAAGATTATATGAAGCAATTCTGCATAATAAAAGGACATGAATGATGAATAGTT
>JAWZDV010000083.1:0-1482 GCA_034142505.1 Bacteroides thetaiotaomicron
TTACGATTACTTTTCTCAATATTTCTATTTCTCTACAACATAATCGTCATTATGTGTCAATCCCTATATTCGTGCAAAGACAAGTCCCATTCGTTCCAGCTGTTTGACGTGTGTTCCGCCGCTTTCCATGGTATAGATTCTGGTGGTGGTGATATTGACATGTCCCAGCAGATCTGCCAGCTTCGATAAATCTTTTTCTAATTCATAGTAGGTTCTTGCAAATAAATGCCTCAGATTGTGGGGAAATACTTTTCCCGGTGTCACACCTGCACTGATACACAGAGCTTTCATATCTCTCCATATATTAGACCGGTCCAGAGGACTGCCGTTTTTTGTCCGGAAAACTACCCCGTTTTTAATCCCCTGCATCCGGCAGTAGCTTCGCAGAACCCGGATCAAAGCAACCGGCAAAAATACCGTCCGTGTCTTCCCCTTACAGTCCACGAAGGCCCGTCCCGTCTGTAAGGCTTCTACTGTAATAAACTGAAGTTCCGACACCCGGATGCCTGTGGCACAGATGGTTTGAAGCAGCAGCGACAGCCGCCGGTTATGCTCCCTCTCAGCTGCTTCCACCAGCCGCCGGTATTCTTCCCGGGTCAATTCCTTCTCCGGCCTGGAAAAGATCTCCCGCTGAATCTTCAACGGTTTCACTTTCAACCCGGACAGCCCCGCAAAATCCAGAAATGTGTTGACAGCCGCCAGCATAGAATTCACGCTGGCCGGCGCATAAGCTTCTATTAAATGCCCTTTCCAGGAAAGCAGCAGGTCTTTATCCATTTCCTTTCCATCCAAAAAAGAAAAAAGCGCCCGAAGGTCGCGGACATATTTAGCGATGGTATTCTCACTCCGTTCCTCCCGCCGCAGGTATGTCTCAAAGTCTGTAATCATAGAAGGGTTAGCCGGTGCTGGTATTTGTTTTTGTCTCATCGTTATGGTTCACTCCTCGCATTTTAATGGTATTTTTATATTGTAACAAAAATGGCGGGAATTTATACGGTTGGGAAAGGATACAGTAACATAAATCTCCGGGAGATTAGGTTGAGGTATTGCCCTTAATTGGAGCATGCATTGGAGAGAGGACAGTTAAATAAAACGGTTCCTGCCCTGGCTGTACCGGATGGACGCTGAGAGGGACGAGATTTCCTTTTGAAATGGATTCGTTTTATGAAAGCCAGGGGTGGCGATCAAAACCTGTTTTGGGGAGCCGAGGAATCGGAGGTACCCCACGCAAAAACGTGAGGCACCTCTGATTTGAATGATGTTATTGTTTGGAGTAACAATGTCTGCAAGGATAATCCGGCCTGCAAGGAGGCTCCGGGTAAGGAGGCCTGGGTGGGCAAGGAGGTTCCGGCCTGCAAGGAGGCTCCGGGTAAGGAGGCCTTGGCGGGCAAGGAGGTTCCGGCGGGCAAGGAGGCTCCGGGTAAGGGGGCCTTGGCGGGCAAGGAGGTTCCGGCGGGCAAGGAGGCTCCGGGTAAGGGGGCC
>JAWZDV010000083.1:1582-23857 GCA_034142505.1 Bacteroides thetaiotaomicron
TCTCGGTGGGTAAGGAGGCTCCGGCGGATAAGGAGGTCTCGGTGGGTAAGGAGGCTCCGGCGGATAAGGCGGTCTCGGTGGGTAAGGAGGCTCCGGCGGATAAGGAGGTCTCGGTGGGTAAGGAGGCCTCGGTGGGTAAGGAGGTTCCGGCGGATAAGGAGGCCTCGGTGGGTAAGGAGGTTCCGGCGGATAAGGAGGTCTTGGTGGATAAGGAGGTTCCGGCGGATAAGGGAACCACGGAGGACATGGAACAATTGGCCATGGCAGCCAATTGTTCCATGGAGGTGTTCCACCGCCTGAATGATTGCCATTGTTATTACTACTATTATTATTGTTGTTGTTGTTATTATTATTGTTATTTATAAGAACCCCACAATTCTTCCCTTCTTCCTCCGTTTTCCCCCCACGCGCCTTAACGCACACGCAGATGGACGTATCCAGTGTAATCTCTTCGTCTTCCAACGTAGTCCCAATCGGCTGATAATTCGGCGCGTCAATCGGGTCCAGGGTAATGACTCTCGTGATCGTCGTTCCAAAGGAAGCCCGGATCGTAAAGCAGATATATTCCCGAATTTCCCGCACTACGATATAAAACTCTTCCCCAATCACCGGCGCATCTATAGGATTTCCACAGAAATCCGCAAAGGAAGCCGAAAATCCTTCCCTGCACACACACAACGGTTCAATGGTAATCTCCGGCGTCCCCGTAAGGTTCGATCTGAGAAGGAACGGTCCAATCAGGAGCCGTCCACAGACAGAACGCAGCTCGTCCGGGCAGCCGCTGAATACAAGGTAAGGTTCACTGGCGTCCGTAGGAATCGCCGCCGTATTGCAGCAGTCAATCTCCCCCGTTTTGCAGCATTCCCCTGAACCAGCCGCCACAGGCGCTGTCGGATTTAAAACGGAATCCGCATACATCCCGGCAAGTTCCAAAAGCCGGAGGACCGCCGCCCGGAGCCGTTCCGATTTGGGATGCTGTTCCCCGGTAGTGCAGTCGAGGAAATACACCTCATCAATATTGATTTGTCCAAGAAGCACCCAGAGTGATACCTGAACAGCGGCGTAAGCGTCATTGTCATCCAGCACCGGGCTGGCATTTGCATCGACGCCTGCCAGTGCAAACGTCTGCGCCGCGCTGACCACCGGAAATGCGTTGGCCATGATCCAGGCCAGCATCTGCTTCTGCCTGGCAGTGGCATTTGGGAAGATGGATTCGAAGGAGGCGCTTTGATAAGGAACATTATTGTAAGGGCCATCCGCAAATTTATCAAGGCAGTAGGCATATTTCGTAACACCGTTTACGGTGGACTGAAACTGGAAAAGATAGCTGTGGTCCGGTCTGTCCAGCCGGTATCGGGAGGCGGCGGTCTGAGGCAGAGAACAATAGTTTCTTACCTGCGGGTCGCCGGTGGCGGTACCAGTCACTCCGGTACCGTTGTAGATGACAAATGGCCGCGACTGTGGCCGGTCGTCATCGGGAGTTATGATTTGTATCATAGATAAATTCTCCTGTAAGGTTGTTTTACTATAAGGTATGCCTGAAGAATGAGACATGTTCCTCCCGCACGGACAAGCGGACTTCCCACAGGGAATTGCTGAACCTGCCATTTCATGATATACTTTTTAGGCTGATTCAGAATCAGGAAAACAGCAGATAAAAGCCAGACGGAAAGGAAAAACCAGATGACAGAAACGAAAAAAGCCATACTGGTGGTAAGCTTTGGGACGAGTTATCGGGAGACCAGAGAACAGACCATCGGCGCGATTGAACAGACCATAGCAGAGACATTTCCGGATTATGAGATGAGACGGGCCTTTACCAGCCAGAAGATCATCAGAAAACTAAAGAACAGAGACGGCGAAGAGATTGACAATGTAGTGGAGGCGTTGGAGCGCCTGAAGGCCGACGGGTTTGAGAACGTGATCCTCCAGCCAACCCATGTGATGAGCGGATATGAGTACGAGGACATGCAGGAGGAGATCGCCCCATACCGGGAGCATTTTACATCATTCACCTGTGGAAAACCGCTACTTTCCGGGCCCCGTGATTATGAACAGATGGTAGAAATTCTGACAGAGGACAATGCCTGGCGCCAGGAACCACGCACCGCGGTGGTATACCTGGGCCACGGGACCGGCCATGCCGCGGGCGCGGTTTATGCTACATTGGAGGACAGCTTTCGGGCGGCCGGACATTTCCATGATTACATAGGGACGGTCGAGGGAACGCCCTCTCTAAAAGATTTGATAAGGACGGTGAAAGAAGGAGACTATGACCATGTGGTGCTTCTGCCCCTGATGATCGTGGCAGGAGACCACGCCTGCCGTGATATGGCCGGCGATGAGGAAGACTCCTGGAAAATGGCATTTTTGGCGGAGGGATACCGGGTAACCTGTATCCTAAAAGGCCTGGGCGAATATCCCGGCGTCCGTCAGCTGTTCGCAGACCACGCCGAAGCCGCCAAAATGCAGCTGGAACAGTAACGTAACCAGGCGCTAAACCCGCAGCAGCAGTTCCGCAAGGAAGACCACTGCGCAGCAGGAGGCGGAAACTTGAAAAAGACTGGCTCCGCGCCATGCCAGCAGGATACCGGCCGCCAGTGCCAGCGCGCCTGCCGCCGGAACCTGTGTAGCATCCAATATCGCCGGAAATGTCATCACCGCCAAAGTCACGTATGGCACATAATACAAAAATGACCGCAGAAACCGGTTGGTAATCTGCCTGCGGATCAGAGTCAGCGGCAGTACCCGGATCGCAAATGTCACTCCGGCCATCACCGCCAAATAGAGATAAATATTACGCGTCAAGTCCATCACCTTCCTCCTCCGTATGTGGGAACAGTACCGCGGCAGCCCCGGCAATTGCCACTGTCAAAAGAATTGTCCGGGTACCGCCGGAAATGCCGGCAAGCAGCGGAAGCCGTCCGGCCAGATAACTGGCGGCAAAGCTCAGCAGCACGAGGGCGGCCACTACCCGGTCCTTTCTCGCCGGCGGTATAATCACCGCCAAAAACATTCCATAGAGCGCCACGCTCAGCGCACTGGCGGCCCGGAGAGGCAGCACATTGCCGACTACCACGCCCAGCCAGGTTCCGATTGCCCAGCCCGGCATCGCGACAGCCATGGCTCCATAATTATAAAAAGGATTCAGGGTTCCCGGCCTTGCAATAGAGATGCCGAAGATCTCATCCGTCACGTCAAATCCCACCAGCAGCCGGTGAAAGAGCGGAGCGCCGGGAGCGAATTTCTGGCTCAGCGCGCAGCTCATAAGCAAATATCTGGCATTGGTAATGAGAGTCAGCAGTGCCACCTCCCAGTAGGAAGCCCCCGCCGCTATCAGCGCAAATCCCACATATTCCCCCGCCGAAGCATTGTTGAGCAGACTGGCCAGCAGCCCCTGAAATGCAGTCATTCCGGCCTTATGTATCGCGGTGCCCAGCGTAAAAGACACTGCCAAATACCCAAGTGCAATCGGCATCCCGTCCCGCACTCCCTCCCGAAACGCCTGCTTCCTAGGCATGTTCCTATGATCACACATAACCAGAATCCCCCTGTTTCATCAATCATTTCCGAGGTATATTGTACCTGTATTTCCTGTTTTTGTAAACTGCCGCCATCAAAACAGCCAGGAAAAAGGGCTCCGAAGTCTCACGCAGACTACATTTCACCAGGTTTTCTCATTAAAAATCCCAAAGTGATGTACAAAATTAAGTACAATCTAGATTATTCATTAGATTTTTGTATTTTTTCGGAAAAGTGTGTCGCATTTTTTCCTTTTCAATGGTATACTAACAATAGAGAAGACCCTATATTTACGATTGTGGGGACAAGTTACGCCAGATTAGGAGGGATAACATGGATATTTATGAATTGATCAATGATATTGTACAGTGCAGAGACATACCAGCGGCTGCGGATAAATTGATGGAGTTTGTTGATGCTGCGCTGCAGGATGACGATAAGGAAGAGATCGTCAGTACGTTTTATCAGAACATATTAGACAGTTCATTGATGGATTACATAGAATGTGCAGACGATGGAGGTTATGAGGTATATACAGGTGAGGATGCCGCGGGGAAATATTTAGCGCTGACGCTGCCGCCTCTGACCACCCCGTTCCGTACACTGCAAAAGATAAAAAAGTCTGTCCAATTTACGAAGAAATATGTCTGTGAATCCATCGGCCGTGGAATCACAAAAGAACGTGTCGAGGAAATCATGGAAGCCATGAACCACAATTACCGTTTCACCGATTTGGTTTTCCGCGGCAAGAAAGCCATGATCTGTCTTCTGGATTACAGCCACGCCGGATACGACAGTGAGTTTCTGACCATGGCAGATGAGGACGGCATGAGCCACCACATGATCATGTTCCACATGAACAACTACGTCCCCATCGCCCCGGAAGCCGTCTTCTTCCACGAACTGGGCCACGCCCTCCACGCCAGATACACCGGCGGTCTCAACAAGATTCCGGAGGATATTGTAGGAATTTTAAAGGATACCTGCATGCCCAAAATCACAACCCTAAAGGACCCGGAGATTATGGAGATCATTGCGGATGTATTAGGAATGGGATTAATGTATGAAAGCGGATTCGAAGAATACGACAGCTTCCCCGACATCCAAAAACAAGACAAAGAATTTTTCCATGATATGGTAGTAAGAATGTTTGAATTGATTAATGAGCAGGAATTAGGGTTGTAGATAGGGAAAGAAGACGTGTGAGACAGGGCGTCTTCTTTTTTAAATGAGAAAAAGCTGTAAGAGACGAGGGGAAATTGTATGAATTAAGGGGGTAGGCATTTTGGAGGGGGGGTGGTATAATGTTTAATAGCTACGAGCCGGGCAGCCCAGGAATCGGAAGGGGGCTCCGGCGAGCTCGTTCGCCAGAGCCCCCTTCCGATTCCTGGGCTATGCGGCGACAGCCGCAAAGCGAAATGAAGCGGAGCGGAATTGAGCGTGCCCCGCGGACTCCCTCTCGGTCAGTCCCCCAACGCCCCGCCCTCATCATATCGTACCCATATTATACACAATATTTTCAGGAGGACCCCCAAATGCAACCCAATACACAAACCACCAACACAACACCAACCAAAAAAATAATCCTAACCGGAGACCGCCCCACCGGCAAGCTTCACGTCGGCCACTACGTCGGTTCCCTAAAACGCCGTGTAGAGCTCCAAAACTCCGGCGCCTACGACGACATATTCATCATGATTGCCGACGCCCAAGCGCTCACCGACAACGCGGACAACCCCGAAAAAGTCCGTCAAAACATCATCGAAGTAGCCCTAGACTACCTCTCCTGCGGCCTAGACCCAGCAAAGTCAACCCTCTTCATCCAGTCCCAAATCCCGGAACTGACCGAGCTGACTTTCTATTATATGAATTTAGTAACGGTATCCCGGGTTCAGCGCAACCCAACCGTAAAATCCGAGATCAAGCTTCGCAACTTCGAAGCCAGCATTCCGGTAGGCTTTTTCGTCTACCCCATCAGCCAGGCCGCCGACATCACGGCCTTCAAGGCGACGACAGTCCCGGTAGGCGAGGACCAGCTCCCCATGATCGAGCAGACCCGTGAAATTGTGCGAAGCTTCAATTCCATTTATGGCGAAGCCCTCATCGAGCCAGACGTCCTTCTCCCGGACAACAAAGCCTGCTTACGTCTCCCCGGCACCGACGGCAAAGCCAAGATGAGTAAATCCCTAGGAAACTGCATCTACTTATCCGACACGCCCGAGGACGTCAAGAAAAAAGTCATGAGCATGTTCACCGACCCGAACCATTTACGGGTAGAAGACCCAGGGCAGGTAGAAGGCAACCCAGTCTTCACTTATTTAGACGCTTTCTGCACCGACGCTCATTTTGCAGAATTCTGGCCTGACTATGCCAGCTTAGACGAATTAAAAGCCCACTACATGCGGGGCGGCCTGGGTGACGTAAAAGTAAAACGCTTCTTAAATGAAGTACTCCAGTCCGAGCTAGAGCCAATCCGCGCCCGCAGAAAAGAATTTGAAAAAGACATTCCCGGCGTGTACGAAATCCTGCGCCAGGGCAGCTTAAAAGCCCAAGAAGTGGCTGCCCAGACCTTATCGGACGTAAAGAGCGCCATGAAGATCAACTACTTTGAAGACACAGAACTGATCAACAGCCAGACGGAAAAATTCGGAGAATAAGCATGAACAGATGGAAAAAACTTGTCAGCGTCGCCATAACGGCCTGTCTTTTGTGGAGCATACCCGTCCAGGCCACAGTTGTGGTCCCGGAGGGCCCCGGCGCGTCAAGTGGACAAAATACAGGAACCGGCGCTCCCGGCGGCCAGTCCGGTGAAACTGCCCAGCCAGTGGATGGCCCAGGCTCCGGTTCCGGCAATACCGGCGCCTCAGGAACCGTCCCCAGCGGCGGCCCCGCATCAACCGGCACAGGCATTAACTCTGCCCCCGGCACCAATACCGGCGCAGGCACCAACCCTGCCCCCGGCACCACCCCCGGCGCAGGCGCCAACCCCAACCCCGGCATGGTCCCCGGCACCAACGCCAACCCAACCCCCTCCACCATCTCAAAACCCGAGATCCAGTCAGAGGGAGCCGTTGTCATGGATGCCGCCACCGGCCGCATTCTCTACGAAAAAAATGGTGGTACCCAATACTACCCAGCCAGCATCACCAAACTCATGACCGCCTTGCTGGTCATCGAGCGGTGCAATTTAGACGATACGGTCACCTTTTCTGCCAAAGCCACCACTAACCTGGAGGCCGGCGCAGTATCCCTGAATATTACCGAGGGCGATAAACTGACCGTCAGACAATGTCTCTACGCCTTACTACTGAAATCAGCCAACGAGGTAGCCAACGGCCTTGCCGAGCACGTCGCGGGCAGCAACGAGGCATTTGCCAAACTCATGAACGAAAAAGCCGCCTCCTTAGGCTGCACCAACACCAATTTCGTGAACCCGCACGGCCTTAACAACAGCAATCACTACACCACGGCCCGGGATATGGCCTTAATAGCCAGAGCCGCCTTTCAAAATGATACCCTGCGGACCATTGACACCACTTTGAGTTACCAGTTCCCGGCGACCAAGAAAGGGAAGGCCAAGACCCTCACCATGGGTCACAAGATGATGTACACCACGGATTCCCGCTATTATCCCGGTATCATCGGCGGAAAAACCGGCTACACCTCCCTGGCAGGCAATACCCTGGTAACCGGAGCGGAGCGGGACGGCGTCCGTCTGATTGCCGTAGTCCTGAAAAGTAAAAACTCACACTACGCGGACACCAAAGCCTTGTTAGACTATGGCTTTGCCGCCATGAAAAACACCGGCGGCAGTCCGTCCGCCACCGCCTCAAACGGCTGGAAACAGGATTCCAGCGGCTGGTACTACATAAAATCAGACGGTACCCGCGCGTCAGGCGAATGGCTGAACATAGGTGGTTCCGATTACTGGTTTGATTCCAACGCCTACATGGCCACCGGCTGGCGGCAGTTCTCCAATGGCGCCTGGTACTATTTCCGCAGCAGCGGAGCCATGGCGGTAAATTACTGGGCCAAGAATCGGGACAACTGGTTTTACCTGGGCTCCGATGGCGTTATGCTGAAAAATACCACCACGCCGGACGGCTACTACGTAGATGGCAGCGGAATCTGCCAGAACGGATAAAAAAGAGAAAGAAGACCTTCACAAGTCAGTGATGACTCATGAAGGCCTTCTTTTTGCGAGTAGGATTACTTATGTAAGGAACTAGATGTCTTCTGACAATTCCGGTTTCGTTCCATTGGGGAACGGGCTTTCGCTGTCATCCAGATGGAATTCCATGATGTCTGAGATCGAGCAGTTGAGAATGGTGCAGAGAACGCCAATGGTATGTGTGGATACATACATGTTCTTGCGCAGACGGCTGATCTGGCCGGAGCTGAATCCATAATGCTTGATGAGACGGTACTGGCTGATTTGGCGTTTCTTCATGGTTTCCCATAACGGGTCGTAAACGATCATGCAGGCTCACCTCCTTTATACTTTAATTAAAACGTTAATATCCAAATGCGTACATTGGCCACAAGTGGGCAATAATTGGAAAATCCTGGAAATTATACGCCAAATTGCGAGACTTTTGGGAAATAAAACAGGAACCTACTTGACGCAAGTCTTTGTAAACGTGTATGATGGGTATCACAGGATTGACACAAAAAATGCCACAATAAGGAAATGCAAAAGAAACGGAATTGTCACAGAAAATTCTATAAAAAACCAAAAATCAATACATTTGTAACCAAAAACAGGAAACGAAACGCGAGGGAGAGACGTGAAAGAAAAACTGTATACCATAGAACTGACAGACGCTTTAAAGTCGGGGGATGAGTGTCCGTTCTGTTATATTGAACGGAATTTAGAGCAGGCGGCCATCGAATTTGTCCTGGGTTCTTCCTATATGGAGAGCGACATGCGGGACCGGACAGACCGTCAGGGCTTCTGCAAAGCCCACACCAAGATGATGTTTGACTATGGCAATTCCCTGGGCAATGCCTGGATACTCAAATCCAGACTGGAGCATCTGCGCCGCGGATTAAAAACCGAGATGGACAGCTATACTCCTGGAAAACCGGCGCCGGTCTGGAAACGGAAGAAAAACGACGGGGAGAACCGCGGCCCTGGAGCCTGGATCAGGGAGGAGGAGAGCCACTGTTATATCTGCGGCAGGATGCAGGAGACCTACGAGCGTGTCCTCAATACCTTTGTACATATGCTCCGCCATGAAAAAGATTTTATGCAGATGGTCAGCCAGTCAAAAGGCTTCTGCATTCATCATTTTGCAGACCTGTGGGATGTATGTGAGAAAAACCTGAACCAAAAAGAGAAGGAAATGCTGTTTCCGGTTTTATCCGCCCAGATGGAGGGGGAACTGGCGCGGATGCAGGAAGACATTGACTGGTTCATTGAGAAATACGATTACCGCAACGCCGACGCCGACTGGAAGACCTCCAAAGACGCGGTGCAGCGGACCATGCAGAAGATCGTGGGTGGCTATCCCGCCGATCCGGTATTCAAAAACAAAAAATAGGAGTCAGATAATATGATATGGATTTTAGCTGCAGTTTGCGCGCTGTTGTTACTTATTTATATGCGTTCTGAACATGAAAAGAAACATTTCTCCGTGGAGACCTATGAAATCAGGTCGGAGAAAATCAAGGATGGGGAGAGAACCTTTGTGTTTTTATCGGACCTTCACGACAACCGGTTTGGACCGGGACAGAAGGACCTGCTGGAAGCCATCGAAAAGATCAAGCCGGATGGGGTGATGATCGGCGGCGATATGATGATTACGGACCGTTCCAAGGATTTTGTGGATACCGAGCGGGCGCTTTACCTGGCCAGACAGCTGGCCGGCCGGTATCCGGTGTACTACGGCTTCGGCAACCATGAGAGCCGGATGGAGTGGGCCAGAGGCCAGTTTGGCAATGTGTACCAGGAGTACTGCGAACAGCTGCGCCGGGCAGGCGTCAGGATTGTAAAGGGCCGGGAACGTTACCAGATTGGCAGTGATATCGCTGTGGCGGGTCTGGAGATCCCGAAGGAGTGCTACCGGAAATTCGCTCCGGAAGCGCTGGATATCAGGCTGCTGGCCATGCAGCTGGGGGAGGCGGACAAGGACCGCTACCAGATTCTGCTGGCTCACACGCCGATCATGTTCAAACAGTATCGGGCCTGGGGAGCGGATTTGACGCTGGCCGGGCATTTTCATGGAGGAACCATCCGGATTCCTCTGCTCGGGGGAGTGATGACGCCCCAGTTTCAGTTCTTTTACCGTTACTGCGGCGGCAAATTTGTGAAGGACGGCCGCACCATGATTGTCAGCCGGGGATTGGGAACCCATTCGGTAAACATCCGCTTAAACAACCGGGCCCAGCTGGTGGTCGTAAAGCTGAAAGGCTGCTGAGAGGCATTTACAGAGATGCCGGTTTCTGATATACTGGATAAATATGTGTGCTCTGCCGGGAAGCGGGGACGGGAATTGAGGATTTTATGGAATTATCTTATAAACTGGAGAGTTTTGAAGGGCCTCTTGATCTGCTCCTTCATTTAATAGAGAAGAATAAGGTGAGCATTTACGATATCCCTATAGTGCTGATTACGGAGCAGTATCTGGAATACGTCAGCAATATGGAGACGGAGGACTTGAACATTGTCAGTGAGTTTCTGGTGATGGCGGCCACCCTGATTGATATCAAGGCGAAAATGCTGCTGCCGGCGGAAGTGAACGAGGAGGGCGAGGAGGAAGACCCGAGAGCCGAGCTGGTTGCGAGACTTTTGGAATACAAGCGTTACCGGTATATGGCCGGGGAACTTCAGGATATGGAACTGGGGGCGGAACGCCACCTGTACAAAGCGCCGACGATTCCAAAAGAGGTGGCCCGCTACGAGGCACCGGTGGATCTTGACAAGCTGCTGGATGGGCTGACCTTAGCAAAGCTTCAGGGGATTTTTGAGTCCGTGATGAAGCGGAGCGCCGACAAGGTGGACCCCATCCGAAGCAAATTCGGCAACATTAAACGGGAGCCGGTGAGTCTGGAGATGAAGATCGGTTCCGTCATGGGCTACGCCAGAAGCCACCGCAGGTTCAGCTTCCGGCAGCTTTTGGAACGGCAGACGGACAAGCTGGAGGTGGTGGTTACGTTCCTGGCGGTGCTGGAGCTGACGAAGATCGGGAAGATTTACCTGATTCAGGAACATACCTTTGACGATATGTATATTGAAACCCTGGAGCCGGAGGGTGAGACCGGGGAACTTGACTTGGAAGGTCTCGATGATTTTGAGGAATAGGACGGAAATAATGGAAAAAGCGGGAAAGAAAGCGGCAGCACAGGAAGCGGCGGCCCAGGCTGACGATGGCGTGAGCACCGGTGCCGTGAATGTGGAAGAAGTGCTGGTGATGGAAGATTATACGGAAAAAGAGAAGGAACAGAAGCCCGGCGGCATTTACCCGGAAGAACAGTGGGAGGCCATTGTGGAGGCGGTGCTGTTTACCATGGGGCAGTCGGTGGAGTTAAAGCAGCTGGCCGTGGCGATTGACCAGGATGAGAAGACTACCAGACAGGTAGTGGAGCATTTGAAGGCCAGATATGAGAGAGAGGGCCGGGGAATGCAGATCATTGAACTGGAAACCAGTTATCAGATGTGTACCAGGTCTGAGTATTATGAGAATCTGATCCGTGTGGCGGCTGCGCCCAAGAAGCAGGTTTTGACGGAAGTTGTCCTGGAGACGCTGTCCATCATTGCCTACAAGCAGCCGGTGACAAAGATGGAGATAGAAAAGATCCGGGGCGTTAAATCTGACCATGCGGTCAACCGTCTGGTGGAATATAACCTGGTTTATGAGGTGGGACGCTTAGACGCCCCAGGCCGGCCAGCCCTGTTTGCCACCACGGAGGAATTTTTAAGAAGATTCGGTGTAGGCTCCACCGAAGATCTGCCGACCCTGAATCCGGAGGCGGAGGAGGAGATCAAATCCGAAGTGGAGGAGGAACTGCAGCTTCGGATGGAAGAGTTTGGCGAGGCGGTGGATCCAGGGGATTTAGCGCAGGAAGACTCAGAACCGAATCTCTCAGAGCCGGATGTTTTAGAGCCGGATGTCCCAGAGCCGGATGTCTCAGAGCCGGATGTTTTAGAGCCAGCCGCCTCAGAGCCAGATTTTTCAGAGCCGGTAATTTCAGACACGGCCATCAGCCAGGATGCCTTAGGCATGGCGGCTGCCGCCATGGAAGAAGAATGACAGGGATTTTTTAACACAAACCGCCTTGACTTAGAAGGCGGAACGTGATACCATTTATGTCGTGGAAGATACATTATATTGCGTGTGTTATAATTAAAATAACAAGATATAGTGCCAGGGCGTCCCGAATAACGGGGCGCCTTCAAAAACTGAATAGGGAAAGTCCCCTGGCATACGCTTAGGGGAAAGAAAGGAGGAAAAAACGTGAAATGCAGTGAAATCAAAGTAGTGAAAAAAGATGGCACGGAGGAAGATTTCAACATCCAGAAGGTCGTCGTGGCCGTGAACAAATCAGCAAACCGCGCCATGATCACATTTTCCCAAGCCGAGATTAACTTCATCTGCCAGTTTGTGGAAGAGAAGGCCGAAGAGATGGAATCCGGCCGAATCCCCATCTCCCAGATGCACAATTTAGTGGAGGGGGCACTGGAAAAAGTCAATCCGCAGGTAGCCAAAAGCTACCGTGACTACCGCAACTACAAACAGGATTTCGTCCAGATGCTGGATGAGGTTTACAAAAAAAGCCAGTCCATCATGTACATAGGAGACAAGGAGAACAGCAACACCGACAGCGCTCTCGTCTCCACCAAGAGAAGCTTAATCTTCAACGAACTCAACAAATCCCTGTACCAGAAGTTCTTTATGACAGTGGAGGAACTTCAGGCCTGCAGAGAAGGCTATATTTATATACACGATATGTCAGCAAGACGCGATACCATGAATTGTTGTCTTTTCAATGTCCAGGAGGTCCTCTCGGGAGGTTTCGAGATGGGGAACCTCTGGTATAATGAACCGAAGACTCTGGACGTGGCCTTTGACGTGATCGGCGATATTGTGCTCAGCGCGGCCAGCCAGCAGTATGGCGGTTTTACAGTGCCCAGCGTGGAAGAAATTCTGGCGCCCTATGCGGAAAAGTCTTATGAGAAATATATTGGAAAGTATATGGACCTTGGCCTGACCGAGGAAAAGGCCAAGGAGGTGGCATGGAAGGATGTCGAGCGGGATATGGAGCAGGGCTTCCAGGGATGGGAGTACAAGTTCAACTCCGTGTCGTCCAGCCGCGGCGATTATCCCTTCATTACCATGACAGCCGGAACCGGAACCAGCCGCTTCGCAAAGATGGCGACCATCACCATGCTGAATGTGCGAAAAAAGGGCCAGGGGAAAAAAGATCACAAAAAACCAGTCCTCTTCCCCAAATTGGTGTTCCTCTACGATGAGAAGCTTCACGGTCCGGGGGGAAAGCTGGAAGATGTATTTGAGGCAGGAATCCTTTGTTCCTCCAAAACCATGTATCCCGATTGGTTATCCCTCACGGGAAAAGGTTATATCGCAAGTATGTACAAGCAGTACGGAAAGATCATCTCCCCCATGGGCTGCCGGGCATTTTTATCTCCGTGGTATGAGCGGGGCGGCATGTATCCGGCGGACGACAAGGACGTGCCGGTGTTTGTGGGGCGTTTCAATATTGGGGCGGTCAGCCTGCATCTGCCGATGATTCTTGCCAAGGCAAGACAGGAGAGCCGTGATTTTTATGAGGTTCTGGATTACTATTTGAATCTGATCCGGAAGATCCACATCCGTACCTACGCTTATTTAGGGGAAATGCGCGCGTCCACCAACCCGCTGGCTTACTGCGAGGGCGGATTCTACGGCGGGCATTTAAAGCCAGGTGACAAGATCAAGCCGTTACTGAAGGCGGCTACGGCTTCCTTTGGAATCACGGCATTTAACGAGCTTCAGGAACTGTACAACGGCAAGTCCCTTGTGGAGGACGGCCAGTTTGCAGTGGAGGTGCTGGAGCATATCAATAAGAAAATTAATGAATTCAAGGAAGAGGACGGCAACCTCTATGCCATTTACGGAACTCCGGCCGAAAGCCTCTGCGGCCTCCAGGTCAAGCAGTTCCGGGAAAAGTACGGCATTGTGGAAAATGTCTCCGACCGCGAGTACGTGAGCAACAGCTTCCACTGCCACGTCACCGAGGATATCACCCCGATTCAGAAACAGAACTTGGAATACCGGTTCTGGGAGCTGAGCAACGGCGGGAAAATCCAGTATGTGAAATACCCCATTGATTACAATATGGAGGCTATCAAGACACTGGTCCGCAGAGCCATGGACATGGGCTTTTATGAGGGAGTCAACTTATCCCTGGCTTACTGCGATGACTGCGGCCACCAGGAGCTGGAGATGGATGTGTGTCCGGTCTGCGGCAGCACAAATTTGACGAAGATTGAGCGGATGAACGGATATTTATCCTACTCCCGCGTGAAGGGCGACACCCGCTTAAATGAAGCCAAGATGGCGGAGATCGCAGAGCGCAAATCCATGTAACCACATACACACCGGGATTGTCAGACATAAGAGAAAGCAGTTTTCTGTGGCGGGGGAGTCACGGAAAGCTGCTTGTTACTGTTTCAGTACCAGCCCGTTCATGTAGATAGGGGCCTGGAAGAGCAGACGGTATTTGTGGGATTTGCAGATTTACAATTCAGGACAAATACGATATGATAATCATTAGATTCAGAAAGCAAGAGGGTTGTTAGAATGCGGTATCATAATATAACAAAAGACGATATGTTAAATGGCGACGGCCTTCGGACGGTACTCTGGGTATCCGGCTGCAATCATAACTGTAAGGATTGCCATAATCCGATAACCTGGGACATCCGCGGCGGCATTCCGTTTGACGCGGCGGCGAAGGAGGAATTGTTTACAGAATTGGAGAAGCCGTACGTATCAGGAATCACACTCAGCGGTGGCGACCCTCTCCACCCGGACAACCGGGAGGACATCGGGAAGCTGATTGACGAGATTTGTGATCGATTTCCAAACAAAACCATCTGGCTGTATACCGGCTATGACTGGGAGGAGATTCATCACCTGCCGTTGATCCGCAAGGTGGATGTGGTGGTGGACGGAGAGTTTGTCGCCGCGCTGAAGGATAACAAGCTGCATTGGAAGGGAAGCTCCAACCAGAGAGTCATCGATGTCCAGCGCACACTGCTGACCGGCGTCGTTGCGCTGCATGAGAGTTGACCGCTGGGGGAAGACGGAGTGAACGAGAGATAGAGAGGAACCACACACATGGAGACCATACAGATTAAATATTTTACGGACAAGATTGACAGACTGGCCTACATCGGCGGCAAATCCGACTGGATTGACCTGCGGGCGGCGGAGGATATTATATTAAAGGCAGGAGAATTCAAACTGATTCCTCTTGGCGTGGCTATGAAGCTGCCAAAGGGCTATGAGGCGCATATTGTACCAAGAAGTTCTACATTCAAGAATTTCGGAATTATTCAGACAAATCACCAGGGCGTCATTGACGAGACCTACTGCGGCGACGGCGACCAATGGTATTTCCCCGCATTTGCCATGCGGGATACGGAGATCAAAACCAACGACCGCATCTGCCAGTTTCGGATCATGGAACACCAGCCGGCCCTTCAGTTTGATGAGGTGGAGGCTTTGGCAGGGCAGGACAGAGGTGGAATCGGGAGCACGGGAATCCAATAGAGATGATAAGAGGTAACGCCATGAGACATGTTCTTAAAACAGCAGGAATCCTGCTGGCGGCGGCAATGATGCTGACCGGATGCCAGAGCAGCAAGGAGAAATACACCTTCCGGGATACCGGGATTGAACAGCTGAATGCAGGCAGTTATAACGAAGCGGTGCAGTCATTTGACGAGGCCCTGAAAAGTTCCGACGGTCTGGTGGGAACCTTTGAGGTGGATGTATTAAAATACCGGGCTGAGGCAGAATATAAGGCAGAGGATTATTCTGCGGCTGCCCATACGTATGAGATCTTAAGCCAGGTGGATGAGCCACGGCCGGAGTATCAGAATATGCAGAATATACTTTACATCAAAGCCGGCGAGCTTGACAAGGCCATGGCGGCCTACCAGGAAGCCTATGGGCCAGATGCTGGTGCGAAGGACGGCAGTGACAAAAAGGACAGCAAGAACAGCAAAACGGATGCCGGAAATGAAAGCAGCAATGTAAATCCCGGTGACGGAAGCCCTGTGGGAAACACCGCGCTGTCTAACCAGGTGACCATCCTGCTGTCTCTTGGCCAGGCGCTGACAGAGGCGGAGCGCTTCGATGACGCCAGAATGCTGTATCAGCAGGCCATCGACGGCGGCATCCAGAGTGATGAACTGTACAACCGCATGGGACTGTGTGAACTGGAGGACGGGAACTTAGACCAGGCGCTTTCTTATTTTGACGCCGGGATGCAGATGCCGGATGAGGGCGCCAGACAGAAGCTTCTGTATAACCGGGCGGCTGTCTATGAACAGAAGATGGATTTTGCCACGGCGCTGGAACTCTTGGAGACTTATACCGCTTCCTACGGCACCACGCCGGAGGTGGAGAAGGAGATTACGTTTTTAAAGAGCCGGCAGTAGCATATGGCAAAAACTAGTGGCAGGGCCGGAACGGCAGCAGACCTGCCTTGACATGGAAACAGAGTAGATTAAATAGGAGGCTCCATGGCGGAACTGATTGATTTAAAAGAAGTAGAAGAGAGGGTCATCCTGATCGGGGTTCAGACCAGCGAAGAGGATGACACTATGAACTGCTTACACGAGCTGGAAGAACTTGTGAAGACAGCCGGGGCGGTAACCGTGGACAAGATCATCCAGAACCGGGAACGGATTCATCCGGGCACCTACATGGGAAAGGGAAAGATCGAGGAGGTGAAGGACCGTCTCTGGGAGCTGGATGCTACCGGGGTGGTCTGTGATGACGAACTGTCCCCGGCCCAGCTGCGAAATCTGGAGCAGGCGCTGGACACCAAAGTGATGGACAGGACCATGGTGATTCTGGATATCTTCGCGTCGAGAGCCAATACCAGCGAGGGAAAAATCCAGGTGGAACTGGCCCAGCTCAAATACCGGGCGGCCAGACTGGTGGGACTGCGCAGCTCCTTATCGCGTCTTGGCGGCGGTATCGGGACGAGAGGACCGGGTGAGAAAAAGCTGGAGATGGACCGGCGGCTGATTCATGAGCGGATCGGCCAGCTGAAGGCGGAACTGCGGGATGTGGAACGCCACAGGGACGTGATGCGGCAGCAGAGAAGCAAAAACCATACCACGGTGGCGGCAATTGTAGGCTACACCAACGCCGGGAAATCCACGCTGCTCAATCTGCTGACCGACGCCGGGATTCTGGCGGAGGACAAGCTGTTTGCAACGCTGGACCCGACCACGAGAAACTTAGAACTTCCCAGCGGCCAGCAGATTCTGTTGACGGATACGGTTGGATTTATCAGGAAGCTGCCTCATCATCTGATTGAGGCGTTCAAAAGCACCCTGGAGGAGGCCAGATACAGCGATATTATCCTGCATGTGGTAGACTGTTCCAACCCTCAGATGGATATGCAGATGTATACTGTGTATGAGACGTTAAAGCAGCTGGAGGTTACCGGGAAGATTATGGTGACCATTTATAATAAGATTGATAAGCTGGAGGAATACCGGCTTCCGAAGGACCTGACGGCGGACTACCAGCTGGCGATTTCTGCGAAAACCGGGGAAGGCATCGAGACGCTGAAGGATACGCTGGAGACGATTCTGAGAAATCAGAAAGTCTATCTGGAAAAGGTGTATCCCTATCACGAGGCGGGGCGGATTCAGGCGATCCGCAAGTACGGTGAACTGCTGTCGGAGGAGTACGGGGAAGATGGAATTACGGTCAAAGCCTATGTGCCGGCAGCGCTGTATGGGCAGCTGGTGTAAGCGGCGGCGGTACGGACGGCTTGTCTCGTGTTTATAAGAAATACTAATAAAACACAATATCTAGGCAGAGGTAAAAACTTCCACATAGATATTGTGTTTTTGTTTGGGGTCTGCTATAATTGATCTTGTACCGTCCTCAGGGACTGAAAGAGGACGGACCAATCATAAATTAATTCTGACAGACGGGCGGAAGACGAGAAGGAGAAGGGGGATTTATACATGATTAACGTAATCAAACGTGATGGAGAGGTCGCCGAATTTGGCCTTGTGAAAATCACGGATGCGATCAAGAAGGCATTTCGTGCCACCGGGAAGGACTATAATAATGAGATTTTGGAGCTGCTTTCCCTTCGCGTGACAGCAGATTTCCAGAACAAGATGCAGGAAGGGCAGATTTCCGTAGAGCAGATTCAGGACAGCGTGGAGCATGTGCTGGAGCAGGCCGGATACACCGACGTGGCCAAAGCCTACATATTATATAGAAAACAGAGAGAAAAAATCCGTAACATGAAGAACACCATCCTGGATTACAAGGATGTGGTAAACAGTTACGTGAAGATTGAGGACTGGCGTGTGAAGGAGAACTCCACCGTGACTTATTCCGTTGGTGGTCTGATCCTCAGCAACTCCGGCGCGGTGACAGCCAACTACTGGCTTTCCGAGGTCTATGACAATGAGATCGCCGAGGCGCACCGCAGTGCGGACATCCATATCCATGACCTGTCCATGCTGACCGGTTACTGTGCAGGCTGGTCTTTAAAGCAGCTTCTGCAGGAAGGGCTGGGCGGGATTACCGGCAAGATTACCTCTTCCCCGGCGAAACATCTCTCCGTGCTCTGCAACCAGATGGTGAACTTCCTTGGCATCATGCAGAATGAATGGGCCGGCGCCCAGGCATTCTCCTCCTTCGACACCTACTTAGCGCCGTTT
This sequence comes from Bacteroides thetaiotaomicron, assembly GCA_034142505.1. Taxonomy (GTDB): domain Bacteria; phylum Bacillota; class Clostridia; order Lachnospirales; family Lachnospiraceae; genus Hungatella_A. The sequence goes on from JAWZDV010000083.1 coordinate 20,037, forward strand.
GTCAAAGCAGATCATTTATCTTATCAGGAAGTGAAGAAATGCATCGAGGCCTTTATTTACGGGGTCAATACACCGAGCCGCTGGGGCACCCAGGCACCGTTCTCCAACATTACCTTAGACTGGACCGTGCCGAACGATATGGCAGAGTTGAATGCCATCGTGGGCGGCAAAGAGATGGATTTCAAATATAAAGACTGTAAAAAAGAGATGGATATGATCAACAAAGCCTTCATCGAGACCATGATCGAGGGCGATTCCAATGGGCGCGGATTCCAGTATCCGATTCCCACATATTCCATCACCAGAGATTTCGACTGGTCTGACACCGAGAACAACCGTCTTCTGTTTGAGATGACAGCCAAATACGGAACACCTTACTTCTCCAACTATATCAACAGCGATATGGAGCCAAGCGACGTGCGGAGCATGTGTTGCCGTCTGCGCCTCGACCTTCGGGAACTGCGCAGAAAGACCGGTGGATTCTTCGGCTCCGGCGAGAGCACCGGCTCTGTGGGCGTTGTAACCATCAACATGCCGAGAATCGCTTATCTGGCCAAGGACGAGGAGGACTTCTACAAACGCCTTGACCATATGATGGACATTTCCGCCAGGTCCTTGAAGACCAAGAGGGAAGTCATCACCAAACTGCTGAACAATGGCCTGTATCCTTATACCAAGCGTTACCTGGGAAGCTTTGAGAATCATTTCTCCACCATCGGTTTGATCGGGATGAACGAGGTGGGCTTAAATGCCAAGTGGCTGGGTGAGGACCTGACCCATGAAAAGACCCAGGAGTTTACCAAGAACGTGTTAAACCACATGAGAGAGCGTCTGGCGGACTACCAGGAGATGTACGGCGACCTCTATAACCTGGAGGCGACACCGGCGGAGTCCACTACCTACCGTCTGGCGAAGCATGACAAGAAGCGTTTCCCGGGCATCATCACGGCGGGACACAGCGGGGATACCCCGTATTACACCAACAGTTCCCATCTGCCGGTTGACTATACCGCGGATGTGTTCGACGCCCTGGATATCCAGGATGAGTTGCAGACACTGTACACCTCCGGAACTGTGTTCCATGCGTTCCTGGGCGAAAAACTGCCTGACTGGCAGGCGGCCGCGAAGCTGGTACATACCATTGCCGAGAACTACAAGCTGCCATATTATACTTTGTCACCGACTTACTCCATCTGCAAGGAACACGGTTATCTGATCGGAGAGCATTTCACCTGTCCGGTCTGCGGCCAGGAGGCGGAGGTTTACAGCCGGATCACCGGTTACTATCGTCCTGTGAAGAACTGGAACGAAGGAAAGTCCCAGGAATACAAGAATCGTACTACCTACGATGTCACTGCTTCCGCTTTGAAGAAAGGCGGGGAGACTGCGGCAAAGGTGGCGGAGGCTGTGGAGGAGAAAGCGGGGATGACACCGGCAGGCGTTTACCTGTTTACCACCAAGACCTGCCCTAACTGCAAGATGGCCCAGGAGTTCTTAAAAGACGTGGATTATCAGATGGTTGACGCGGAGGAGAATCCGGAACTGACAGGAGAGTTCGGTATTATGCAGGCGCCGACTCTGGTGCTGGTGAAGGACGGAGAGATTCAGAAATTTGTCAATGCAAGCAACATTAAGAAGTTTGCGGAGACCCACTAAGCAGCAGGATAAACGGACCGGGAATTTGACGCGTTAACACGTTAAGTTCCCGGTTCTTCTTTTTTGAAGTCCATTTTAGGCTTCCTATTATTGGGATTTTATTGTAAAATGTATGGAATAGGCTTTCGGTAAGTCTAAAATCAAGAAGGGGAGTTTTAATGTTATGGGTAGAGAAAAATTTTCGTCCCGTCTGGGATTTATTCTGATCTCGGCCGGGTGCGCCATCGGCCTTGGCAATGTGTGGAGGTTTCCTTACATCGTCGGCCAATATGGAGGAGCCGCATTTGTACTGATCTATCTGGCATTTTTGATCGTACTGGGGCTTCCGATAGTCATTATGGAGTTTGCGGTGGGGCGGGCCAGCCAGAAGAGCGCGGCCAAGTCCTTTGATCTGTTGGAACCTAAGGGTACTAAATGGCATTTCAATAAATATATTGCCATTGCCGGCAACTATCTGCTGATGATGTTTTATACCACGGTGGCAGGCTGGATGGTGCTGTACTGTGTGAAGATGTTAAAGGGCGATTTCACCGGGCTGGATTCCGGGGCGGTTGCCGCCGAGTTTACGGATGTGCTGGGCAATCCGGTACTGATGACTGTGATGATGGTGATCGTGGTCATTGGCTGTTTCACTGTCTGCGGCATGGGACTGCAAAACGGTGTGGAGAAGATCACCAAGATCATGATGATCAGCCTTCTGATTCTGATGCTGGTTCTGGCCGGCAATTCTCTGATGATCGAGGGTGGACAGGCCGGGCTGGAATTCTATTTAAAACCGGATTTTGGAAAGATCAGGGAGGCCGGAGTGGGGGACGCGGTGTTTGCGGCTCTCGGGCAGGCGTTCTTTACGCTGAGTATCGGAATCGGCGCCCTGGCGATCTTTGGAAGCTATATCGGCAAGGAGAAACGGCTCACAGGGGAAGCGGTCAATGTGCTGATCCTGGATACTTTTGTGGCCTTCATGGCGGGTATGATTATCTTCCCGGCCTGTTTTGCCTATGGGGTGAATCCGGATTCCGGACCATCTTTGATTTTCATCACCCTGCCCAATGTGTTTAACCATATGGCGGGCGGAAGAATCTGGGGTACCCTGTTCTTCCTGTTTATGTCCTTCGCCTCTATCTCTACGGTCATTGCCGTGTTCCAGAATATTATCTCGTTTGCCACGGATTTGACGGGATGTACGGTGAAGAAGGCGGTAGCGGTCAACATGGGATTGATCATCCTGCTGTCCATGCCCTGCGTGCTTGGCTTTAACTTATGGAGCGGTTTTACGCCGCTGGGGGCGGGAAGCAACATCCAGGATTTGGAGGACTTTATCGTCAGCAACAACTTGCTGCCCATCGGAAGTCTGATCTATCTGCTGTTTTGTACCAGCCGGTACGGATGGGGGTATGACAAATTCCTGGCGGAGGCCAATGCCGGAACCGGCATGAAGTTCCCGAAGGGGGTAAAATTCTACGTCAGCTACATCCTGCCGTTGATTATCCTGGGAATCTTTATCCAGGGATACTGGGTGAAATTTATAAAATAACTGGAAAATAAAATGTCTCTGACAGTCTGAATGCTGCCGGAGACATTTTTTTGTAACGAATGCCCTGAAAATGTGATATAAGAGGTGAGAGGGACAATCAGAAGCGTTAAGCTGACTGATAGGAGGTGAGAATGTGCAGGAATTCCGTGGCCAGGAGATAGACATGGATACTGCCTACCAGAAATATGCGAATTTGATTTATCGTTTATAGCCGATTCCCGGAACTGGATCGGGAGAAAGACGTCTTAAGTTCGTTTGGTGGTATAGAAGTAATAGATGGGATGGAGGGAATCAGGTATTCTGTGGATTTGGTGACAGGCGATCAGGCGACTTATTGGCGGTGGAACGGTCAGCTGATTACAGATGGTGAGATAGAAAGCCAGAATTATGAAATATGGATTTCTTTAGAAAAACCTTATCGGATTTTTATTATTGACTACCAGACAGGGGATGTTACGGAGCGGGAAGAGAATCAGGGTTAGGTTTTTTTCAAACTTGGGTAGATGGGGGGGAATGAGGTTGTGGAGGGAAATCACGAGATGGATCGGTTGAATCGTTCGGAAGGCTCCCTGGGCCGGCTCTGGCTGGTCTCATGCTTCCGGGGCTAAGACTGTCTAACACAAAAATCCCC
>JAWZDV010000084.1:0-60471 GCA_034142505.1 Bacteroides thetaiotaomicron
AACACCCAAAAATCTTTTTCAAATTTCTCTTGACATATCACCAGAATGCTTTTTTCTTGTATGGTTTCTCTAATCTCTTATATGGTAATGATCTCCGACATCAGATCCCGTTTCGCCACGGCAATGGAGAAATCCGCCGAATGGTATCCGTGGTCTCCCTGCTCAATCTCCAGCTTCACCGTCTCATATGCCAGTTCCTCGTAATTATTTTCCTTACTCAAATGGCCCAGCAGAATCCGTTTCAAATGGTCGTGCAGTATGTAATTCAACAGCCTTCCCGCATTTTCATTGGATAAATGGCCGTGGTCGCCTAAAATCCGGCGTTTCAGATAGTAGGGATACGGTCCCGTCTCCAGCATATTCACATCGTGGTTGGATTCCAGCAAAATGGCATCCAGCCCCTGAAGATGATCGATGATATACTGGTCAAAATGGCCCATATCCGTGGCTACCGCCACCGATTTGCGCTCGCACTGAATCCGGTAGGCCACCGGGTTGGCGGCGTCGTGGTCGATGCGGAAGGGTTTTACCTCCATATCGCCGATCATGAAATCCACATCGGGATGGATGGGTTTCAACAGCTCGTCCGGGTATTCCCCCAGATATTTCATATTGCGGATCTCATCCAGCGTCTCCTTCGTGCTGTAAATGGGAACGCCGTGCTTCCTTGCCAGCACGCCAAGGCCCTTGGTATGGTCGGAATGTTCATGGGTGATGACAATTCCGTCCAGTTCTCCGCCCTTGATGCCAATCTCATTTAATCCCTGCTCGATGCGCTTGTTGCTGATCCCGGCATCCACCAGGATGTGGGTGTTCTCGGAACCCACATAAATACAGTTGCCGCTGCTTCCGCTGGCAATACTCACTAGTCTCATCTTTTCCTCCAATGCCGGCCGCAGAGCGGCGGCAATATACTCTTAAATCCTTGAATCACCAGATTCGATCTGATCTTTGGACGGTCCGGCACACCACTGGCGGTCTTTTTATCGCCCGGACCGGCCGAACTCAACACTGGCTATCTTTTAGCAAACGCTCGATCTGCCGCCTTGTGTCTTCCATAGAACCGTTGTTGTCCACAACCGCATCAGCCATAGTGCGAAACTGCTTCTCCGACATCTGGCTGTCCATGATGCTCCGGGATTTTTCCCGACTGTAACCGCGTCCCTCCAAAAGCCGGGCCATGCGGTTCTCCTCTGATGTATAAACATACCATAATTCTGTATAAATGTCACGATGATTTTCATCCGGAAGAGCGACTTCCACCACCGCCAGCTGACAGTCGGCTTCCTGAATCTGCCTGCGGATGGACGCCCATACCAGCGGGTGGATAATACCGTTCACCCTCTCCCGCATGGCAGAATCCCGAAACATAAGATCAGCCATCTTCGGTCGGTCGATGGTTCCGTCTTCCCCAAGAATCTGATCACCATATACAGCCTTTAGCTTCTCATATCCGTCAGCCCCCGGTTCCATCAACCCTCTCGCCACCAAGTCGGCCTGAATCACCGTGGCACCATATTCCCGTTTCAGGATATCCAGTACCCGGCTCTTGCCGGAACCGACGCCCCCTGTAAGTCCAATCACTTTCATACGCATACACTTTCCACACCCAACCGTGATTAACTGATTTTAATGGATTTCCCTGCATTACCCGCGTCACGATTACTTCGCGTCAAACCAGGTGTCACCGGTGGTCGCTTCCACCTCCAGCGATACCTTCAAGTCCGCCGCATGCTTCATCTGCTCCGTGAGAATCTCCTTCACCTGCTCCACCTCGTCCTTATGGGCTTCCACCAGAAGTTCATCGTGAACCTGAAGCACAATTCTGGACTTCATCCCTGATTTTCTCAAGGCATCGTCCACGCGGATCATGGCGATCTTCATGATATCGGCTGCCGTTCCCTGGATCGGGGAATTCATAGCCACACGCTCTCCGAAGGAACGCTGCATAAAGTTGGCGGACTTCAACTCCGGAATAGGCCGGATTCTGCCGAAAATGCTGGTCACATAGCCCTGTTCCTTTCCCTGCGCCACCAAATTGTCAAGGAAAATCTTCACTCCCGGATACGTCTCAAAATACTTCTCAATATATTCCACCGCTTCTTTTCTCGAGATGCTCAACCCCTCGCTCAACCCAAAGGCGCTGATGCCATACACAATTCCAAAGTTCACCGCCTTGGCGTTGCGCCTCTGTAAGGAAGTCACTTCCTCCAATGGGGTGTGGAACACCTGGGACGCCGTGATGGCGTGGATATCCTGCGCTTCCCGGTAAGCCGAAATCAATCTCTCGTCCCCTGACATATGGGCCAGAATTCGAAGTTCAATCTGGGAGTAGTCCGCGTCCACGAACACATAACCGTCCTCCGGCACAAACACCTTGCGGATGGCCCGTCCCAGTTCCATTCTCACGGGAATGTTCTGGAGATTCGGCTCCGTGCTGCTGATCCGGCCGGTGGCCGTGATGGTCTGGTTGAAGGTTCCGTGGATTCTGCCGTCCTCACCGATATAATTCGCAAGTCCCTCCGCATAGGTGGAATTCAATTTAGTCAGCTGGCGGTAATCCAGCACCTTCTGCACCAGCGGAAAATCCGGGGCCAGCTTGTCAAGCACGTCGGCCGCCGTGGAGTATCCCGTCTTGGTCTTCTTGCCGTGAGGCATTTTCAAATGGTCGAACAGAACTTCGCCGAGCTGCTTGGGAGAATTGATGTTAAAACTCTCTCCCGCCTCCTCATAGATCTCCTTCTCCAGCACCGTTATCTTTGCTTTCAGGTTCTCTCCGTATTCCTTTAACGCTTCCCGCTCCACCTTGATACCGGCCCGCTCCATGTGGTAAAGACTGTAAATCAGCGGCATCTCAATCTCGTGGAACAGACTCTTCATGCCGGTCTCCTCCAGGCGGCTCTCCAGTACCGGGGCCGCTTTCCACGGAATATAAGCCATATAGCAGGCGCAGACACCCGCTTTCTCGTGCCCGTCCTCCAATGCCTTTCCGACGCTTATCTTTCCCAGCAGATCGGCCTGGGACGGTACGGTCAAGCCAAGGTAATCCCGGGCCAGATCATCGTAATCGTAGGTGTCCTTAAGAGGATTTAACAGATAGCCGGCCACACCGGTATCGTAAAGGGAACTGTCTGCCTCCAGTTTTAAATACGGCAGGAGGGCCTTCACGCCCGGCACCGCCGTCAAATCCGCCTGCTCACAGAGCATCCGCGCTTTGTCCACCAGATAATCAGATGTGAGTAAGCCCTCCGCCAGCACACAGGCGCATGAGGTTTCATCCCAGCAGACAGAAAGGCCTCTCACAGAACCGGCCTCCAGTATCAGCTGCAGCCCCAGCGTTTTTTCCTTTGCCGCCCGGCTTAAAAACTCCTCCGCCTGGCCAAAATCGCGGATCACCCGGAACTGCTGCTCCACATCCACGCCGCCCACTTCATTTGCGTCAAACCGGGCTAAGATGGATTTGAACTCCAAACGTTTCATAAACTGGTACGCTTCTTTCGTGTACAGATTCCCGATCTTTGCGTCCTCATAGGAAAATGGAATCGGGCAGTCGATACAGATGGTCGCCAGTTCCTTGCTCATCTGCGCCATATCATAATGCTCCGCCAGCGCTTTCTGCGCTCTGGGCGGCTTGATCTCACTTAAGTGGTCATAGGCATTTTCAATGCTTCCGTAGTTGACAATCAAGGTGGTCGCCGTTTTTTCTCCGATGGACGGAACGCCCGGGATATTGTCCGAGGCGTCTCCCATCAGCGCCTTTACGTCGATAAACTCCGTGGGCGTCACCTGGTATTCCCGCTTTACGTCCTCCGGGTAATAGTCCTTTACTTCTGTGGTTCCACGGCTTGTCTTGGGAATCCGGATCTTGATATGGTTGTCCGCTAACTGCAGTAAATCCCGGTCTCCGGAGATCACCGAAACCTCGATTCCATCGGCCGCGCTCCGTTTCGCCAGTGTTCCCAAAATATCGTCCGCCTCATACCCGGCCATAGTCATAATCGGAATCTCCATGGCGGCCAGCACTTCTTTCATCAGCGGCACCTGCTCCCGCAGTTCCTCCGGCATGGGTTTTCTGGTCCCCTTATAAGCCTCATACATCTTGTGGCGGAAGGTAGGTTCCTTTAAGTCAAAGGCCACCGCCAGATGGTCTGCCTTCTCCTCCTCCAAAATCTTAAACATAATATTGAGGAACCCGTACACCGCGTTGGTGTGAAGTCCCTCAGAATTCGTCAGCTCCGGAACCCCGTAAAAGGCCCGGTTTAAAATGCTGTGTCCGTCAATCAAAACTAATTTGCTCATGGTCTGCTCCTATCCTGTTTCTCTAAAAAATCCCCGTCTGCCACCAGATCCGCAGCTGAAGCGCCAGCATCACCAGCACACAGATCACCATCAGCGTGTCAAAGGCATAACGGCAGATATCAAACACCCTCAATGTATAGAGTCTCTGTTTGGAAGTGATAATATCCTCCTCCATCGCTCCCTTAATATTGTAGGTTCCGGTGTCCACGTCCAGCTGCCGGATTCCCACATCTACTGTATAATATATCTCCAATTCTTCTTTACAATTCCCGCAGGTTTCAATATGCTCTAAGAATTCTTCCATCTCACGTTCCGATAATTCCTTGTGGATATAAGGCATAACCAGCGATTCCGCTTCTTTGCAGGTCATGGACAGACACCTCCCTCTTTATTTAATCTTTATTATCATACAATATATATCATTTTTTTTCAACGAAAACACTTGCCAAATGAAAAAACATATGCTAGAATAATCAACGTTGCCAGTATCATTTGGCCGGCCTGTCGGAATGGCAGACGAGGTGGACTCAAAATCCATTGGTGGCAACACCGTGCGGGTTCAAGTCCCGCGGCCGGCACTCCTTGGCAGGGGCAGGGAAACCTTGATTTTCAATCAGGTTTCCCTCTTTTTTTATCTTCACGCCGGTTTCTTTATCGTTTCTTCTCTTGTTCCATCGTTTCCGTAATTTTCAATAGAAAGGGAAGTGTCACTACAATATAACTAATCACAAACACGAGAGAAGCCACAAAGGACGCCTTCCCCTTATGTTTTTGCGGCAATGAAATTCCAAACAAAAACCCCATCGCCAACCCACATATTTTCACCAATACAAGATCTTTGACAGACAAGTTCTTGATGTAGCCGTTCGCCATCTCAATAAATTTTTTCATCCTGAATCTCCCTTCTTTTCTACCCCCGCACATGAAACCCGCGCTCCTCAATCACCGGTATCCGCTCCACTTCACAGTCTTCAATATGGATAAAACTGTTCTCCTGCAGTTTTCGAAACAACAGGTTCATATCCTCCTCCCGTCCCTGAAGCTCCATCTCCACCCGCTCATCATAAAGATTGCGCACCCAGCCGGTCAGCCCCAGGCTCTCCGCGATATAATAGGTTCGGTAGCGGAATCCCACGCCCTGGACTCTTCCGCTGACAAATATATGTTTTCTCACCATCTCTTTTTGATCCACACCGCATCCCGTCCTTTCTACCTTCCATTATATAATAAACCTCTCCCCTTGTACACAAAAACGCCAGGCATATGTTACATGACCTGACGTTTTCTCTTCATAAAATAAATATAATACGGTACTTCCACCAGCAGCATGACACTCCAGCCGGCCGCGCAGGCATAAGCCACTCCCTGAATCCCCACAGACGGGGTCAGCAGATACACAAATATCACACGGAGCCCGGTCTGCACCGCGGTTCCCACCAGTGTGATGCTCATATTTCCCATCCCACGGAAAAATCCCTGCATACCGTTGGTAAATGCGGGAAACAGATAGAAAAATGCCATCAGCCCCAAATAATGAACCCCCAGCTCTATGATATGTTCCTCACTTCTCCCCACAAACAGACTCATCACCGGCCCTTTAAACAGCAGAATCACCCCGCAGACCAACACCCAGTATCCAAATTCCAGCAGAAGCCCCATCCGAAATCCCTGGCCGATCCGCTCCCGTTTCCCTGCCCCGTTATTCTGTGCCACAAAGGTGGTAATTCCATGGGAAATGCTCTGCTCCGGCGTAAATGCAAAGTCATCCACCCGGGTCACCGCATTGAACGCCGCAATGACATCCACCCCCATGGTATTCACCGCCCCCTGAATCAGCAGCTTTCCCACCGGCTGGCAGGACTGCTGCAGCGCCGTCACGCCCCCATACTGCAGCGTCCGCTTCAGCAGCTCCCGGTCCATCCGAAACTCCGAAGGCGCCAGGCGAAGCAGCGGAATATTCCGATACACATACCAAATGCAGAGCGCCGCCGACACCGCCTCCGCAATCACCGTGGTGGCCGCCGAGCACACAATTCCAAACCCAAGACCGCCGATAAAAATAAGATCCAGCAGCCCATTGAGTACCGACGCAAACGCCAGGAATTTTAACGGCGTTCTGGAATCTCCCACGCTCTTCAAGGCCGCCGACACCGCGTTATAAAAATAAGTAAACGGCATCCCCAGAAAAATGATCCGCAGATACACCGTGGCTATCCCCAGAATCTCCTCCGGCACCGACAGCGCAAGCAGAAGCGGCCTGGCCGCCACAATGCCAAGCATCACCACCGCTATGGAAAAGAAGAAACCAAACACCGCTGTGGTAGCCATCTCCCTCTTCACCATCTCCTCATCCTTCGCGCCAAAGAAATTGCTCATCAGAACCGAGGCCCCGATACAGATCCCGGAGATACCCAGAATCATGATATTCATCACCGGGCTGGCCGTCCCCACAGCCGCCAGCGCTTCTTTACCGATAAACCGTCCTACAATGATGGAATCCACCGCATTGTATGTCAATTGAAATAAATTTCCTAAAATCAACGGAATGGAATAGGCAATCAAATGCCGTCCGATCTTCCCTTCCGTCATACGGACTACCGCCATCCTTTTTCTTCCCCCTCGCCACGTTATTGTAAGCGCTTACACCTTCTATCATACTACCCCATCCCGGATTTGTCCATTCGTAACTAATTCTTTCGGAAATTTTTAAACACTTTTTCTTTAATCTATTGTATACTATTATCAACAATCAGCAAAAGACAAGGAGGCGTTGCCCTATGAAACGTACCGTATTGATAACCACATCGATGATCCTGGCGGTCACCATGTTAGGCGGCTGTAAAGCCAAAAATTATGAGAAGGTAGATTTGTCCAGCATCCATACCACCGCAGCCGCGGAAACCCTGGCCCCGTCCCGCCCGGAGACTACCGAAGCGACGACGGAGGAGACCACCACCGCGGAGGAAACAGAAACCGGCGGCAAGGATTCCACCACCGTCAAAGGCATTTCCTCCAAGAAAGAAACTTACAAGACCGGCAATGTATCGGTGGAATACCCGGTAGTTTCCGGCATGAGCGACAATGTCAGACAGGACAAGGTCAACCAGCTGTTGAAAGACAACGCCACCTCTTATCTCAAGCTTCAGAATGTGGACGAGTCCAAGGACAGCTTAAAGGTCACCTGCCAGGTAGTATCCGCTGACCGCAAGCGTCTCACCACGGTTTACAAAGGCTCTTATACCCCTGATGGCGCTGCCTATCCGGTCAGTGTTTTCTTCACCAACACCGTTGATTTGGAGCAGGTAAAAAGCCTGGGACTCAATGACTTCACCGACGGCTACACCATGGCCGGGTATGTGCTCTCCGATGACTGCGAATTCTACGATGTCTCCGCAGAGTTAAAGACCGAGCTGTTAAATTACCGCGCCACACAGACCCTGGAGGATTTGACGAAGCTGCTTGAGAAAGCTGATTTCTCCACCGTGAAATCCGGCGATGATGCCACACTGCCCCAGTCCTTCAGTTATACGAATCAGGGAGTCCTGTACTTCTCCCTTCCGGTCCCCCATGCCTTGGGAGATTACGCCCTCGTTAAATTTAATTTGGATGGCAAATAAAACCTGTCCGATTCCATGAGAAACGCCCCTTTTTCTATTGATATTTCCACCATCATTTGTTAAAATGTAACAGATTGCAATTCACTACAATATGAAAAAGGGGTATTTCAGTATGAATGACAAAAGTAAGTTTACTGCCAGGGACTATCTGCTTAGTATCCAGCACCTGTTCGCCATGTTCGGTGCTACCGTATTGGTTCCGCTATTAACCGGTTTGAATCCCTCCCTCGCACTATTTTCTGCAGGCGTCGGAACACTCATCTTCCACCTATGTACCAAGTTTAAGGTTCCCGTTTTCTTAGGTTCCTCCTTCGCATTTCTGGCCGCAATCAGCGCGATTGTCAGACCGGACGGCGCAGTAGTTCCTGAAAATGTACCGCTGGCACAGGGTGGAATTATTTTTGCCGGTCTCATCTATTTAATCTTTGCTCTGATTGCGTATTTCATCGGTGTGGAGAAAATCAAAAAAGTATTTCCGCCAGTGGTTACCGGACCTGTGATCGTGGTAATCGGGATCAATTTAGCGGGAACCGCCATCGGCGACGCTACCGGCAACTTAGGACTGGCCGACGGCCTCACCAGTGAAGTGGCGCTGAATCTTGGCATTGCACTCTTTACCCTCTTTGTGGTAATTGCGGCTTCCATTTTTGCAAAAGGCTTCTTCAAGCTGGTGCCGATTCTGATTGGAATCTTCTGTGGATATCTGCTCTGCATCATTCTTTCCTTTGCAGGAGTGTTCCACATGGACTACTCCGCCATCGCCAATGCGGCCTGGTTAAACATTCCATTTCAGACTCTGGACGTCAATGGCGTGCCGTTTATGAGCCTGCCGAAATTCGCCATGGGGCCGATCCTCTCCATCGCGCCGATCGCCCTTGTCACCTTTATGGAGCACATCGGAGACGTGACCACCAACAGCACCGTGGTCGGTAAGGATTTCTTAAAAGATCCGGGACTTCACCGCACCCTGATGGGCGACGGTCTCGCTACGATCTTCGCCGGTTTTGTTGGCGGCCCTGCCAACACCACCTATTCGGAGAACACCGGCGTGCTGGCTACCACCAAGAACTACAACCCGAGACTGCTCCGCCTGACGGCCGTATTTGCCATCATTTTAGGACTGTTCGGCAAGGTGGGCGCTATCTTACAGACGATTCCCGGCCCGGTAAAAGGCGGCGTTGAGGTCATGCTGTTCGGTATGATCGCCGCGGTTGGTATCCGCTCTCTTGCGGAGGCTGATCTGGACTTCACCCACAGCCGCAACTTAACCATCGTGGGTTTAATCCTGGTATTCGGTCTCGGCTTTGCCCAGTTAGGCGGCCTGACCATCCATTTTGCAACCTTCAGTTTAAATATCTCCGGCTTATTCATCGCCGTAGTCATCGGTGTTCTCATGAACGCCATTTTACCAAATACTCCGGACGCAGTCCGCGACTAAAGAAAGGATTTAAAACCTATGGAAAATGTAACAATCTTCGACCACCCGCTGATCCAGCACAAAATCTCCATGCTGCGTGACAAAAGCACGGGAACCAATGAGTTCCGTTCCTTAATCGAGGAAATCGCCATGCTGATGGGCTACGAGGCCCTCCGCGACCTTCCGCTGATGGATGTGGAGGTGGAGACTCCCATTGAAAAATGTTCCACGCCCATGCTGGCCGGCAAGAAGCTGGCTGTGGTTCCCATCCTCCGCGCCGGACTTGGCATGGTAAACGGCATCCTGGCCCTGGTTCCGTCGGCAAAGGTAGGCCATATCGGACTCTACCGCGACGAGACTACTCACGAGCCCCACGAGTACTACTGCAAACTGCCAAGCCCCATCGAACAGCGGACCATCGTTGTCACCGATCCCATGCTGGCTACCGGCGGTTCCGGTGTGGCGGCTGTGGATTTCATCAAGGAGCATGGCGGAAAGAATATCAAGTTTATGTCCATCATCGCTGCCCCGGAAGGCTTGGAGAGACTGCACAAGGCTCATCCGGACATTCAGATCTATGTGGGCCATTTAGACCGCTGTCTGAACGAAAACGCCTATATTTGCCCAGGTCTTGGCGACGCAGGCGACAGAATCTTTGGAACAAAATAAAAAGAATCCCTCACGGGATTCTCTGCCTGCGGCGGATCGGTTCAGCAGTATCCCTCCACTCCGCCGCAGTGCGATATCCGATAAAACGGGATACGCTGTTCTAATAAAAATTTTCTGCTATGACTCCATGTCAGGCCCCCTGTTCCCGCAAAAATCCAAGAAACCGTTCCACTCCGCCGCCGACACATTGAATCCCTTCAGGCCGATCACCGTTCACCTCAGACACATCAAAGAAATCTCCCTGACAGCTTTTTTCTGTTCGCATAAAACTGTCACTTCCAAATACTCCTTTTTCCACAGCCACATATTCATCACCCCAAAAGCAGCAGTCCTTTGCCGTAATATTGGCGTTCTGCTCCAAATGTAAAAGTATCGTGTTCACATTATCACTCTTTGAGGATATACCAACTTCCAGATATTTGGCGTCACAGGTTACAGCCGCCTTGATCCCCCGTGCTGCTCCCGCGGATGATGCAATCTCAAGCAGTTTAGGCAGACCTCCCTCTATGCCGTGAAGCTTTAAGCTGTTCCGGAGTTGTTCCAGTTCGTTTTCCTGCATAAATAACGCACCAGCCCGTTTATGCTCCACCATCAGGTCAATCTTACAGTAATTAGGCCGTGTGAAGACGATATCCGTAGGCAGGTCATATTGATCCAGCAATGTCTCATGGATGTCAAAGCAAGCCCTGTGGATATTCATCAGCATTTCCTTATCAGGCAGGCAGTCCGCGAACACATAGGGTTCGCTGTCTTTGTTAAAAGCATAGTTGAACGCGCCCCGCCCAAGTCCCAGGAAGAGATGCTTCCGCTCTTCCTGAGTAAAATATTCGCCCAGCTTTCCGTCTGCAATATTTTCCATGGTTGTTCCGCTTACAATCACCAGGTTCACACCGGCGGCAAGCAGAGGTTTCATCGCCTCTGCCGCTGACCTTATCGGCGCTGTTCTGGACCGAACCGCTGTTCCATCCCAGTCAAAGAAAATTGCTTTATATTTTTTCTGTAACATAATCCCCCGCCTTTCTCAACGTTTTATCCTGCCCGTATAAACGAAAGCAGATTTCCCCGCCATCTGTCAGGGTCACTCTGGCTTCTTCCCGGCTGACAGTGACGGAAAGTCTGCTGGAGCCAATCTGGATGCGGAAGGTATAGCCCTTCCACTCTTTTGGCAGCACCGGATCAAGTTCTAACCGTCCATGATTCATGGAAAGCCCGCCAAACCCAAATGCCACAGCCTGCCAGGTTCCCGCCATGTTTGCGGCGTGGATGCCTGCATAGAAATTGTCATGATAATCATCTAAATCCATACGGGCAGAGTCCCGGAAATACCGGTATGCCTCTTCTTCATGCCCAATCCGGCTGGCAAGCATCCCAAAGATACAGGTTGATAAGGACGAATGGTGCAGCGTAACCTCCTGATAAAAATCATAATTACGTTTCAGTTCGTCCTCTGTAAAATAATTCCGGTGGAGGAACATGCCCAAAATTGCATCCGCCTGTTTTGCCATCCGCTGACGGAATATGAACAGAGGATGATAATTCTCATACAAAAGATGCCGTTTTTCCGGCGGTATCTTTGAGTCATCCCAGGGCTTACGCATCATAAACCCGTCATCCTGTAAATAGACTCCCCTCTCCTCATCATACGGGAAATACATATGATCCACAATCCGCCTCCAGTATTTCGTTTCTTCCTCCGTCACTTCAAGACGGCGGACCAGTTCCTCCCATGCCTCCGCATCCCGTTCCTTAAGCTGCTCCAGTGCCCAGAGAGCGTCTCTGATATTTTCTCTTGCCATTAAATTCGTATAGAAATTATTGTCCACCAGCGCATTGTATTCGTCCGGCCCGGTTACTTTGCAGATACAGTAACTGTCACCTTTAGATTTGACAAAACAGCCTACGTCCGCCCATACACGGGCAGTCTCGATGAGAACCTCCGCCGCCCGCTCCTTCAGGTAATCAAAATCTCCCGTGACTTCCACATAGAGCTTAAATGCATATGCCACATCTGCGTTGATGTGATACTGGGCCGTCCCCAGCGGATAATAGGTGGATGCTTCCACCCCATTGATAGTTCTCCATGGGTAGAGCGCTCCCCCCGGATGTCCTAACACCTTTGCACGCTCTCTTGCCTGGGGGAGGGTGCCGTAACGGTAATCCAGAAGGGGTTTTGCCAGGCTGCTGTCGGTGTAAATGAACACCGGCAGCACATACATTTCCGTATCCCAGAAATAATGTCCTTCGTAGCCTTCCCCGGATATTCCCTTCGCTCCCAGCCCGGTTTTTCCATCTCTTCCCGACGCCTGCATAATATGAAAAAGATTAAACCGAAGCCCCTGCAAGAGCGCCTTGTCGCCTTCCACTTCCACATCCGCTTTGTTCCAAAAGGAATCGAGAAACGCCTCCTGCTCTTTCTTCAGTTTCTCATATCCCAATCCGGCGGCATCTGTCAGGACATTACTTAAAAAGGCTTTCTGCTGTCCGGCAGCGATATCCCGGCAGCAGGTATAGGCAACGAATTTCACCATTCTTACGGTTTGTCCACGGCATACATGGGACAGGCGGCAGCGAATGACAGCCTGATCCTGCTCGCGTTCCACCTCATGTTCCATGGAAATTTCCCCAGTCCGTTCTTCACCGTCCCCTAACAAAGTAACCTTATGCACTGCCATACATGACATGGTAAGTCCGCTGTTCTTTGTCGTTCCCTGATAAAAAAAGCTTTCTTCTTCTGTTTCCAGTGCGTCCGTTAACAAATGTCCGCCAAAGGGGCCGTAATCTACCAGCGGGTTGGTTGTCCTGGTATGGTTTTCCACCTTCCCATCCAGTATACTGATCAGTTCCACCGATCCGTCAAAGTTTAAAGGTTCCGCCTCATAACTCTGTATCATAAGATTCTTACGTTCCATGGAAACCAGGCGTTCGCATCGGACACGGACCTGCCTGCCCGACGGCGATTCCCATATGACATCCCTGACCAGAACCCCTTCCTTCATATGCAGACTCCGCAGGTAGGACAGACATTTACCGGAGCGCAGATCAAATTGTTCTCCGTCCATGCGCAGGCGGACTGTTTTTGCATTGGGCAGATTCAGTAAAGACTGGCTGGTTTCGGGAAAACCGTAATTCCATTCCCCGTACCGGATGTGCTCGCTCTCATAAAATCCATTAATAAAATTACCCTCCAGGCCCTCTTCCACTGAAAAATCATATCCCTCCTCAAAGGTTCCCCGTGTGCCCAGATATCCGTTAGCAAGTGCAAATGTCGTTTCATTGCGGTAGACAGTATCCATGGAAAATGCCCGCTCCGTCACGTTCCATTCCTCAATCTCATATATTGGCTCTTTTAGTTCCATGTTTATTCCTCCAGATTGTTACTCTCTTGTTCCGGCCTCTGCCAGTCAATTTTCCAAAAAACTTCCTCTTTGCGGATAAATGCATTCAGAAACTTCACCGCATCCGGCTTTAATGCTGTCCTGTGCTCTTGCAGCATCCGTTTTTTTAATTCCACATCCGGCACTTCAAATACAAACCGTTCATCCCATATAAGACCGCCCTGATTTTCAAAATCTGGCGGACAGGAAAAGGGTTCTCCCGTCTCGCTTCCAGGCCATCTGTCATCCCCCGCACAGGAATGCACTAATCCAACATATAACTCAGGCACTTGTATCATCCCTGTCCTATTCCACTGCCCCGCCCACATCTGAAGCACCTCCATTACAAAGAAGAAGAGTCCGCTGTGGTCCCCATGCACGTCCTCTGCGCAGGTGGTAACTATCAGATCAGGAGAAAATTCCTCTATATTTTCTTTTAAATCCCCAAGAAAATTCCTTCTCGTGTACAAAGCAGGGGTTCCGTATCTTAAGGTATGATAATCCGCCTGATCCTCCAGGCCATATGTTCTATCCGTGCAGTGTGACGGCAACACCCTGTTTTCGTCCTTTTCCAGAAACAGATGGGTTAAAAAACTATCCTGCTTTGGCATCCCTGTATCTGCATATCCTAAAAACACTACATGATTCTGGTTCGGCAGAACCAGGGACAGACCTGACAGCGTTTCCCTAAGCCGCGCCTGACCGGTTGTGAAATCCCGGCAGCCGTAATCCCCGTTTGTCGCCATCAAAACCCGAACCGGCAGACCGCAGGCCTTCGCCTGCTGTAAAATACCGGCAGTCATTAAAACTTCGTCATCCTGATGAGGTACAATAATCATAATCCG
Organism: Bacteroides thetaiotaomicron; assembly: GCA_034142505.1. Lineage (GTDB taxonomy): Bacteria > Bacillota > Clostridia > Lachnospirales > Lachnospiraceae > Hungatella_A. The sequence goes on from JAWZDV010000084.1 coordinate 14,222, forward strand.
CCCGCTTTCCCGGGTCAGTTCTCCTTTTGTCATCTCCCGCACTCAGCCTTTCACAGCGCCGGCAGCAACACCCGCGATAATATATTTCTGCATGAATAAGTAGAAAATCAGAAGCGGAGCCACGCCCAGCATCATCATGGGGAACATGGCAGTCCAGTCTGTGGCAAACTGTCCGATATTGCGGGAAACCTCCTGAAGGATCACATCCTTCTCCCGGCTCTGCAAAAACAGGAGGGGGGTCATAAACTCATTCCAGACGTTCAGCGTCACAATAATCATAACGGTTGACACCACCGGCTTCATCAGGGGAAGTACGATGGTAAAAAATTTGCGCAGCACGCCGCAGCCGTCAATCTCTGCCGCTTCCTCCAGTTCCCGGGGAATCGTGGATTCAATAAATTCCTTAAACAGGAATACACCCTGAGGCGTGTTAATCGCCACGTTAACCAGCACCACTGCCGTAAGCGTATTCATAAGATGCATATTCCTGACGATCTTATACAGGCTGACAATATTCATCTGGAAAGGAACCACCATGCCTGCCAGAAAGAATAGAAACAGCCGCAGCCCCCATTTCGTCTTTGTCCTGGCAAGAGCGTATCCTGCCATGGATGCGAAAATAATGATCAAAGCTACCGCCGAAGCCGTAATGAGGAAGGTATTGGTAAATGCCCTTGGAAATTCCATCTTTATCCACGCATCGATGTAATTTTGGAACATGATTGTCTTTGGCAGAGCCAGGGGGCTGTTGGTCGCCTCCTGGGGAGTCTTCAGTGTTGTCACAATCAGATAATAAATTGGTATAAACCAGATCACGGAGAGTGTCAGCATCAGCGCTTCCACAACAATCCGCTGTTTCCCGCGCTTCGATTTTGTCATTGCCTTTTTACCTGTTTTCATGATATCGCGTCACTCCATTTCCCCATTAATTTTGTAACCATCGAGCTTAAAACCACAACAATGATAAAGAAGCATACGCCGAACGCGGCTCCGCTGGAATAAAATCCGTCTGATATTCCACGCTTCATCATAACAGTCATAACCGTTTCGGTTGCATTGCCCGGCCCGCCGGAGGTCATCGCATAGATAATATCGAATACCTTCATGCCGCCAATCAAACCCGTTACAATTACAATCTTCACCGATGGGCACATTAAAGGCAGCGTCACGTAAAGAAACTTCTTCATCCCGCCGGCCCCGTCAATATCAGCCGCCTCATAGAGGTCCGGTGATATCCCCTGAAGGTTAGCCAGAAAGATCACCATCGCCCAGCCGGCCCACTGCCATACCTGCGTAAAGATGACAGAGAACAAGGCCCTGTCTGCAGTAAAGAAATTAAAGGTTGGGAACCCAAGCCGGTGCAGCAGGTTATTGATCAGCCCATAATCCGAGGAGGACAGAATGAAATTCCACAGATAACCGATAATCAGGGCGCTGAATACTGCCGGAAAGAAATATACCGCCCGCATCATATTTCTTGTTTTTAATTTCCCGTTTAAGATAACTGCCAGGGGCAGTCCCACAAGTGTCTGAAAGCCCGTGATTAAAACGGCATAAATCACGGAGTTCCTGATGCCTGCCGTCATAAGATTATTCTGAAACACCTTAAGATAATTAGTGATTCCGACAAAATGAAGATTCACAGGATTGATATCCGTGTAATCCGTAAAGCTGAAATAAAAGGTGTATAAAAACGGCAGTATACTAAATACTACATAGATCACAAGCGCCGGTAAAATAAATATGTAAAAATAATTGCCCAGAGTTCCCGGCAGTCTCCTTTTTCTTGTCTTCGCCCGCATAGCTTTCTAACCCCTTTCCTATGGTTTTACACCTGCTTGCCACCTGTAAAAAGGCGCAAAAAGAGCCTCAAATCATACGTTTGTTTTTTGAGGCCCTTTTTTGGCATATTATTTCGACAGCAGTTCCGCTACCGCCGCGTCTACATTCTGCAGGGTGGCAGAAAGATCCTGCGTGCCCAAAAGATAATTCTGCATTTCTGTTCCATAATCGTGGTGTGCAGATGCTGCAATTCCCCATTCATCCCACGGACAGTACACGTTTCCTGCCGCCAGAGTCTTGGATACGCTTGCATAGGCGTCCGGGAGGTCCATTACCGCTCCCTTTAAGTAAGAAGAACCGCCTTGGTTGTTCTGCCACAAAGCTGTCTGTCCTTCTATGGTGGAGATGGCCTCCAGAACTTTTTTTGCCGCTTCTTTTTTGGTGGAGTTGGCGTTCAACGCAAAGCCGCAGCCAGGTCCGCCGATCAGCCAGCCGTCGCTTGGCTTTGTGCCGTGAAACGGCATCATGTCAATCTGCAGATCCGGATTCTTAGCCATAATTCCATCTAAATCCCAGGGACCGGAGCAGAACATGGCCGCACCGCCTGTTGCAAACTGCTCTAAGGACTGGTCATGGTCAATCCCCGTCATATCCGTGGTATAAATACCTTCTGTAATCATCTCCGACCATTTTTCAAGATATGGATTCCATGTTCCGTCAAGAGTCACTTTTCCCTCTCTGTAATCGCTGTTAAAATTCCTGCCTTCCGGCGTGGACAGATATTCCGCAGTCACAAACGCCATGGAATTCTTCAACATCGGTTCCCAGGACTTCAGTCCGGCCGCCAACGGCGTGATACCCGCCGCTTCAAAGGTCTTGCAAACCTCGATGTACTCGTCAAAGGTTGTAGGAAGTTCTACGTTATGCTCTTCAAATATTTCTTTATTATAGAAGATACCTTCGAACCAGCTTATGCCGGGAAGCGCATAGGCATTGCCCTCAAAGGAATATAATCCTGTACCCGAGTCCGAATATTTCTCAGCCAGGTCATTGATTGGTTCCAGATAACCGATTCTCGCATGTTTTAAGGCAGATCCGGAGGATTCACAGATAATATCCGGCCCCTCTCCCGCCGAAAGCTGAGTGTCCACAATCGTATCATAGTTGGAATTGTCAATAAACTGATACTCAATCTCCACATCCGGCACCGCCTGTTCCAGATAGCTGAGAAGCTCTGCCATAGTATCCTCGCTGTTCCAGTAGGTCATCCGTACCTTTACCTTATCCGAGCCTGTTCCCTGGTCTCCTCCTGCTGCCGCCGTTGTCGTATTTGTCTGCCCGCCCTGGCATCCTGCCATCAGCACTGCTGCTGCCGTACACAGCAAAGTTCCTATTGCTCTTTTTCTCATAGGATTTACCTCCCTTTCTTGTTATTTATATCTTAGCGGAAACAGGAAATAAATGCTCTTATACATTTTTTAGAAACCTTGCACTATTTTTAGAATTCATCGATACGCTCTGCCTGATGATAAATACGTACCGTAAAGCAGGTATATCCTTCCTCTGTAACCTCCCCCGACAGGCCGCATCCATCCCCATAATAAATCCGTATTCGTTCCCGGATGTTATAGATACCATAGCCCTTGCCAGGCCTGTTCAGCACGTCATTCAACCGCTCCCTGTCAATGGGCGGACCGTTGTTGATAATCTGAAATACCAGATATCCGCCCTCGATGTGAAACCGGATCATCAAAAGTCCTTCTTCATCCGGCGTTTCCTGATAATGAAGGCCGTGTTCAATGGCGTTCTCCACCAGGGGCTGTAACAGGAAATTGGGCATCGGATAATCAAACCCGCCTTCCTCCAGCTCATACTCTGCCCGGAACCGGCAGCTCTGGGTCATTTGCTGAAGCTCAATATAGGAGCGGATATTCTCCAGTTCACTGCCAACCGTAGTAAACTGCCTGCCTCCGTTTAAGCTGGTGCGGTAGAACTTGGCCAGCAGCCCTGTAATCTCACTGATCTCATCATTCCCGCCCATCATGGCCTTCCACTTAATCCCGGACAGGCAGTTATAAAGAAAATGCGGGTTAATCATAGCTTGCAGCGCCTTCAGTTCCATGACCTTTTTTTCCAGTTCCGCTTTATAGACCTGTTCAATCATGTCATTGAGCCTGTTGCACATCGTCTGGAGACTAGTCGCCACAACGCCAATCTCGTCCCGGTAGCCGGGCTTTAAATTCAGATTAAAGTTGCCCTCGGCCACCTGCTCCGCATTCTTTTTCAGTTCCAGTATTCTGCGGCTTAAGACTGCGGACAACAGCCCAATCAGCAGCACTACAATAACCAGGCAGACTGCAACCACAACTGCCGTGGATTTCACAATCTGGGTGAGCTGGCCCATAATCTCCGCCCTGGCTACATAATAGTAAACATCCCAGTCCCCCGCTTCCACCTCTGTTGTAAGCAGAAAATAGCTGTCCCTTCCCCCGGCAAACGCCACCTCTGAAATCTGACCGTTAGCGGCCAGTTCCTGAACCTCCCCGTCAATCTTCTCATATCCCGACTCTTTGGAGAACACAACCTGTCCTCCTGAATCGAGAATCAGAATACCGTTATTTAAGAAATTCATGCTTTGTACCGTTTCCAGGATTGTATAAGGATATACCTCCAGCTTCACTATGCCGATCTTTTCCGAGGAGGTAGCCGCATCCAGCAGTGTCCTGGTGGCAAACAGTTCCCCATCCTCATACGTCCACAAGGTTGTGTAATGCTTCTCATGCCAGGCAAACCACGGTTCGTTCCGGCATTCCTCCTCGGGCTTTATAAAGCTTCCAATCTCTTCTTCCGCGTAAGGTGTGAATATCTCAATCCCCTTCATATTCTCGTCACTGGTAATAAAATACCAGAAGATAGGCTCCACCACCTGGTTGAGTACCTGGGCCAGCGCCACCCGGTTTCCCTCACTGCTTTTCAAGGTCTGGCGGAATATGGTATTATAGGACAGATAACGGATATTGGCATTTTCACGCTCTAAGGAAACCTCCAGCTCCGTTGCAATAAGGCTTACGTTATTCTCCATTGTGTTCAGGGTCTGCTGCTCCATATTCTTCTTTGATATGGAAAAGGAATAACCTCCCAGAACCAGTATAGGTATGGTGACCAACAGGAAATAGCTGATTACCAGCTTGGTCTTAATAGATGCCCTCCCGTAATACCAGGAGAGCAGTCCATGCTTTTCTTTATTTTCCATGATTCTCCCTGTATTGCTTCGGTGTCATACCGTAATAGTTTTTGAACAGCCTGTTAAAATATGGCTGGTTCTCATAACCGCAGGCTTTTCCCACTTGTACGATTTTCATTTGACTGTCTTCCAAAAACTTCCGAGCTTTCTCCATACGGTAATCTGTAATATATTTAATCAAATTAAACCCCGTCTCTTTTTTAAACAGGAAGCTGACATAGGCAGGAGACATGTTGACTCTTTTGGAAAGCTCATCCAGGCTAATATCGTTTCTATATTCCTCCCTGACAATTGCCTGAATCTGCTCTGTGATCCGTCCGCTGTCCTCCTGACCCAGCCTGCCCGAAAACGCCTGCAAAAGCATTTTCTTCCATTCCGACATCAGTTTCTCACTATCCCGGTAGGATAACAGCCTGTCCATATTTTCCAGCATCCGGCTTCTGTCTGTCATCCCATATTGCCCATACAGCTCCGTTAATATTTCCAGAAACAAATGATATACATAAATCCGGCTGATCATTTTGCCGTGCACCATGGTTTCCACCAGCTGCTCCCCGTAAAAAAGGATTAACTCCTCCTGCCTTTCCTGCACCGCAATCAGCATCTGTCGTTTTATACGTTCCAGCTCGGACGCGTAATAGTCCGAATCTCCGGCAAACCCGGACAGATAAAGCACCTCTTGGCTGCTGCCGTAATAATTGCGGCGGATATCATTCATTTCTCCGGCACACATCGCCATCTCCGACACGTTGACAAATTCGCGGCTGACCACCACGGAACACTCCTCCGATAATACGGTACGGATATCCCGTCTTAGTTTATGAAGCGCCTCCGCATACGGACCAGCCGGAAATCCGGCCGGACGGTTCAACAAAATCCATGACGTATCCGGGTAAAGATTGATATATTCCCAGGGCACGGGCAGATAAGTACGCAACAGGGTGATGAACGCCTCCTCTCTTTCTTCAAACAGGTTGCCGCTGCTCTCAAGGCTGATCATTACCTTTCGCTCATTTCCCATCCCCTCCAGATATTTCTCCAGATTTGACAGATTTCGCGGGGGAATGCATCCTCCCGTAAACACCTTATAAAGAGCCTCCCGGACATTCTCTTCCTCCTGTCTGATTTCCTGCTCGGACTGCTCTTTCATCCATGCCAGTTCATCGGTGACTTTACGCATGACCCGTTCAAATTCTTCTAATTCAATCGGTTTTAACAGATAATCCACCGCCCTGGCCTCCATAGCTTTTCTGGCGTATTCAAACTCGCCATAAGCGCTGAAAATGACAATCTTAATCCGGGGATACTGCTCGCTCACTTCCTTCGCAAGTTCCAGACCGTCTTTATAGGGCATTTTTACATCTGTAAACAGGACATCAACCGGATGATCTTTTATGTACTCCTCTGCAATCTTACCATTATGTGCCTCCGCTATAAGAAACGGCAGCTGGTATTTTTGAATCAGCCATGCAATCCCCCGGCGTTCCTGGGCCTCATCGTCCACTAATAAAATCCGATACATCACCCTTCCCCCTCTCCCAAACGTTCCATACATATATTATAGATGAGATGTATAAAAAAAGAAAGCCTCCTGTTTCATCAAGGCTTTCCTTTGCGTTTTATATTTTCTGAACTCCTAATGTTTTTCCGCAATCTCACCCTGTTTTTTGTAGATGGAATTGGAGTCCACACAGCCCCGGACACTGGACAGGGGGTAAATGTTGGAATTAGAGCCGATCACGGTTCCCGGATTTAAGACGGAGCCACAGCCGACCTCCACATGGTCGCCCAGCATGGCGCCGAATTTCTTTAAGCCGGTCTCGATATCGCCGTCCTCCGCGTGTACCTTTACCAGGGTTTTATCCGACTTCACATTGGAGGTTAAGGAACTGGCTCCCATGTGGGATTTGTAACCCAGGATGGAATCACCTACATAGTTAAAATGAGGCACCTGTACGCCGTCAAACAGAATTACATTTTTCAGTTCTGTGGAGTTTCCTACCACAGCGCCGCCGCCGATGATAACGTTGCCGCGGATGAAACAGCAGGTACGCAGTTCCGCTCCCTCACAGATGATGGCCGGACCTTTCATACAGGCGGTCGGCGGAATCTCTACGGATTTGTGAATCCAGATCGCGCTCCCCACTTTCTTATACTCTTTCTCCGGAAGCATTTCCCCTAATTTTTTGATCATCTCGCCGATGTGGGGAAGAGCCTCCCACGGGTAGGTATAATTTTCCAGCAGGCGTCCTGCTATGGATTTTGAGGTGTCATATAACTGGCTGATTGTCATCTGTTCTTTTTTCATTGTATCGTCTCCTTCTTGCCTGAATACCGGTTGTCAAGTTACTTGTCTTTTTTATAGTTCCCTGCTGCGGCATCAAAATACTCCCGCATTTGATACTGATTGTTCAATCTCAACACGCTGTATGTGCGGCCTGCCACAAATTTTTCCAGTTTTTCCATATACTCATCTGTGGTGATCGTCCCCTCGGCCACATAAGTCAGTCCCTTCTCCCAGCTGGCCGTCAAATCCGGGTTTAACAGCTGGCGGATGGAATTGTCCACCACATCGAAGATCATCTCTCCCAGCAGAGACGGCGTGATCACCTGGGTCTTGCCGTTTAAGCTCAGATAGTTGATATTCACCAGTTTTTTTAAGATCTCCGCCCTGGTGGCGCTGGTGCCGATGCCGCTTCCCTTGATCTGGGCCCGCAGTTCCTCGTCCTCGATCAGCTGGCCGGCATTTTCCATAGCCAGGATCATGGAACCGGAGGTGTAGCGCTTCGGCGGGGAAGTCTCCCCCTCTTTGATTGTTAAATCTTTAACATCAAGCTCCATTCCCTTTTTCAGCCCGCCCAGCATGGCGATGAACTCAGGATTATTCATGTTGCTGTTGTTTCTGGCCGACTCGGCGTCGTCCTTGTCTTTTCCGTCCTCAGATCCGCCGTCACCGGCGCTTTTCGCGGCCGCGTCCTGGCGCTTCTGCTCCGCCTCGGCTTTCTTTCCAAAAGACACATCTGCCACCTTCAAATATCCCGGCTCCAGCATCACCCGGAAGTTGGCGAAGAAATGCTCTTTGCCCATGGCCAGATCCAGTCCATATTTCTGATAGATGGCCGCCGGATAAAAGATGCTTAAGAACCGGCGGCAGATCACCTCATAGACCTTCTCAGACAGCCCATTTAAGCTTCTGAGGGCCCCAAAGCCCTGGCCGGTAGGAACAATGGCATAATGGTCCGTAATCTGCTTGTCGTTGACGTAGCGGGTCTTGGCGATCCCCTTGTAGGAACCGGATTCCAGCACCTCGCCTGCAAAGTCCTTCACCGGAGCGAAATTGCGCAGTCCACCGATATTTTTGTGAATCTCCTTGGCCACGGCTGTGGACAGCACTCTGGCGTCGGTTCTCGGGTAGGTCACCAGTTTTTTCTCATAGAGCTCCTGGACGACGCGCAGCGTCTCATCAGGGCTGATCTTAAACATTTTGGAACAGTCGTTCTGAAGCTCCGCCAGGTTGTATAACAGCGGCGGATTCTTCGTCTCCTTCTTCCGCTCGATCCCGGCCACCTGGGCCTTTAAATTCCGCTGGGCGATCGTGAGGGGAGCTTCCCCTGGCTGAACCTCAGACAACATATCGATCAGTTCCTGAGCGGTCTCCCTGGCCTTAAAACCATTCTCCTTATATAAATATGGCGTTTCAAAATACTTAGAACCCGCCACACTCTTCCACTCACCGTCAAAACTCATACCCGGTAAAGCGGGGCACTCAGCCCCCTGGGATTCAAAAGTACCGATCACCCGGTAAAATGGAGTCTTTACAAAATTCCGTATCTCCCGCTCTCTCCGGACCACCATACCCAGCACGCAGGTCATCACCCGGCCCACCGACAGCACGGTCCGGTCCGTCCGCAAATAGTTGGAGATCGTCTGTCCATATTTGAGAGTCAGAAGTCTGGAAAAATTGATTCCCATCAGATAATCTTCCTTCGCCCGCAGATATGCCGACGACGACAGATTGTCATACTCGCTCCAGTCCTTGGCCTCCCGGATACCGCGGAGTATCTCTTCCTCCGTCTGGGAGTCGATCCACACCCGCTTGCGGGTCTTTCCCTTCACTCCCGCCATCTGGTCCACCAGGCGGTAGATATACTCTCCCTCGCGCCCGGAGTCGGTACAGATATAGATGGTATCCACGTCCGGCCGGTTCAGCAGCCCGCTGACGATCTTGAACTGCTTGGCCACCCCCTCAATCACTTGGTACTTAAATTCCTTCGGAAGAAAAGGCAGCGTCTCCAAACTCCACCGCTTAAATTTCGCGTCATAAGCCTCCGGATAACTCATGGTCACCAGATGACCCACACACCAGGTCACCACCGCGTCCTCGGATTCGATATAGCCGTCGCTTCGCCTGGCGTTTATGTTCAATGCATTGGCAAACTCCTGTGCCACACTCGGTTTTTCTGCTATGTATAATGATTTTGCCATGTATTACCCCTGTTTGTTTTCTTATGTAACTTTAACAGTATATCATTTTCTTATGGATTTTACAACGAAAAGAAAGCCCTGCCAGGTTTCTCCATCCCCTGGACAGGGCTTTTCCGGTCAGGAAGGTCTGCCGTCTGAACGCTTGCAATTCCCTTATTTGTCTGTCAGGAATTTGTAAATGGTTGTGGTCCGGTACTCTTCCCCGGCCTTTAACACAGGGGACGGGAATCCCGGTTTATTGATGGCATCCGGGAAGTACTGGGTCTCGAAGCAATAGCCGCAGCGTGGGGTGTAGGAAACCTGATCCTTGCCCACGCAGTTTTCCCCGCCCAGGAAATTGGCGGTGTAGAACTGAACGCCCGGCAGGTCGGTGTATACTTCCATGATACGGCCGGATTTCTCATCGCAGGCCTTGGCGGACAGCGCAGTCTCGCCCTCAGGATGGTTTAAAACCCAGTTATGGTCGTAGCCGCCGCCGAACTTCAGGGGCTCATAGTCCGCCTCGATGTCCTGCCCGATTGGCTTCATGGTGGTGAAATCCATGGGTGTTCCCTTTACAGGCACCAGCTCGCCGGTTGGGATGGAAGTCTCATCCGCGATGGTGAAGGTATCGGCATCGATCCACACCAGCTGGGCCGTCGCCAGACCGGACTGGTGGCCGGCTAAGTTGAAATAGCTGTGGTTGGTAAAATTGGCAACGGTATCAGCGTCTGCCACCATATGGTAGTCCAGCTTTAAGCTGTTATCCGGCGTCAGAGTGTAGCTGACGGCAATGCTGGCGTTACCCGGATACCCCTGGTCTCCGTCGGGGCTGAACAGGCTGAAGGTGATCTTTGTGCCAAGAGCCGATTCTTCCACTTCCGTATCCCAGATTCTGTCACGGTAATAATTGGGACCGCTATGCAGGTTGTTTTTGCCGGAATTGGGCTCCAGCAGATAGGTGGTGCCGTTTAAGGTAAATTCCGCCCCGCCAATCCGGTTGGCGTTACGGCCCACGATCTCACCGAGGTGACCTGGAAGAGACGTGCATTTTTCCACCGTATCGTAGCCTAAGACAACATCATCAAACTGTCCGTCCCGGTCCGGCACGACCATGGTCAGCCAGATGCCGCCTAAATCAGTAAACGATGCGGATACCCCGTTGTCATTTGTCAGGGTGTAGCGGAATACCTCCGCACCGTTTTCCATTGTTCCAAAACTCGTCTTTGTCCATGCCATAGCTTTTATATCCTCCTTCAATTTTATTTAATTCTGCCCATCCTCTAAAAACGGAAATAGATAAACGGATTAAAGTCCGCACCAACCATATAGAACACGGCGCAGACGAACATCACAACCAGCCCAGCATCGGCCAAAAGCCCAATGACCTGATGATCCCCCGCCCTGGCTTTCAGCTTCGGCAGCAGCGGCATCGATCCGATCACGGACAGTACAAACAGTACCAAAAACTCACGGTCCAGGCATTCCAGTATCTCCAGTACATTATAATGACTGAATTGAAAGGAAAACATGGCTTTCAGATAGGTAAATGCTTCCGCCATGGTCTCACACCGGAAAAATACCCAGCCCACCAGCACCACCACCAGCGTGTACACCCGTTTCAGACATCCCGGTATCCGTTCCAGCCAGACACCGAATTTCCCCCGCTCCAAAATCAGGAAAAATCCGTGATACAGCCCCCAGATGACAAAGGTCCAGCTGGCCCCGTGCCAGAACCCGGTAAGCATGAACACAATCAGCAGATTGCGGTAGGTCTTCCCTGTCCCCTTCCGGCTGCCGCCCAGCGGAATATACACATAATCCCGGAACCAGGAGGACAGCGAGATATGCCAGCGTCTCCAAAATTCCTTGATACTGCCGGAGATATAAGGATAATTAAAGTTCTCCAGAAAATGAAATCCAAACAGCTTCCCAAGTCCAATCGCCATATCCGAGTACGAGGAAAAATCCATATAAATCTGCAGCGCATAGCACACAGCCCCCAGCCACGCATAAGGCGTGTTGAGCTGGCCAGTCTTTCCAAACACGGTATCCGCCATATATCCCATCCCGTTAGCCAGAAATATTTTCTTGCTGAACCCGATGATGAAGCGGGAAATGCCGTCGTGGATCATGGCGCCGTCCGTATGCCGCTCCTTTATCTCCCGGTTCACATCAATATAGCGGACAATCGGCCCGGCAATCAGCTGGGGAAACAGCATGATATACAACGCCAAATCAAAGATATTCCTCTGCGTCTCCACCTTTCTCAAATACACGTCAAACACATAGGACATAATCTGGAACGTAAAAAATGAAATACCAATCGGCAGCGTAATCGCCGGAACAGCGACACTCCAGTCCGCATGAAAGATCTGTGCGATGCTGACCGCCGTGTCCATAAAAAAATTAAAATACTTAAAGACAAATAAAATGCCAACGTTATAAATCACTGAAAGCGCCAGAATCAGCTTCCGTTTCTTCTCTCCCTCCAAAAGCCGCCCGAACACATAGTTCGCAACAGTGGAAATCATCAGCAAAATCATATATTTCACGCCGCCCCAGGAATAAAACACAAGGGAACAGAATAACAGCGCAGCATTCTTAACCGACGTCTTCTTTGTGAGACAGGCAAGCAGGTAAAGAATCAGCGTTGCCGGCAGAAACACAAATACAAACACAGGTGATACAAATACCATAGTGGTTCCTCCATGTGATCAGGGTTAATCGAGCAGTTCAGGATGTTCTATGAGATAATCAATCAAGCCGAAACTCATTGTTGGAATATGTGCCTCGTTCACTTCCAGAATCACGATGTCCGCCTGCTCCAACTCCTGCTTTAAATTCAACTCTCCATAATCAGAAAAACTTCCCGGTTCTGTAAAACGGTTCCTGTAATAAATGGTATTTTCCACATAGGTATCCAAATGGAACATCCCATTGTTGATCAGGTGATTGATTGTCTGCCCCATAAAGCTGCCGCCGCGGCAGAATAAATTGGGCTTTTCCTCCTCGGCCAGGCCAATGTCTTCGGCCTTAAGTTCCGCTGAATAGTAGGAGTCATATGGTTTTGTAAAAACGTTAAACGTGTTAAAAATATCGGAATCCGGATGAAGAGGTTCCGGCACCGGGGCATACTCCACATGGGTGTCCGGGAAATCATACTTGCTGTTCTCATCCAGGAAGCAGCCTAACCCCGAAGCGACCTCCGCTCCCACCACCAGGCTCCAGTGGCTTCCCGTCTTATAATACAGCGGCATCCCCGCTGCATCTGCCGTCTCCCTGTAAGCGGCCACAACAGGAATGGAATCATAAACCTTAAAATCATAGTCTGCCAGTGTCTCCATCAGCACCTCATAATTGCCAGTTCTCTCTCCAAAGCTGGAAGCCACCCGGTAAATGTCAGGCACGTCCTCCTCATAATAGCGAACCTTTGTGGGGGTGATAAACAGATAAAGTTCTTTCCCTTTTGCCTCCAGCTTGTCCTGGATCACGGCAATCTTGTCGCACAGATCCACCACATATTCTTTGTCCGCCGGCGGGTAAACCTTCTCGTACTTGAGGACGTACTCTTTTTCGAACAGGTTGTTGTTCTTGCCAATCACAATATTCTCATTGGGCGACTTGGAATAGAGGGTGAAGATCAGCTGGTTCCGCACCTTAATCATCAGGTCACGCCCCGGCATATTCTGGGCAATATAGTCGTTAAGTTCCTCCTGAACCGTCCCGTCCAGCAGACCCTTTTTCGTCAATATGGGACGTTCCGTCTGAACACTGACACCGGTCAGGCCAAACTGGGCGTTCACCTTTCGAAGCAGTATGGGCATCATCAGAACCGCCGCAAACCCCAGCATCAACATGATGGTTCTTAACCTCTTCATCTGTCCATTCCTTCCGTTTTCTCTTATTTATAAAAGACCATTCCCGCCTATTATAGCACGAAACACACAAAAAAGGTACAGCATTTGCACTGCACCTTCTTGTTTTTTGTTACAATTAAGTAACAATTATTTCGCTTCAATATAGCCCTGGGCTGTCAGAAGTTCGGCACACAAGACCGCTCCTCCGGCCGCGCCGCGGACCGTGTTGTGGGATAAACCTACAAACTTGTAATCATAGACAGTATCTTCACGGAGACGGCCAACGGAGATTCCCATGCCCTTCTCGAAGTCTACATCCAGAGTTACCTGCGGACGGTTATCCTCTTCCATATACTGCATAAACTGTTTCGGCGCGCTTGGCAGATTCAGTTCCTGGGGAAGACCCTTGTAGTTCACCAGACGGTCAATCAGCTCTTCCTTCGTTGGTTTCTTTCGAAACTTCACAAAGACTGCCGCCGTGTGGCCATTTAACACGGGAACACGGATGCACTGGCAGGTGATCACCGGCTCGGATGCCTTTTTGATCTCACCGTCCTTGATCTCACCCCAGATGCGAAGAGGTTCCTGCTCGCTCTTCTCTTCCTCGCCGCCGATGTAGGGAATGATGTTCTCCACCATTTCCGGCCAGTCTTTAAAGGTCTTTCCAGCGCCGGAGATGGCCTGATATGTAGTGGCAACCACTTCATAAGGCTCAAATTCTTTCCATGCGGAGAGAACCGGGGCGTAACTTTGGATGGAACAGTTTGGCTTTACGGCGATAAAGCCCTTTGTGGTGCCAAGACGCTTTCTCTGATGCTCAATCACCTGGAAATGCTCCGGGTTCACCTCCGGAATCACCATAGGCACATCGGGAGTCCAGCGGTGGGCGCTGTTATTGGATACCACCGGGGTCTCGGTCTTCGCGTAAGCTTCCTCAATGGCCTTGATCTCCTCTTTTGTCATATCCACGGCACTGAACACAAAATCAACGCCGGCCGCTACGGCATCCACTTCATTGACATTCATCACTACCAGTTTTTTGACTGCTTCCGGCATGGGTGTCGTCATTTTCCAGCGGTCTCCAACGGCTTCCTCGTAAGTTTTGCCGGCGGAACGCGGGCTGGCAGCCACGGTGGCCACCTCATACCACGGATGATTCTCCAGCAGGGCGATAAATCGCTGTCCTACCATGCCTGTTGCACCAAGTACACCAACTCTCAATTTCTTTTCCATAATTCTGGGCTCCTCATATCTGTTATTGTAAAACTTTCTCTGTATCTTATAACAAAATTTGAAAAAAAGCAACGATTATTCGCGAGAAAAATACATTTGTACGTCTCACAAAGACATCCCGCTGCTTTAGCACGTCAGTGACGGAAAATCAGGGCAGGTGGAGCTGCTGCACTCCTCCTGCCCTGACCAGATTTTTCTTTATGCCAGCGACAAGGCTACTTCCATCATATTCGTAAATGTAGTCTGGCGTTCCTCGGCAGTGGTCACTTCCCCGGTTACCACGGAGTCAGAAATCGTGACGATACACAGGGCATTGACACCGGCCGCCGCCGCGTTGCTATACAGAGCCGCCGCCTCCATCTCCACAGCCAGAACTCCCATATCGCTCCAGGTCATGCCGCCGCTTACCGATTTGGCCGGGCCGTAGAACATATCGGAACTTAAGACATTTCCCACATGGTAAGTTAAGTTTCTGGCTTTTGCTTCCTCCACCGCTTTTGACAGCAGTTCATAGCTGGCAATGCAGGAGTAATCCCCCGGAAGTCCGAAGAGACGCACATAGTTGGAGGTGGTACAGGCGCCCATGGCGATTACCATGTCGCGGACTTTCAGCTTCTCACTTAAGGCGCCGGCCGTTCCCACACGGATCAGGTTCTTGCATCCGTAGAAATGGATCAGTTCATGGGAGTAGATTCCGATGGAGGGACATCCCATGCCGGTGCCCATGACGGATACCCGTTTCCCCTGATACGTTCCGGTATAGCCCAGCATGTTTCTGGTAGCATTAAACTGTTTCACGTCCTCTAAAAAGTTGTCCGCGATATATTTGGCGCGGAGCGGGTCTCCCGGAAGAAGGATGGTCTCTGCAATCTCCCCCTCTAAGGCCTGAATGTGTGGTGTTGGTACGTTTGGATTTGACATGTCTTGTCCTCCTTTTTCTTTTTACTTTGTTTCCTGATTTTCTTATTGACGTTCTATCTTATATTGACTCTGTATCCTACTCCATCACTTCTATCCGTTCAATCACCGGCTGGTTCTCTGCCAGTACCGTACCATTGTTGTCTTCTACGGTAATATCATCACAAATCTTGTCCACTATCTCCATTCCCTCTGTCACGCTGCCAAAGGCCGCGTAATCGCCGTCCAAAAAGGTACTGTCCTCATGAACAATAAAAAACTGGGAACTGGCGCTGTCCATCAGCTGGGACCTGGCCATGGAAATCGTCCCGCGGGTATGGGAAATGGGATTGTCCACGCCATTTTTGGAGAACTCGCCCTTGATCGTCTCATCGGAACCGCCAAGCCCGGTTCCAAGCGGATCTCCGCCCTGAATCATAAACCCTTTCATAATGCGGTGAAAGGTGAGACCGTCGTAAAACCCGTCTTTCGCCAGCTTTACAAAGTTTTCTACTGTTATGGGGGCATGCTCCGCATCCAGTGCCACGGTAATGGTACCGTAATCCTTCACATGGATTTTCACCTGCTGCGTTCCCGCCGCGGCTTTCGATGCCCCATCACTTCCTTCTGCACCCGCTTTTGTCTCAGTTTCTGCTGTTTCCTGTTTCATCTCTTCTTCAGCCGTGCTCTCCGCCGCACTGGAAATCTGAGTTTCTTCTTTTACATCCTTTGTTCCACATCCTGACAGGGTTCCCAGAACCAGAACTCCTGCCAGCAGTATATACGCTAATTTTTTCATTAATTTAACCTTACCTTACTTCCTTTTCCGTCTCTCTTGCCAATCTTTAAACGGTTTAAATGGACTTCTTTTTTCTTGTACATAATCACCGGCTCTTCGCCCAGCAGATATAAGTGTTCCAGTTCTTCGCCGGCCGCCAGCTTGATGCCGCGGACACCTCTGGAATTCTTCTTCATCTCCGAGATCTCCTCCAGTGCAAACCGCAGGAAGACATCCCCGCTGGTCTGGAGCACCACCTCGGTCTCTCCTTCCACCACCTGCACGCTGACCAGACCGTCGCCGTCCTGAAGCTTCGTCGCCGCCACCGTCCGGTTGTTGGTCTCGAATTCCTCCGCCGGCACCTGTTTCACCAGAGCCATCTTTGTGGCAAATACCAGTTTTTTGCCGCGGATGCCCTCCTGGTTGGTCAGGCAGATAATCTCTTCCTTCGTCCCGTCAAACTTGCTGAGATTGTCAATGGGTGTTCCCTTGTCCCGCAGCTTGCAGAGAGGAATCTCCATCACCTTCACCTGATGCAGATTGCCCATATTGGTGAAAATGCAGATCTTATCCGTATTCATACAGTTGATCACATGGGGATGCTCCGCCTCCACCGTCTCCCGGTTCCGCTCATACGTATTCTTGTCAAGCAGCTTGCAGTAGCCGAATTTGTCCATAATAAAGGCCACCTCCTGCACTTCCACAGGGGACTCCTCATACACGGCTTCCTTGCCATCCTCCAGGTACGTTCTTCTGGGCGTGGCAAATTCTTCCCGGATGTGATCCAGATCTTCCTTAATCACCCGGTCCATAGCTCCCTTGTCCTTTAAAATGCTGGTGTACTCCTTAATCTTCTTTAAGGTCTCCTTGTACTCCTTCTCCAGAGCCAGAATCTCAAGACCGATCAATTTGTAAAGACGCATCTCCAAAATGGCGGACGCCTGCTTCTCCGTAAACCGCAGCTGCTTCGCGTCCTCCTCAAAGCCCGGCACCCGGAACTTGATATTGGAAATGTCACCGTTCATCAGACAAGCCTTGGCATCCTTTAAATTCTTGGAACCGCGGAGAATCGCGATAATCAAATCAATCACGTCACAGGCCTTGATCAGCCCCTCTTTAATCTCTTTCTTCTCCAGTTCCTTCTCTAACAGAGCCTCGTATTTCCTGGTGGTATTCCGATACTGGAAATCCAGATAATTCTTTAAAATCCCCCTTAAGCTCAGGGTCTCCGGTCTGCCCTCGGCAATCGCCAGCATGTTGACGCCGAAAGTATCCTCCAGCTTCGTCTTCTTGTAGAGAATGTTAATCACTTTCTCCACATCCGCATCCTTCTTCAGTTCCAGCACAATGCGGATTCCCTCTTTATTGGACTGGTTGGAAATGTCCACCACATCCGTCAGTTTCTTGCTCTCCACCAGTTCGGCGATGTCCACCAGACATTTGTTGATGCCGGCGCCGATCATGGTGTAGGGAATCTCCGTAATCACCAGCTTGTCCTTATCCGACTTGCGTTTCCCCAGTTCCACTTCCAGCTTGCCACGAAGCTTGATCTTCCCGGTTCCGGTCTCATAAATGTCGATCAGCTCGCTCTTATTGGCGATAATGCCGCCGGTAGGGAAATCCGGGCCCGGCAGATACTCCATCAGCTCCCTCGTGGTGATCTCCGGCCGGTCGATATAGGCCTTCACCGCGTCGATCACCTCGCCTAAGTTGTGAGGCGGAATGCTGGTGCTCATTCCCACCGCAATTCCCTCCGCGCCGTTGATCAAGAGATTCGGCACCCGGACCGGAAGCACTTCCGGCTCCTTCTCCGTCTCATCATAGTTTGGCACAAAGTCAACGGTCTTATCTAAATCCTTTAAATACACTTCTTCCGCAAATTTCTCCAGACGGGCTTCCGTGTAACGCATGGCGGCCGCTCCGTCGCCCTCAATGGAACCGAAGTTGCCGTGTCCATTGACCAGGGGCATCCCTTTCTTAAACACCTGGGACATGACCACCAGCGTCTCGTAGATGGAGCTGTCCCCGTGGGGATGATATTTACCCATGGTATCACCCACGATACGGGCCGACTTTCTGTGGGGCTTATCGTGGTTTAAACGCAGTTCGCTCATGTCGTACAGGACACGGCGCTGAACCGGCTTTAAGCCATCCCTTGCATCCGGGATGGCTCTTGCAGTGATGACGCTCATGGAATAATTCATGTAGCTTCTCTGCATTTCCTCTGAATATTCGGTTGTTATAATCTTCTCAGCCATGATTCCTCTCCTTACCCTTCCCGATATTACGCGTCAATCTCTGCTTCGTCCGCATGCTCGTAGATAAACTGTCTTCTGGGCGGTACCTCGCTGCCCATAAGCATTTCCGTCATCTCAGACGCCAGACGGGCATCCTCAATCTCCACACGCTTTAACACACGGTTCTCCGGGTCCAGAGTGGTCTCCCACAACTGCTCGGCATCCATCTCACCGAGACCCTTGTATCGCTGAAGCGTAAAATCTCCGGTATGGGTCCTCCGGTAGCGCTCCAGTTCCTTCTCATCGTACAGATACTGTTCCTCCCCTTTCTTTGGGATCACTTTAAATAACGGCGGCATGGCAATATAGACATGTCCGTTAAAAATCAGCTCCGGCATAAACCGGTATAAGAAGGTGAGAAGCAGCGTATCAATATGGCTGCCGTCCACATCGGCATCCGTCATCAGGATGATCTTGTGGTAACGCAGCTTTGTGATATCAAAATCATTGCCATAGCCCTCGGAGAATCCGCAGCCAAAGGTATTGATCATCGTCTTAATCTCGGCGTTGGCAAGCACTTTGTCAATAGAGGCCTTCTCCACATTTAAAATCTTGCCGCGGATCGGCAGAATCGCCTGATACATCCGGTTTCTGGCCGTCTTGGCAGAGCCGCCGGCGGAATCTCCCTCGACGATAAAGATTTCACATTTCTCCGCGTCCCGGCTCTCACAGTTAGCCAGCTTTCCGTTGCTGTCAAAGGAGAACTTGGACTTGGTCAGCATGTTGGTCTTGGCCTTTTCCTCCGCCTTGCGGATCTTGGCCGATTTCTCCGCACAGGTAATCACACCCTTTAAGACCTCTAAATTACGGTCAAAATACCGCTGCAGCTCGTCACCGCTCACCGTGAATACCGCCTTGGTGGCGTCGGCGCTGGCCATCTTCGTCTTGGTCTGTCCCTCGAAAATCGGGTCCGGATGCTTGATCGCTACAATGGCCGTCATCCCGTTGCGGGTATCCGCTCCCGTAAAGTTGGCGTCCTTTTCCTTTAAGATTCCCAGCTCCCTTGCATAGGAATTGATCAGCGTCGTAAATTTTGTCTTGAATCCCACCAGATGGGTGCCGCCCTCCTGGGTGAAAATGTTGTTGCAGAAGCCAAGAATATTTTCCTCAAAGGTATCTACAAACTGAAACGCCACTTCCACTTCAATCCGGTCCACCTCGCCTTTAAAGTAAACAGGATCGTGAATTGGCGTCTTTCCCACATTCAACTCTTTCACATAGGCCACAATCCCCTCCGGTTCCGAGTAGACCACCGTCTCCTCCTCCCCGGCCCGCTTATTCCGGTAATTGATCACCAGCTTCGGGTTCAGATAAGCGGTCTCATGCAGACGGCTCTTCAGCCACTCCGCCTTGAATCTGGTCCGCTCGAAAATACTGCCGTCCGGCAGGAAATTGATCTCCGTTCCGGTCTCCTTCGTCTTCCCGAGCGTCGGCAGCAAGCCATTTTCCAGAGCCACAACCGGAATTCCCCGTTCATACTCGTCGTGGTGGATATAACCGTTCTTATACACCTTCACGTCCATATGCTCCGACAGCGCATTCACCACCGAAGAACCGACTCCATGGAGGCCTCCGCTGGTTTTGTATGATTCATTGTCAAATTTACCGCCGGCATGCAATGTGGAAAGCACGATTCGTGCTGCCGATACACCTTTCTTGTGCATCTCCACCGGAATACCGCGTCCGCTGTCCCTCACCGTACAGGAACCGTCCGCCTCCAGCGTCACCCAAATCTCATTGCAGAAGCCCGCCAGATGCTCGTCCACCGCATTGTCCACGATCTCATATATTAAATGGTTTAACCCTTTGGTCCCAACTCCGCCAATGTACATACCCGGACGTTTCCTTACGGCCTCAAGCCCTTCCAGGACCGTAATACTATCCGCATTATACTGTGTCTTTGCCATGCCAATCCTCCACATCTTGTATATTTCAAAGAGTATTATACACGAGGATGCAGGCTTTTTGCAAGTTTTCGACTAAAAAGTTTTTCCAATGCTTGAAATTTTTTGAAAATATGATATAATAGTCACATGCATGTGTAGTTCATCGGTAGAACGCCAGCTTCCCAAGCTGGAGAGGTGGGTTCGATTCCCATCACGTGCTTTTTTTGTTGCCTTGAAATATCACCACTATTCTTATACGCCCCCCCGCACAACCTGAATACTCTTTTCTCTTGCCGCAATACTTTCCTTTTTCGGCCAGACAATATCCGCA
Organism: Bacteroides thetaiotaomicron; assembly: GCA_034142505.1. GTDB lineage: Bacteria > Bacillota > Clostridia > Lachnospirales > Lachnospiraceae > Hungatella_A. Next base: position 34,994 of record JAWZDV010000084.1, read on the forward strand.
TTCAATCCCCATTTCTTATAATACTCTCCCAATTCATCCCGGTCATGCAGAATATACCATACTCCATCCGGTCCACACGCTGCAATCCGTTTATTCTGCTCTCCCCCTACATCCGGGCGCAGTAAATCCGGAATAAACTCCTCTTTCCTATGGCCAGAAATAAACATTCCATAATCAGACTGTGGTCCGTGCTGTACTCTGTCAAATTCTGAATGAGGTCTTATTCCACCATTCAACACCTCATTCAGCCCCTCCTTAACTGCAAAAGCAGGGGTAATGAGCGCGCCTCTTGTCTTCTCATTACTCTGAATAAACATCACATCATGCAGATCATAATCACCGGTAATAAAATCACTGTATTCCAACTGCGTGTCCTGACTGTCCCGCAATTTAGCTGCAATAGCCCTCATAATCACTGTTTTATCTTTGGAACTAACGTTCAGCTTCACCGCTAACGAATCGAATAATACCTTTTGCCCATCATGTTTGAAACTAGATATTCCCTCCGCCTTGAGAGAAGACGCATTCATTTTTGCAATCCCAGATGCTGACATATACAGACCCAGAAGCGCCTCCAAACCTTTTTTGCTTTTATCCCACACACCAACCAAACCGCGGATTTCCTCCGGTATTAAGGCAATATGATCCGTCCCTATACTGCTTTCTTTTATCGATTTTTCAAGGATATGATGCCCCTTTGCCGCCGCGCCATCTTCCAATCTCCGAATTGTATGATTTCCGGCTTCCCGGAAGCTGATAATATAACTTTTTTCCATGCAGTACTTTCTAATCGTTTCAATATCTCCACGCATAAGAAAGACAGCCAGTTCTTTCGTGTTTTTGATTGGCGCCAATTCCCTCTGTATAATCCCTGGCCCTATTTTCATCTGCAAAGGAGCGACAGCCCGGGATGGAACGGTATTTTCCCTTTTCTGGACGGGTGTCTTCTTTTTTTCATCTACTTCATACATAATACTTGAGCCTCCCTTTTACTTCACTAATAAGCCAATGCTCCACGAATCCACTCCAACGGAATTTCCTCATATGAAATATTTTCAAAAAGGCATTTTTTTAATTTTTCACCGCGTAACGAATCAGGGGCAGAGAGCAGGCAGCAGAAAAAGGCATATTGCAGCACATTATCTTTCATCTCGTGATCATGTTTTCTTTATATTGTAATAAAGATCAAGGTAACTATATTTTTATTTTAACATATTATGTTACTTTGATATTAAAGATTGTATAAAGATTATGGTGTGATAAGCTATCCTCGATTTTTCGCTCCTTAGAACAAAATTCGCAAGTTCATCGTCTTTTCCATAAATAAAACCAGACAGATTTTCTGCCTACACATCTCGCACCTATTCTTTTCTTATTTGATTGAATTGATTGGTGATTCACCAATATAACGTTTCTTAGAATTACAAAAGATTTACACTGTCCGGTTTCAGTATCCGGACAGTGTAAAACAGATACTACTCTAAATGATATTTCTCTAACATATTCTTACAAAATTCTTCGTCCTCGCTGAGCCTGGGAATATCTCCTGCCAGGTCATCCTGGATCATCAGGGAGACAAGCTTCAAAAATAATGCTTTCCCTTCTGCTTTCCCTTCCGCTTCCCTGTCAGCCAACAACTCTTCCATTGTCATATAGGACTCCTCCAATCTCCGGCTCTTCTTTAACAGTTCTACTTTTTGATGCAGTTTTTCAACTTTCTCATCTTTGGCCGCTTTCACACACGCCTCGGTGGAATTCTCTACATACTTCAGAAAATGGATCAATTCCTGTGGTACATCCGTATCATTTGTCCCCTTTGTATTTAGATAAATCTTACAGGTTCCATCACCCAGGCATTCGCCGGTCTCTTCACACCGTTCCTCAAACGTATAACGGTATAATCCTGAATGAAACGGATCGTATGTACAGATAAAGATCACGTAACTGACTGGCAGCTCATGGAACCCCTGACCAGGTTTCAAATATGTTGCGTCCATCTCCCCCTGATGGTACCTGGCCCTCTTCGGAAGTTCCTCCTTATGTGCGTTTTGCATCTCCATGTCATAAAGTACCTTCATCACATCACTGGCATAGACCTCAAACCTCACATAACGAAAATCTTTGGAAAACAGCACACTGTGTTCTACTTGAACACTTACCGGCCCAATCGGCCTCCCCATAATCATCTCCAGTACAAGCTGGCAGGTCTCCGGGTCCTCCAATGCGGCTGCAAATAAAAATGCATCCTTTAAATCTAATTTCTGAAATTCCTTCTGCGCCATAAGCACTCCTTACTGGTGCTATGCTGCAGGTTGGAATCTGTCTGGTTTATAGCCTAATTATAGACAATCCATGTAGGAAATGCAAGTGTAAAATAGACAACATTTATTCAACTCAGGTTGTCTAAAGACATTGCTCCATATTTTTCATTCAGCCTGTCTGATCAACTTCAGATCATCTTATCGGCTACTTGTAATATCAATATACTATATTTCGCTTTTTGAGTAGGAAGTATAGAATTAAAAAACAAAGGTAAACATCTTACTATGTTATTAGTATATTAAACTATAATTATGGTGCTCCTTTTAACTTACATACCTTAGACATCAATTTTTCTCTATTCCAAACAATAATAATAAAAGTTACAATTAAAATTATATAACGAACATACCACATATCAAACAAAAAACTGCATCCAGATCCAACCAATATAACAAGGACTGAAAGTATAAATATAAATTTCAAATCAAATAATTTTCCATTTGCAATAAATCGTTGGAACACTCTTTTACTAATAATTGCATGTCCTAAACTATATAGAACATAACAAACCAATGTTGTGTAACCGGCTGCGATAAATCCAAATGTTTTAATAAATATATAATTTAAGATTATGTTAGCTAAAGCTGCACTTAATGAAGCATACATTAAAAATTGTGTTTTTTCATAATAAAATTGTGGTATTGCCAATATATTATATAGAAAAATAAAATAAACACTTGCAGCAACAGGAGGAATCACATAAGCAGCAGACGCATATTCTTTTGATCCAAATATCAAAACTAACTCTGGACTACATAGCATTAAAACGAATGATACTCCTGCAATAAACCCTAACAAAATATTTGTCGTTTTTGCTATTCCATTATAATCACTACTCTTTATTTTCTGATAAACCCACGGATTAAATGAATGAAAAATTGCATTCGTAATTATTTGCACCAACATACCTATACTATATGCAACACTGTAAAATGCAACTGCTGAACGCCCCACCATCTTTTCAATCATGATTCGATCTCCCTGATTGAGAATAATACCTGAAAGATAGTGTGGCAGTAGCGGAACTGCAAGACCTAAAGCATATTTCCAATAATATTTATCAAAAAAAACTTTTCCTTTCCGAAATTGCAGAATCATTATTGATCCACAAACCAACAATTCAACAAAAACGATCGATGCAATTCTAGCCGTAGCGTGTTCACTTGATAACGATACAGCAATTAATCCTAATACTGGATTAGCAATCGATTGGATTAATGTAACTGTGACTAATTTTTTATATTGATATTCAAACCGCTGTCTTCCAGACCAAAAACTTAAGGCAGGAGTAACTAGCATCTCAATAAACATTAAAATAATTATAGTTGATGACAATCCTAGAACCCGTTCCCATAACCCTTGAAAAAACAAAAAAACAATAAATATACTACCTGTAATTGTAAGGGTAAGACCTTGCATGACTGAAGTAAATTTGTCTCGATCATAGTCAAATTTAACCATTGCGTTATTGAAAACACCATTAGCTAAATACAAGGACGTTAAAACTGTAAGAATCTGGAGCCATGAAAGATATAAACTGTAAGTCCCATATTCATTTGATGTTAACACCCTCGTAAATATAGGTACAGTAATAAAAGAAATCCCTTTTTGTAAAATACTACACAGAACAAACCAGATTGCCGCTTTTGCCTGTATGTTCATTGTCTTATATTTATCGAATAATTTCTTCATTTATTCAAATTTCCCATCCATAAAATGCAGTAAATGATATGCATAGATTATAGCTTTTTTAAATAATCCATAAAATTCTGCTTGTTTTTTAAAGGTGTTGTTGTCGGTCTGCCTAAATCATCTCTTGAACCTATGGAACATTTCACTTCTATCAAACTTAGTTCTTCTTTAGCTTTTGCCCGTTCTAGTTCAATATCCAATTCCTTAAATGTACCTACACATACCACATTAGGGTATCCACAAGCTTTCGCAATTGATGCAAAATCAATCTGTCCTGCTACTGTTGGCATCCCCCCAACCGTTTCATGAGCTCCATTATTGATTATCACATGAATCATATTCTTGGGTCTATTGGCCCCCACAACAGCCATTCCCCCCATATGCATAAGAGTAGCGCCATCTCCATCCACGCACCAAACTTTCACACTGGGCTTATTGATTGCTACCCCCAATGCAATGGAAGAACTATGTCCCATAGAACCAACTGTCAAGAAATCATACTTATGACTTTGGCCATTCGAAACACGAGTCTCAAATAATTCTCTGCTAGTTTTCCCCGTAGTAGCTACTATCGGATCTTCCCCAGATACACTCACAATATGTTGAATAATTTCTTCCCGAAGCATGATATTTTTATTTTCATACTTGGTTTTACCATTATAAGAAATAGCTCCTTTTCGAATAACAAACGCCACATTCTTGCCTATGTCCAACAATTTCTTAAATTCTACCATCGCAGTTGCTACTTCTATGTCAGTTGTATCCCTGCCAATGACAAATACTTTTAAGTCCATATCTTCTAGAAGCTTTAATGTAACCTCTCCCTGATAAATATGTTGAGGTTCATCATGAATGCCTGGCTCTCCCCTCCAACCTATAATAAAAATGCATGGTATTGCATATACCCTGTCATTGAGCAATGATGCAACTGGATTGATAATATTTCCCTCACCACTGTTTTGCATATATACCACTGGAGTTTTCCCAGTCGCCAGATGATATCCAGCCGCCAATGCGGTACAATTTCCTTCATTTGCCGCGATTACATGATGTTTTGGATCAATGCCATAAGTATTCATCAGATAATTACACAATGCCTTTAACTGAGAATCCGGCACTCCTGTATAAAAATCTGCTCCTATGATTTCTATTAATTTTTCAACTTTCATACTTTCACAATCCTCCTGTATAGTACTTCCAAAACATCTGCGTTTAAGCTGACTGGATTATTTTTCAGTCGTTCTGGATTTACTGATTGGACCAATAACTTTAATTCGGGGGCTCTATTTCCAGAAACAGGAACCGTCAGTTCCAAGCGTTTCAACATAAGTTTAAAATAATTTATGTCTATCAGAGATGAAATTTCATTCAGAGTACGTTTTAAATATAATTCTCCTCTGTAATCAATACATTCTTCCAAATGCTCCTGCATATACGCCCATACTTCTGGCAAGCACACTGATACAGCATGTCCATGTGGAAAACCATACAAAGAAGTGATTTTATAACTCATGGCATGTGGAGCTGTTGTAGCTGTAATGTTGATGGCATGTCCTGCAAGATTAGAAGCTTTCATAATCTTATCCAATGAAATATCAGTATTTTCAAAAATATATTCCTCCCAGTATTTTTTGATTGCAGTAATTGCTTTTTTTGAGTATTCCTTGCTCTCATCGGTGGATTTTACTGACCACCAGGATTCTATCGCCTGACATAAAGCATCCATCATAGTACACTTCTTCTGATAAACGGGAAGCCCTTTTAAAACAGAAGCATCCAAAACAACATATTCAGGAATAATAGTAGAATGAGAGATAGACTGCTTTTCTCCATTATAATAAATAACTGCATGACAGGTCGACTCACTCCCCGTTCCTGCCGTGGTAGGAATAGCGATCAGTGGTATTTTTGAATCAAAGACATTCTGTTCTAGATAATTGATTCTGCTATCCATTTGGCAAAAAATCTTAATGCAATTCGCTACATCAATCGCACTCCCGCCTCCAACAGCAACCAGCAATTCACAATTTTCCTTATTAAATAGTGCTATCCCACTACATACCTGTTCATATAAAGGATTTGAGGTGAACCCTGAAAATTCCACATGAGGAAATTCATCTAAAAAGCCTTTTATCCTCAACTGTGTATAAGTACTTCCCCTCACAAGTAAAAATTTCTTTCCCCTGATAACATTACGAAGCTGTTCTACACTTGAAACAATGATCTGGTTCATCATTTACTCCTCCGGTATCAAACGAATGATATCTCTAAAAGGCATACAGATTTCATCACACTCTTTTGCTCTGTGTTTCGCAAGTATCAACCTGGCAGCATTCTGCATTGCCGGGAATCCTGTACGAGTCAATTGATTTGCGTAAATCACAATATTAATACCTCGAGCTTTAAACTCCTCTTCGGTAACAGCATTAAAAGAAGTTGGAACTACGACTAACGGTGTAGTGCTGTTTTTTTGACGATATCTTTCAGTAAATTCAAAAATTTCAGCCGGATCTTTTTTTCGACTATGAATCATAATAGCATCTGCACCTGCCTCAGTAAAGGCAAACGCTCTTTCTACTGCATCCTCCATCCCCTGTTCAAGAATCAAACTTTCTATTCGTGCACATATCATAAAGTCCTTCGTCCTTTGAGCTTTTTTTCCTGCCTTTATCTTGGCTGAAAATTCTGGAATGGATGCTTGCGTCTGGATCACTTCATTTCCAAACAATGAATTCTTTTTTAATCCTGTTTTGTCTTCAATAATAACCATCGAAACTCCCATACGCTCTAATGAGCGGACCGTGTATACAAAATGCTCTGTCAGTCCACCAGTATCACCATCAAAAATAATTGGCTTTGTAGTAACCTCACATATATCATCTATGGTACGAAAACGTGAAGTCATGTCAACCAATTCGATGTCCGGCTTTCCTTTTACAGTAGAATCACACAAAGAGCTGACCCACATAGCATCAAACTGACGGGCACCACCCGCTTCTTCTACAATAGTATTTTCAACAATAAGTCCTGTCAAACCACTATGCGCTTCTAAGGCGGAAATAGTGCCTTTCATCTCTAATACCTTTTTTAATCTCGCCCGGCGAATATCTGGAGTTGACAACTCTGCCCTAGCACGTTTTTCGAGATCTTGGTATTTTTCATCTTTTGAGTATGGATATTCTATTAATTGTCCCCCATAGGAAGCAAGCGTACAACATACTTCATCTCTGATCGGTCTCTGAAATCCAGTTACCCAGTCATCTCCATGTACGACATATGAAGGTTTATACCTTTCCAGATTTTCTTTGTAGCTAAGTGTTTTCTGTTCCACCACTTTATATACACCAGCAATATTCTCAAATAATGTTTTTCGTTCTTCAAAAGGCATTAGTGGAAAGCGTTTATAGGAGACAACTGCTTCATCAGAAAGAACGCCAATGATCAATTTTCCAAGTTTTTCTGCTTTACGGATAATTGAAATATGTCCACTATGAATCATATCCGTAGAAAAGCACATATAAACAGTTTTATTTTCAACCACTTGTAGTTTCTCCATCACAATGGATAAATCTTCTTGGGTATCAATTTCTGAACATAGTCTGTTTTTCATATCATAGGCGAAGATCTGGCAGGTACCAGCAAGTTCATTAAATGCAGTCTCAGCATAACATTTATTATTTCCAGCTTTGCAGTATTCGCAGATTTTACTTAACCAAATTTTCCAATCACTTTTATTTAGTTTGTAAAGAGGCTGCGCCTCTAGTGCATTTGTAAAAAACTCAACACCAATTTTTTTTACAAGACCATCCTGTACGACTGCTTTAAAATCCTTTTCTGGCAAATCACACGTTGAACTAACCTTCATACAGCTATGTTCAAATGTAAGTAAATCACTTAAAACAGATGCTTCAAACACTAAATCTCCGTGCATGAGAAGAATATCATCATCCAGATATTCTTTCGCACAGTAAATAGAATAGATATAATTCGTTTCCGCAAACAATTGATTCTTAACAAATGTATAGTGAAGTGGAAGTTGCAGACAGTTGCAGTAGTTTTCCAATATTTTATCATAATATCCTGTAGTTATTACAATTTCTTTTATCCCTTCAGCCGCAATTAGTTTTAGTTGTCTGCTTAGGATTGAATCCGTTGCAGAAATCTCTGTCATACATTTTGGATGTTCCAATGTGAGACCTCCCATTCGATGACCCAAACCAGAATTTAAAATTAATGCTTTCATTATGACTCCTCCTTTGCTGCGTTATTAAATGAAACGACCTATTTTTATCATTTCATAAATGGTTGGGCATACCTGAGACTGTGCCAATCTACCAAAAAATATATTTGTTACACGTTTTCTTTCCTCCAGCCATTCGTCATTTCCTTGAAGCAAAAAAAATAGTGACTCTTCAAGTTGTGTGTAGGATTGAATTTTTTTCCCTGGTGTTACATCCTGGTAATCAAAATACATGTCTCTATCTGTTGCTTTATAATCATCAAAATCAAAATTATAAAACAGAATTGGACGATTTAAGAGAAGGTAGTCAATATAGGAACCCGAATAATCCGAAATCAAAATATCCGTACTCAATAATAATTGTTGAGGGTCTATGTTGAGATTTGTTATATCAACAATGTTTTTATAACCTTTAACCTTAGGTTCATTTTCATGATAATAATGCTTTTTTATAATAAAAACACTGTTATTTTTTTCGCAAAATTGATCTAACCTATTCAAATCAAAAATCAAACTACAATCAATCTTTTGTTTCCCCTCTTTCCGATGCGTCGGCATATAAACAATAAGAGTCTTATCCATGTATTTTTCTTTTAATTCTCCAATAGACTCACTCAATAAAATATCATTTCTAGGATAGCCAATTTCTACTATATGGTTAGAGTCTTTTCTAAATGCGCTTTGAAATATCTTATTATAAACTGGACTAGTCGATATAATATAATTTTTTCTTTTAGGGAATCTTCGTAATGATTGTTTTAATAAATTGCAAGTAGTATTAAGCTGATACGTTATACTATCATCATACATAATTTTTTTTAATGGAATTCCGTGCCACAAATTTATTGTAATGGCATTTCCTGTTAATTCTTCACTAACATCCTGATAACCTGAACAGATAAAAAAATATTTTGCTCTCAGTTGATACCAAATTCCTCCAATTGAATTATGCATAAAAACGTTATGTCCATCTTTTTTCATTTCTATCAATATTTTTTTATTTTTAGTTATCCATATGATTTTACCCGGTACTTTTTTTTCAAAATATAAATACAAATATTTGGTATTATCAAGAAACTTATTTCCAAACCACGCACCAAAAACATATATATCTGAAGATCGCGGAAAAAGACATGATAAATATAATATTAATAATTTAAAAATTTTTCTCAGCATTGTATTTCCCTCATTTTTATTTATCTATAATCCACTTGTATAAATCCTTAGTTCCCAAATTACTCTTATAAATAAGTGAATTTCTAATTCTCTTTTTTTTTCGTTCCCAATCAGATATTTCATTCAATTTCAAAAATAACTCAGATAAATTCATATCAAACTCTTTATAAAAATAAGTGCTATTTCTAATACCATATTCAACATATAAAGGACAGTTTAATTCATTAAGTAAATCTGTTGTCTTAGGAGAATAAGATATTGCAATAAAATCACATAACTCATATATTGCAAATAAAACACTGTGAAACCTCATACAAACAGCAAATTTTGCATCTGCAAATAAATAACGAGAATAGGTCCAATCCCCTAGAAAAACAACACTATTATCTATTCTAGAAACTAAATCATTAGCAATAATCATATCTCTACTTTTATTAAAAGGAATAAAAACATTTACAGTATTTGGAAAAACTTCATCAAGTTTTTTTGATAGTGCTACTAATTGATCAATGAAAATTTGATATCTTCTTTTGACATAAATATCCTTTAATTCATTTTCATCCCAAGGCATAGCAATAGACCAAACTTTATAAGATCTAATATGATGTATTTTGTGTTCCAATTTTCTAAACGAACTAATATCCTCATTAGTTATTGAAAAAGTTACATCTGAATATGCTTTTATTTTATTAGAAAAACCATCAGATATATCATCTAGAAGTTTTTTACTTGCCCCATTCCTAGATATTATAAAATCAGTATTTAAAATAATTTTTTTCCAAATTTTTTTTACTTTATTATTACGAATAGGGGTTATTTCAATTCCATAAAAGGCACATTTTGTATTTAATATCTTAGCAAATAAAACCCACATATAGTTTATAAATACTTGTCGCAATGAATCATTTGTCCATAATCCACCACCTCCAATAATAAAATAATCACATTTTCTTATCTCATTTATGATAAAAATCTGACGCAAAATCTTGTTAGTAGGCAAAATCTTAATATGTTCATTCGCCTTAAAACTCAAATCATTATACTGTGAATGAAAAGACAATACTGTAATTTCATTATTATTAAAGCGAATGGAATTAATAACTGATAGAAGAATATAATCATCTCCTACATTGTTTAGTCCATAATAACCATATAGAAGTACTTTAGCCATTTTCTTACCTCATTGAAATTTTTCAATTTCTTCACGCAATATCTTTTCTGCTATCATCATAACTACAAATATATACATTACACGTTGCTGATCCATAAAGCTCAGATTAATTATTGAAATAATAAAGTACAGTAAAATATTTCTTACACTTTTAGCCTCAATTGTTTTAATATTTTTTAATTTGTCATTAATACTTTTTATTAAAAAAACAGACCAAAGTAAACCAGCAATTCCAAACTTATTAAGTAAGCCGATAATCCCTACATCATCTCTATAATAGTATCCTTTTGGTCCAAACAACAGTTGCCACCCCTCAACTTCTCGACTATTACTAATTAAGCCCATTCCAAGTACTGGTACTTCTATAAATTGCTTCATATAAAAATTAATAGTATCAAATCTAATCTTAATACCGGCTTCTTGATTAACGTAATTTGCAACATCCCCAGAAATAGTGTCAAATGAAATAAAAATTCCAAATAAACACACAGCTATTAATAATATGACAAAAGCTTTTATAGCTTTTTTCATTCTTTTTTCGATCAACATCACAACCAAAGTCATAATGATAAAATATAAAATTATAGTACGTGTCTTGTTAATAACAAGAATATGAAACAATGCTAAAATTAAGTTTATAATATCAATAGAGGCATAACTTTTTCCAAAAACTCTCGTTAGTGATATAATAACTGCCATATAAACAACCAAAGTACCAACATGAAAACGAATTGTTCCATATCTGAAATTTATAGCATCATCTGCTAACTGCAAAATATTTATTCCTACATAGGTATATAGAATGAAAGCTACAATAGCTACTAATGAAGCTAAAATACTTCCCATTACAAAAATATCACAAATATTTTTTGCACTTAATTTTGTACTTCTAAATTGCAGAAATATAAAATACGTAAATAAAGGGATTATGTAATAAAAACCTTCTTTTAAAGTCAGAATAAAAGGCTGATGATATCGAACATAAGTCCAAATTATTTCTAAACCAATTAAAATTATTAATCCTAAAGAACACTTCCAAAAAGCACCTATTTTAATTTTTTCATGTCCTTTGCCAATAAGTAGGAATAACAAAAATAATAATGAAATGGACAAAATACATAAATACATATAATCTACGGTATAAAAAATCATACCAAATGGCAAATACTTATAGAAACCGAAAAAATTCGTCATACATATTATCATTGCCCAAATATATAACTTGTAAATCTTTAATTTTAATATTTTCATTATATTTTAAACCCTCTCACTATAATTCTTTGTGAGTCCTAGAAAATTTAATATTTCCTCTTTTTTGCAAAACTATAATACGAACCAATAATTTTAGCTGGGCAACCAGCTACAACCACTCCACTAGGTATATCTTTTGCCACAATGCTTCCTGCCCCTATAACAACCTGATTACCAATAGTAACATCTGGTAGAATAAGTACATTCGCGCCAATCATAACATTGTTTCCAATTGTTATTTTTCCAGTATAATAAGGATATTTTCCTGGACCTATAACTTCATTCAAAATTTTATCTTTGCTTAGCAGCGCATACGACATATCATGCGTAATCAATTCAACTCCAGTCGCTATAACTACATTATCTCCAAGAGAAACCAGCCAAGATTCCGTAGGAATGTGGAATGGATGATAATAACAATCAACTCCAATTTTTTTAAATAAATTGTGCCTTTTTATATATTGTGCTCTTTGAAAACCATCACGCTTTAAAAGTAACATCAACATATGCCAAATCCGTTTCATTCTTATTATCTCCTACACTTCTCATAAATCACATCTAAATACAGATTATTTACTTTTTCAGCGATATCTGACCATGAATATTTTTCACTAATTTTTTTCTTCCCCCTAAGTCCCATAACTGAAAGTGATTCTTTATGTTCGACCGCACGAATAATAGTATTAGCAAGATCATCAACATCATTAGGCATACACAAAAAACCAGTTTTCTCATCCTCAACAATTTCCATAAGCGGAGGTAACCTTGTAGCAATTGTTGTTTTTCCATAAGCATATGAAAGCTGAACAATACCACTTTGATAAACATCCAAATAAGGCAATACAGTAATATCACAGGAAGAATAATAGTACTCCACTTCCTCATCAGGTATAAAACGGATATCCTTTTTCAAATTTTTTTCTGACAATCCATATCTATCAATAATTTCCTGATATGGTCCAAAATCATCTTTCCATACATTTCCAGCTAATACTAAAAAAAGGTCCTCCCTTTTAGATACCAACTTTCCAAATGCCTCTAAAAGTATACCAATTCCTTTTACCTTTTTAATCTGTCCAAAGAATAGTAATACAAATTTATTTTCTGGAATCCCCAAATGTTGTCTTGCCACTTTTTGATTATGCAATTCTGCAAAATCCAAAAAATGACCATGTGGAATAAATGCCAGTTTATTACTATAAATCGGAAATAGTTTTGAAAATCTCTCTATATTATTAGGTGCCTGAACAATAATTTTACTGCAAATGCTATATATTTTTTTATGATAGAAGTAATCATAAAATTTCTTATTGAATGGTAAAATATCGTGAACACTAACAACTATTTTAATTCCATTCCTGCTCAACTTATGTAAATAATAGTAATCAACTGGAGAAACTTGAAACCACTGAACATGTATAATATCAAATTTTTCAAGTAAAACTTTTTTCACAATAAATCTATAAGATAAACAATAGTTTATAAGCTTTTTTATCTTCCCAATATCTTTTCGTGAAGTAAGAAATTGATTATAACATTTGCATTTGCAATATCCATTATCTTTTTTATCATCAATGACCAGTTCCACATCATTTCCATAAGATTTAAGTGCATTTGCAAGACTAAAAGTATATTTGTAATCAACCATTGCGATCTGACTTAATAACAGTATTTTCATATTGCTTTCGCTCTCTTTCCAGTTTCTAGTTTCAAAAATGCCCTAAAGCCAGCAATACAATACTTTATATTCATTTCCTTTTTTCTACATCGATTTAGAAATTGAAATGTTGAGTATAGATAAGCCGTTACTTTATTAATCCCCATAAAATGCTTTCGAATTAAAGTGTATTTATTTCGAGTTATATAATATTGTGCCATTGGTGAACATTCACCAACACTTGCACTAACTTTATGATAAATAATAGCCTTCGGAACATAAATAATATCGTATCCCCGCTCAGTCAAACGTAAGCTATAATCAGTATCTTCTTCATATAAAAAATAATCCTCACATAGTAACCCAACTTTATTAACACTTTCACTTGATAAACACAAACAGCATCCAGTAGCAAAAGTAACCTTCACTAGTGCTTCGTTCTTATTTAAATTATCCTTACCATAATTAAAGTGTTCCGTTCTTGCAGTTTTATGATTCAACGCCCCGCCTGCGTACCAAATTTTATTACGTTGATTCTCATATAATATTTTTCCTATGGTTGCCCCACAATTAGGAAATTCTTTAAAACCTTCGAGCAAATAATCTAAAAAATCGGGACTGACTATTGTATCATTATTGAGTAACAAAATATATTCAGCCTTTTGTTCCAACGCATACATTATTCCTATATTGTTACCTGCTGAAAACCCCTTATTATCCAATGCTACCAATAATTCGAACTTATATATAGACTGAGCCTCTTTCAATTTTTTTACAGAGGTATCTGTACTACTGTTATCAACTACTACAATAAAAAAATCTTGCTTTACACATCTTGCTAAGCTAGAAATACATTCAATGGTATCATCTGATCCATTATAATTTACAAGTATAATAGCTACCATGATTCTGTTCCCTTCTGTATCAGCTATTTAAAAATACTCTCCTGTATAATTCAGCAATTAATTTCCAATTGTAATCTTTTGCAATTCTTTCCTTAGCCCTTTTCCCCAATTTTGTAATTTGCATTGGGTCCTTTTCATCTGATTGATCAATCAGTCTAGCCAAATTGCCTTCTTCTTTATTCCAATATAAAACGGCATCTTCTCCAACCTCAAAATTAAAACCAACATTTAATAATAAATTTAAGTCCGTACTTCCCATGGCTTCAAGTAGACTTGGATTAGTACCACCAACTTCATGACCATGAAAATAACCATAGGCATTTTCGCGAATCTTTTTTAATAGTTCTTGATCATAAACAGAACCAACAAATTTAATCCTCTTATCATTTTTATAATGAAGTTTTTTTTCTAATTCTTCTTGATAACTTTTGTTTTCTGTTGTGATAATAGCAAAATTTCTCTTGCTCTTTGATTTCATAAATTCCCTTAACATAATCTCGAAATTATTCTCAGGAACAAACCTACCTACTGCCAAATAGTACTCTTTGATTTTTAATTCTTTCTCTGCCAACCATTCCTGAAATTTTTTGTTATTATCTTCCAAGATAGATGGCTCCGTTTCTGAACCATAGGCAATAAATATTGTTTTCGGCTGATAATGACTATAATTATTCAGAATATACATTTCAATGTTCTTACTATCGCATATTATTAAATCTGCATGTTTAACCATCATTTTTTCTGATAATTTCCAATATAAACGAATTGGTAAACACCACTTTGCCCTCATCCATTCGTGCCCGTCAGGATTAATAAATATTTTCCCACCCATCTTATGTATTTTTTTTTGAAAATAAGCTGCAAATGGACCAATACGACAAGCTAGAATATAAATAATCGGATGTTTTATGTTGTGAATTTTTATATAAGAACAGCAGCATTGAATAGATGCCAAATCATAATAAACTGCCTGGGCAGGTCCAATATTAGGAACTTTAATCGTAAAACAACGTGTATTATGATACTTATACTCTCCAGTTTCTTTACCTTTACAAGAAACATGATATTTTAATTCAGAATTATTTTGATGGTATTCCGTTAGCTTTTCTACAAATGTTTCAAACCCACCGTAATTTGCTGGTATCCCTTTCGAACCTATAATAAAAATATGCTGAACTTTAGTTTCACATTTTAAGTCAGTTACACTATTATTCACATTCACCACACTCTCTCTATCCTTGAACCAATGAAATTCAATATATTAATCACGTTTTTTACATCCGCAAACTAGTAACATTCCTATATTGCCACCAAACACGTCTATAACTACGTCCTGCCACTTACCATCTCTTGCAATAACATATAGCTGATGTAACTCATCAACACATCCTATCAAAACAAGAAAGAAACAAACGCATATAATTTTTTTCCAAATGCTTTGGTAATGAGAAGATACAATTACATACAGAATCGCCCCAAGTACCGCATACTCTGCCATATGTGCTGCTTTTCGTATAGGAATATCTAGAAATTTAACAAAATTCATAAATTGCTTTTCATCTAATCCCAGCTTTACATTATAATCAAAAAACATAACTATTTTTTTACAAATGTTAATACTCATACTATAAGAATTTTTCCCTTGCTGCGAAGAAAACCAAAAAATCAAAATTAAAGCTAACATTAACAGAATATACGCTGCATAAAGATGCTTCTTTTCTCTCATAACTTCTCACTCAGCACCTTCCCCAAACAAAACCACAACAATCGTCTGCAAAATAATCTTCACATCATTCTTCAATGACCAGCTGTCAATATACTTCACATCCAACTCCATCACTTCTTCAAAATCCGTCACCTGGCTCCGCCCGCTCACCTGCCATAGCCCCGTCAACCCTGGCATCAAACTAAGCCTCGTCTTATACTCCGGCTTATACTGCTGGTACTCGTCCACCGTAGGCGGTCTTGTCCCCACCAGGCTCATATCGCCCTTCAGAACATTCCAAAACTGCGGAAGTTCATCAATGCTGGTCTTTCTGATAAACTTTCCAACCTTTGTGATTCTCGGATCATCCTGCATTTTGAACATGAGACCATTCATCTCATTTTGTTCCATCAGTTCTTTCTTCCGCGCCTCCGCATCCTGGTACATAGATCGGAATTTATATAATTGAAAATAACGCCCATTCTTCCCAACCCTGGTCTGCTTAAAGAAAATCGGGCCCGGCGACTCCAGTTTAATGGCGGGGCCTACAAATACAGTGGCAATTCCAAGAATCACCATCCCCACCAGTCCCCCCAGAATATCCAGTCCTCGCTTCAGCGCCTGCTCCTGGTAACTTAAAATTTTTCTTCCAAATGTTACCACCCGGTAAATTCCAATTTGGTTCAGCGTTTTCTCCACCGAAATATCCATATCATAAATCTGGATACTCACATCCACCACAATTCCCATACTCTCCAGTTCCGTCACCATTCTCCTCATAGATATCGGGAACTTTTTATCAATCCGGATAAAAATCTCATCCACCGGATGAGTCCTGGCATAATCAATTAGATTCTCACTGCTACACACCACCGGCACGCCGTGGATCTCCACCCCGGTCATATCCAGGTCATAAACGGATACTCCCACGATTCTGAAATCCCAGCTGCTGTTCACTCTCAGAGAAAAAATCACATCTTTCACCTGTTCCGAATCGGTCAGAACCAGAAGTCTCCTGCTGCGGTTACCCATCCGGTAATGTTTGAAGAGATACAGCTTCAACACCAGCCTGGCGAGATACATCAAAACCAAGTCAATGCAATAAAAATACCCGAGCATCAACCGGGATATCTCGGCGCCCTGGTGGCTGACATAGAGAAATGCCACCGTCACCACAAAGAACAGCAGGTGAATTCTCAGCACCCGCAGTGCCTCTTCATAATATCCCCTGATACTCAGGCTGGAATCGGATGGAAAAATGGCGCGGACCGCAAGATAACCGACCAGGGAAACCACTGCTGCAAAGGCTATGTTCTGACTCGCAAAAATGCCACCGTATCTTAAAGCACCGGCGATCATCATGCTGAATATGATACATATGGTATCAATCAGTGTAACTAAGCCCTCTTCAAAATACTTCTTCCCCGTGTACATTCCTCCAGCCCCCTACCTGTCAGTCTCCGTATTTTCCGTAGTTCTTGCCGTAATACTTACCGTAATAGCTGCCGTAATACCCGTTCTTTTCCATATCCATTTTATTGAGCACCACGCCAAGTATCCGGCATTCGCTCTTTTCTAACTGGCTCTTTACGTTCTGGGCCAGTTTGTAACTGATTGCACCGCTTTCCACCACAATGATGGCACCGTCAATATGCTTGGCAATAATTGCCGCGTCAATCACGCTGGCAAGCGGCGGCGCGTCCACGATTATGTAGTCGTAATGATCCCGTTCCGTTGCAAGCAGCTGTTCAAACAGCCGGCCGCTTAAAAGTTCCGTGGGGTTCGGTGACACCGGCCCCGCCACAATAATATCCATACCGGGAATGTTGGTGTTGTAGATCACTTCCCGTTTGCTCTTCTGTCTGGTGAGATAGTGAGTCAGTCCAAAGACTTCTTTATTGATCCGGTAGCGGCCAAGAATAACTGATTTACGGATATCCGCGTCGATTAGCAGCACCCGTTTCCCGGCTTCCGCAAAGGAAGTGGCCAGCTGTACGGATACGGAGGTTTTTCCTTCGTCGGGAGTGGAACTGGTCAGACCGATCACTTTTATATCGTCTCCGCAGAACAGAATGTTGGTGCGCAGCGCCTTAAATGCTTCCGTCGCCCGAAAATCCAGCTGCTCCCGTTTTCGAAATCTAATCTGTTCCATTGCCTGTCTCCTCCTTCACCGCGTCTGTCACATCCAGGGCCTGGTCCATGATCCGCTTTACAAATTCATCCAGCTTGCCCTCGTCCAGTTCCTCATCGATGCTTTTGGTGGATGCCGTCTGAAGCTCTGCTGTGGTATCCGGTATGCTTCCGGCCTGTCTGGTCTTGCCCGCGGCAGCCATATCTTCTGAATCGGCGGTGAGCCCCGGAATCCCGCTTGCCACGTCCTCTTCCACCCGTTTTACATAGACTTTGCGGTCAGCCTTCTTCATCTGCCTGGCGCTTCTTCTTTTCTCTGTCTTACCGGCCACAGCCTCGTCTTCGAAGTCATGATCCGGCTTCCGGCTGTCATAATCACCATCGTATTCTTCGACATATTCTTCTGCATATTCCCCGGCAGATTCTTCCGCATAATCCTCATCATAGTCTCCGCCGTACTCCTCGTCCCGCGCTGCATGATGTTTCTTCTTCCTTCCAAACACCTGATGAGGCATCATGTCTTCCTCATCTTCCTCGTCCTCATACCGGCGGCCTGCCATCTCCTTGGCAAGCTCCCTCTGAATCCGGTCTTCCGTCTCTTCCCTCAGGCGTTCTGCTTTCCGCTCCCGCCTGCTTTTCTTTTTCTTTCTCTTGCCATGTTTTTTTCCGTCATCCACCTCAAAGACAGGAATGGTTCCCAGGACATTCAACTGAAGGTATTTCTCCACATCCTCCGGCGTCTTGATGGTATCGTTCATCACAAATACTGCCAATACGATCACCGCTGCCAGAAACAGTCCTGCCATCCCACCAATCGCCGTATTCTTTACCAGGCTCGGGCTGGTCTGTCTCGTGGGGACATATCCTTCCTCTACAATATTCGGCGGAGCCGTGTCCATGATCTCAGCCATCCGCTCAGCCGCTACGGACGCCATCTCATCAGCAATGGCCTTCGCCATGTAAGGGTCGTTGTCCTCCACGGATATGGTCAGAATCCGGGTGTCCTGGGGATTGGCTACGGTCAGTTTCTTAAGCAGCTGCTCGTGATCCAGGTTTAAATCCAGATTTTCAATGACCTTGCTGGTAACCGGTCTGCTGGTGACTAACACCTTATAATCCTTTGTCAGCTGGGACCCTAGCTGCAAATCGGTTAAGGAGGTCAGCGTCGTTGTCTTGTTGACTATGTAAAGCATGGTGGATGAAGTATAGACGGGTTTCATCATGGTCGCGGTGAAGATCCCGCTGATGGCTGCTCCCAGCATTCCTGCCAGAATCAGCGCCCAGAGCTTTCTGCGCATAACGAAAAACAGCTCTTTTAAGTCTATCTCAATCTCATCATCTTGATTTGTTCCCATAATGTTCTCCTACCTCTAATCTCGTATGGCTTTCAGGCTATATCTCAAGGTCATCAATGACCGCCTGGGGATGCTCATATAACATCCGGCATGCAATCTCCTCCCCGCAGTGGCGTTCGATCCACCTGGCCGCATCTGCGATCTTTGGCGGCCGATAGGACATGCCATGGGTGTCTGTTCCCAGAAAATGAATCCGGCCCTGCTTCACCAGCTTTTTCACCCGGTTCGCCGCCTGGTCAAACATTCCGGCCTTTATGGTCGCTGCATTGACCTGAAGATAGATTCCGGCTTCCTCCAGTTCCCTCAGCCGTTCTTCCTTTGCCAGACACTCATACCTCTCCATGTGGGCGAGTATGGGCAAAAATCCACTGGTCAGCAGATTTCTCATGCCACGGTACATCACCCGGTACTCCACGGATGGAGAGAATTCCACCAGCACATACTGGCTTCCTGCCATCGTGTTGGCACTCCCCTCCTTCAAAAGCTCCAGAGCCGTGTCGGAGTAGAACACTTCATTTCCCAGATACAGCTTCATATCCCGGCCGAAGGCTGTCTTTCCAAGCGCCTCACAAAGCCGCTGAAACTGCTGTCTGATCTTTTCCCCCTGCTCTCCAGTATCCTCCCCGGAGATGTGGGACGTGCAGATGATGGTTCCCACCCCCTGCCGGTATTCCTCCTCAATCGCCCTGATACTTTCCTCCAGATTCCCGGAGCCGTCATCGACGCCGGGAATCAGGTGGCAGTGAACATCATAGAGTTTTCTCATTGCTGTTGTTTTCCTTCCTTCCAGGAACGGGCCATCAGAAGATAACCGGCTCCAATCAGAATTCCGGCCGCGCCGATCATCATCACGGCCAGCAGAATTCCTCTCTCATATACGTAAAAGAATTGGCCCATATACTCCGGCCGCATTTCCCTTCGGGCCACCATGTTCCCCACATAGGGAACCGCCCCCAAAAGCAGGACTGCCGCGGAAGCTGCCAGGATTCTGCTCCCGCAGCCGCGGATCGCCCGGTGCACGTAATGGTGAATCCAGAACAGCAGAAGCTGGACCGCCACAGTCATGGCCGCAAGGGCCGCCCCAGCCTTTTTCATAAATGGAACAAAGCCGTCGGCCAGCTGCACCCACCATGGCGCAAAAGGCCATTTTAACAGCTGGGTATATTTTTCATCCAGCCGTTTGACCAGCAGGTCAAGGCCTGTCTCCGCCTTGTCCGTCAGCGTAATGGAGGACTCCTCCAAATAGCTTCGGATATCTTTCTCCAGACGCTCCGTGAGTATGGCGGTGTTGGCCTGATAGCTTCCTTTGTGAAGGGTGCTCTCCACCTGCTGCCTGGCCGCCATGACCACCCGCTCATAGGTGATCGCATCCTCCATTACCTTGTCGGGAATGTCCATCAGCGCAAATGATATTCTGGTGTCATGACGCAGTTCCTCATAGATCGTCCTGTAATACTCCGTCTGGTTCAAACGGTTCAATACCGCGCTGTCGTGAAATGCTCCCAGCCCGATTCCAAATAGGGTTTCCATGGCGAAAACAAGGCAGAGCAGTTCCGCCCCCAGTACCTGTTTTATACCGCTGCGAAACCGCCTGTGATGGTGGGCCGCAAAACATTTTTCCCACAGACAAAGGGCGCCACAAACCATCAGGACCGCGGCGAGGCAGAGAACCGCCAGCCACATTGTTTTATATGGAATGTCCACCTGTTCCAGCAGTCGGTCCGTGTCGTATGCAATGTATTCATAGCTTTGACCTGGCATGGAATCCATCAATTCCAGAATGGAGATCGCCTGGGCTGTCTGGACAGGTGCCGGCTCCGAATCGTCCACCGGTTCCACGCCGGTTCCATTTTCAGGATTTTCGCTGGTTCCCGGTTCCTCACCAGCCGGTACTTCGCCGCCGGACTCTCCGTCAGCGCCTAAGTCTCCCCCGGCCTCCACTCCGCTTCCCGTCTGGCTGCCCGCTCCGGCCCCGCCGCCTTTGGTCCCCCCGGCCTGCTCTCCGGCATTTGCCCGTCCAATCTCCTCTAAATATCCGCTCTCCACCCCGGTCTGTACATTGGCATAGATCTCGCCGATCACCATCTGTACATCCTCCGGCATCAAATCAATGTCATCCTGGCGCAGATAATTCATTGCAGAGTCGATGTACTCCTGCTTCACCCGGTAGATCACACCATCTTTTTCAAATTGGCTGTTAATCACGCCGACGATCTCCTGCTCATTGCCGTTAATATCCCCGGCATAAGCTTGAAAAGTCATCATAATGCATAAAAGCCCTAGTACAGGCCAAAACGTTCTGTTCATCAGTTCCTCATCGTGAAAAAAGGGGCGGTCACATAGATGCGGCCGCCCCGCTATTTGTAAAAATAATTATAAAGAGATATTGTAAGTAACTGTGACTCCATCGATCACAACACTGATGGAACCGCTCTTTGCCACATCGTTGCTATTCAGCTTTTCTTTTGTAACCCAGCGATCCATAAGGTCGTCTAAATTGCTCTCCAATTCTTCTTTTGTGAAAGTTCTTTCCAGACCGCCCAGTTTTGCTTTCACCGTCTGGTCCTCATCTGCCTTCTCAACAATGGTCAGAACTGCATCACTTGCTGCTGCTTTAATCTCGCTTACTGCCTCTTCATCAACTGCCTCTGGTTTTACATCTACCTTAACGTTGACTTTGGCAGCCTTATCGCTGACAGCCGTAACCGCACCTACGGTAATTCCAGTCACAGCCTCTGTCTTTGTCAAATCATCCAGTGTAGCCTTTACATCATTAGAAATTTCATTCGTTTTATCTTTGACAGTATCTGGTACCGTATATCCCTTGCTGGTTGTTCCGCCACCGCCGCCACCGCTGGTGACATTGTCTACAGCTACGGCATTTCCATTGCCATAGAATTTGTTGCTGGTATACGGAGAACCGTTGGTACATCCATTGAGACCGAAAGTAAAGGTAAGTCCGCTTGGAAGCAGTTTGTCACCTATGTAAAGCTCACCGTTAGACTCCATCCAGTATATCTTGCCGTCTACATTGATCAGTCCTGTCTGCATTGCACCGTTGGAGTTTAAGAAATACCACTTCTGGTCCTTATCCTGGAACCAGCCTTTTTTCATCATGCCGTCTGCCCCCAGATAATACCATTTTCCATCGGTGTGAAGTAACCAGCTGTCGGTCATAAAACTTCCGTCATCCTTCTGGTACTTCCAGTCTACCACCCCTGTCTGAACCCATGTTGCAGCCATAGAACTCATGGCTCCGCCGCAGGAAAGCGCGGCTGCCAGCATTGCTGCGGCGATTTTTTTCATTCTCATAATTGCTCCTTTCCGAGTGGAAGTTAAATTTCTATTTTTTTTTACCACCTGGTCTTCCATCATCTTATTATAGATAATAACTCCTTTTCCAATTTTTTGCAATAACTTTTTTCGTTTATAACCGGTGTTCATTCTACTTTTAAAACAGGTGTCACACTTTTCCGCAAACATCAGATAATAAAAAGATTATATGTGTATCTACAAAAGAGAGAGAGGAATTACTAACTATGGAATACTACGACCGTCTCGCAGTTGGAGAACGAATTCGGAAGAGAAGAATACTCCTGGGGCTGACCCAGGAAGAACTGGCGGAAAAGGTAGGGCGTGCTTACAAATTCTGCCAGGATATTGAACGCGGCTCCTGCGGCATGTCCGTGGAAACCTTGATCAGCCTTTCCCGGACGCTCAACATCACGGTGGACGATATTTTATTTGGCCCAAGAGACGATGTGCAGGAGCAGACGCCGCAGCTTAAGCTGGAACAGGAGGCTGTTCTGGATATGCTCGGTTCCTGCAGTGAACAAAAACGCAGGTATGCGCTGGAACTATTGAGACTGTTCCTGAAAGCCTGTGATCATTAACAATCAAGACGTCAGACATTCCCTTCGATTATTTTTCATCCGGATGTACATACTAAGAATCATAACAGTATCATGAGAAAATATTGGAGGTAATGCATATGCCAGCAGCTCACAAAGGTGCCATCAGCTTCGGACTGGTCCACATCCCGGTGGCTCTTCACACCGCCACCCAGGACAATGATATTCATTTTAACCAGCTCTGCCGGGAGGATGGCTCCCGGGTCAAATATAAGAAAGTATGTGCCAACTGCGGAAAAGAAGTTGGCTCCAAGGACATTGTGAAGGGATTTGAGTTTGCTCCCGGAGAGTATGTGACCATGACGGATGCCGATTTTGAGAAAGCGAAGACGGAGAAGGATAAGACGATTCAGATTCTGCATTTTACGGACATCGCCAATATCCGGCCGATCTATTTCGACAAGACCTATCACGCCGTGGTGGAAGCAGGGGGTGACAAAGCCTATGAACTCCTCCGCCGGGCGATGCTGGAGGAACGGAAGGTCGCCATTGCCAAGACCGTGATGGGCCAGAGCGAAAAGCTGCTCTGTCTGATTCCCACGGAGAAAGGAATTCTTGTGGAAACCCTGTTTTTCGCCGATGAGGTCAGGGAGATTCCCAAAGAAGCCGTTCACCAGGACATAAACCAGCCGGAGCTTGATATGGCTAAAATGCTGATCGGCTCCATGGACCGGGCCTTTGACCCCTCTGCGTACCACGATGAATACCAAAAACGGCTCAGAGAAATCATAGAAGCCAAAATAAACGGCCAGGAGATCGTCCAGACCCCATCCGGCCAGCCTGACAATATCATCAACCTGATGGACGCGCTTCAGGCTTCCTTAAAACAGGTCGGCCAAACCCCGGACACCCCATCCACAGGTGAACATGCTCCCGGCCATGACAAGGTGGAAACCGCATGAATATGTTTGACCAAAAACAGGTCCATCCCATGTTAATTGGCGCCGACAGCCCGGCATTTGATGATCCAGGATATATTTTTGAGACCAAATGGGACGGTGAACGCTGCATCGCTTATCTAGACCCGTCCGCCGGCACAGAGCTTCGCAACAAACGCAACGATCACATGCTCATCAAAGTACCGGAACTCTCCCATCTCCACAAACAGGTGACAAAGACCTGCATTCTGGATGGGGAACTGATGGTGCTCAAGGATGGAAAACCAAATTTCTATGAGATCCAGCGCCGCAGCCTGATGTCCAACCGGTTCAAAATCGAACTGGCCTCCAGGCAGTATCCCGCTTCCTTCATTGCTTTTGACATCCTGTTCCTGGAAGGGCAGGATTTGACGCTTCTCCCTCTGATGGAGAGAAAGAAGCGATTGGAGGCCTGTATCGGGGAAGAAACCGGCCGGATGGCCATATCCCGTTATGTGGAAGCCCGCGGCGTGGATCTTTACCGGATCGCCGAGCAGCAGGATCTGGAAGGAATCGTGGCAAAGCAGAAAGACAGCATTTATATTCCGGGAAAGCGGACAAAGGACTGGATCAAGATCAAGAATTTGAAAGATGACGATTTCGTCGTATGTGGTTATATTTATAAGGAAAATAATATCATCAGCCTGGTGTTAGGCCAGTACAGCGGCAGCGAACTGGTGTACAAAGGCCACGTGACCCTGGGCATTGATGGGGAATCCTTCCGCCGGATTCGGGAAACACCGCCCCTTAACACGCCCGGATTTGCCACGATCCCGCCCGGCAATGAACACGCCGTCTGGATTGCCCCATTTCTTGTCTGCACCGTTAAATTCATGGATTATATGGCAAATGGCAGCATGCGCCAGCCCGTATTCAAGGGCCTGAGGTCCGACAAACTCCCCACGGACTGCGCCGTGAAAGCGGATTTCCCGGAACGTATCAATATGAAATAGATTTGCTTCCAAACTTGTATAAATTTTACTTGACAATTCAAACAATTCATATTATACTATCAAAGGTATCGAGGCGTGGCTCAGTTTGGTAGA
>JAWZDV010000085.1:0-15452 GCA_034142505.1 Bacteroides thetaiotaomicron
CAGCTTCTCTGCTTTTTAATTATTCAGTTGTAACACATGTATTGTAAACCTACAAAGAATGATAAAAAGTTGGAAAAAGGTAGTTGACAAGAACAAAAATATGTTGTAAAATCAACGAGTCTGAAATTGTTGCAAGTAGATGGAGGATTGGCCTTGGTAGCTCAGTTGGTAGAGCAGAGGACTGAAAATCCTCGTGTCACTGGTTCGATTCCGGTCCAAGGCATGGGAGTTTCTGGAGGGCGCGGGCCCGAGGTATTGTGGAACTTGATTCCGCGGGTGTAGTTCAATGGTAGAACACTAGCCTTCCAAGCTAGATACGTGGGTTCGATTCCCATCACCCGCTTTGAAAACTTTATATTTGTTATGCGCGAGTGGCTCAGTTGGTGGAGCGCGACCTTGCCAAGGTCGAGGCCGCGGGTTCGAGTCCCGTCTCGCGCTCTAAAAAAGTCCAGTAAATGCTGGACTTTTTTCTTTTATGCCGTGCATGATTTCCCTTGATTTAAAAATTAAATACAGTTTCCCAGTCAAAGTCCCCGGAGGTCTCCGTGCTCTTTGGCCACTTGCTGCACCAGTCCGGAACGCCGGGGGTTTCTACACGGTCCATGCTGGGCGTGTAGGGCTTTAAGTCGAGGACGGGGGTGCCGTCATTGGCATCGGTATATGCAATTTGAATGATGCCGTTCTCGTGATCGATGTTTATGATCTCCGATGTGGTTAAGGCAATTGGGTTTGGACGGATGGGGGACCTGGTGGCGAAAATACCCATGATGTCCGGCGCATTTTTGTAGGGCTGTGGTGTCTGAAGGACGGCCCGTGCCTCCTCGGTGTCAAAGTCGCTGAACCACCAGAAGACGTTTATGTGGCTGAAACCATCCAGAGCCTGTATGGCGGGGATGTATTGGGGCTCCAGGATGAGGAAAGCGCCCTCCTCGTTGTTTTTGATGGTTCCAATAGGGTGTACTTGATAATGACTCATATATATTTCCTCCAATCGTTATTTGTAAATGGAGGATAAACCCTGACACCGTGTGAGAGTCAATAGGTATGATCCTGTTTTGGACAAATTGTCAAGCCTGCCCTAAAGTGATATACTTAAAACAAGTATCGTTACAAAGGAGGGGCCTATGGGATATGAGTGGAAACTGCCAGATCGTTTCATTGCAAAGTTAGAAGAAAATCCGTCTTGGCATGCAAATGTGGTGAAAGTGATAGAAAATGTACAGGATTATTTTTATGAAACACCTTACTATTTTCCGGAATACACTAATCATGGAATCTTACATATTCAAAAGGTGTTAGAGTTATGTGATCGATTGATTACGGACGAATCATTGAAGGAAATGACGGCTAGAGAGGTGGCTGTCTTGGTGATGGCTGTTTTGGCTCATGATCTGGGAATGTTCATAAAAAAAGATGGACTGGAACAGCTTCTATTTGGCTCCATGAGTGATTATAAAACCGGATTATTGGACTCATCCACATGGAAAGAGGAATGGCAGGTTTATTTAAACCGGTTAATACGCTATTCAGATAAAAAATTAATCCGTATTTTTGGAGAAACGAAGACGGCATCTGAGCTTCCTCTAAAGTTGAACATAGTATCGGATCAATATAAATTGGTGTATGGAGATTTTCTGCGCCAAAATCATCCGCGTTTGGCTTATGAGATCGTAAACCACGGTTTCATGGGAAGAGAGAACCTGGATATTTTAAGAAATACTGGAATTGACGATGAGATACGGGATATCATAGCCTTAATTGCAAGAAGTCATGGGATGTCTCTTCGTGATACTTATGAGTATTTATCAGAACGCTATTTGCCTCCGGAGGAACCTAAGCGTATACATATCTTTTATCTGATGGCGGTTCTGAGAATGGCAGATTCACTGGATGCCGGTTATGACAGGGCTTCGCATGTAATTGAAGCGATGCAGAGTAAACAGTCGCCCGTGTCGATTGAAGAATACTCATGGAATCAGGTGATCGATTATGAGGACTACCTCTGGAATGATAAACTAGGGACACTCTATATTCATGCAAATCCTAATTGCAGCAGTCAATTTCTTAAAGTTGAGAATTGGCTTAGGAATATACAGCGGGAATTGGACCTTTGCTGGGCGGTACTGGGAGAGTCTTATGCGGGAAAATGCAGGTTAAATCTTAAAATTCGTCGTATCAATTCAAATCTTCTGGAAGAAAAGACGAGAAAACGTTTTGAGGAGAAGTTTGTCACAAAGAAAGCAGTTTTGGATACAAATCCGGATATTTTAAAGCTGTTGATTTATCCCCTTTACAATGAGGATCCAAGTTATGGGGTGAGGGAATTGTTACAGAACGCGGTAGATGCCTGCAATGAAAGGGGATTTATCGAATCTAAAAAAGGATCCAGGTATATACCTCGTATAAGAGTGGAAATAGATCGGGAGGCTGAAACCTTTCAGATCACAGACAATGGAATCGGTATGGGTGACGATGTCATAATTAACTACTTTCTTGTTTCGGGGGCATCATTTCGCAACAGCGATATCTGGGAGGGGAAATTTATACGGAATCATTCTTCCTTGATTTCCCGGACAGGTAAATTTGGAATCGGGGTTTTGGCTGCCTTTTTGCTTGGATCTCAGGCAGAGGTGACAACCAGAAGTGAAAAAGAACGCCTTGGCTACAATTTTTCTATTGAAATTGAACGGGAAAATATTAATATTGAGCGGGTGAGTGCAGAAATTGGTACTAAAATACTTATTAAATCTACGAAGAAACTCCTAAACCAGCTGGTTCATGAAACAGATTCCCCGGGCTGGATGGAATGGTACTGCTTTAAATCTCCTGTGGTCACTTATGTTTTGGATGGAGAGGTTATTAAAACAAAAGAAGAACATGTGCCAGATGAAAAGGAAGACTTTGAAGGATGGTATAAGCTTTGCAATCGTGATTTTAAGAGTTATAAGTGGAGTTATGATTATGTGGCGGCAGGTGGACCTAGTGTTTTTTGTAATGGAATACCAGTTCCGAAGGGATGCCGGCTGGATGTTGCGGAATACGGCTTTCCCTTGTTAGCGCCGGCGCTCTCAATTGTGGATTATGATAACCGGGTTCGAATTAATTTGTCGAGAGATCAGCTGACAGATTTCCCATGCAAAAAGGAATTTGTGCAGGCGGGATATCGATTTACAATTATGAGATTGATTGCAATGAAGGAAATCCAGGGAATCTTCTCATGCGCCCGTGCTTTGCGTGTGGGATTCCATTATTGTAACGAATATGGTCTCTTCAATCTCGGTATGACAAATCCTTCCGCATACCTCTTTGGCAAGAATGGATATACGTTGATGTCACCGGCATTTTTAAAGTTTACAAATGTTAATAAACTGATGATGCTTTGCGTCAAAAGCAGTTATGTGGATCAGTTCCGCCCGGGTAATTGTGATATTCCGCTATGGCTTTGTGAAATAGGGGAAAAAGGGAGAAGAAGATTTTTTGCCAGAGCTTTTCAAACAATTTTTCATGATGAAAAAGTAACTGAGAGCGTAAAACAATTTATTGTGGAGAAAGGATTTTACGTTTCGGAGTTAAAAGACTTTTTTGAAAAAGAAAATTTGACGAACAGACTTTATCTGATAGAAGAAAACGAGGAGTATTTGAATTTTTCGGTGGATGACGGAGAACGTATTAATTTCAGTGAGGCTGGTTTTGATTTTTCAAAGGCAAAGGAACAAGGTATATTAGCTGGTCTTTTTTATGATGTCAGATATCAAGGCGATAGGAGTCTGATGGAAGAATTGCTGGAGAAATATTTGGCGGAAGTAAGATGGATACCCTATGATGAAGCGGAAAGAGAAACTGTTTATGAGAAGGTTTATCAGGAATTAGGAATGTATAGGTGTCCGGATGTAAACAAGAGGGATGTCCAATACGAATGAGTGCCACATAGAAAATTGAAGGAAGCGGATTAAACTTAGGAAGATGAAACCTGCCATGTTTAATCCGCTGTTAAATTGGTGGAGAGTCTGCGAGAGGAATTTGAATCTCAGTTAAATAGTTATCAGGGATATTCTCGTTCCAGGGACCGCGGTGGACGATTTGCCGGCTGGTTTTGCCCATTCGGTACTGGGAATGCTTCTGAAGCCAGCGTGCAAAGGTTAAGTAGGCTCCGGCTATATTATGGAAGGGGCCGTATACCATGGTGCTGGCCATGACTGGGACAGCTTCTGTTTTCCGGAATACGAAACCGTCCGCTGATATCCCCATTCGCTCCACAGGAGCGCAGATCTCGATATCGACATCCTGTTCTCTGTAATCCGTATCATGGTAGATGGTAAATGTTTGATCTGAGATGGGAAGTTTGTGTGTCCGGGCAAATTCCGCCATCTCCTGCCACAGTTCCCCTTCCGCGTAATAATCACGGACAACCCGCCTTAGGGAGAGGACCTGATAAGACGGAATTGACTTGATTGAGATGTTGTAATGCAGTTCATTTTTACCGGTCAGCAGTTCTTCTCTGGCAAGCTCCAGTCGCTTCAATTTTTCCTGTTCCAACTGAATTGTTTGTTCAATTTCCTGATGTTTGCGATTGAGCAGCTCTACAATAAAAGCGTCATTCTTCTGCCCAAGAGCCGCCGCGATTTCCGCTACTTGAAAACCGCTGTCCCGGAGATAAATAATCTTATTCAACACCGGAATCTGTTCAACGGAATATAACCGATAACCAGTCCATGGATCAATCTGTGAAGGTTTTAGAAGCCCGGCTTCATCATAATATCGAAGCATCCGGACAGAAACCTGCGTCAATTTCGAAAATTCCCCTATTTTAAACATATCTGCCACCACCTGTCTCTTCTTATTATACAGATAGTTGAGGATACTTCAAATAGTTTTTAGGAGATGGATTATTTTTGCGTGCTTGCTATTGACACTGGCAGAGAGGGAGATTACAATAAAAGAACTGTATTATCTTTTAATCAAAAATGTTCTAAAGTATCAGCTGAAATTCAAGTATTTATTTTCCAGAATTAAGAAAGATCGCTGCTATCATCCAAAAGGAGGAGAGTATTTATTGTGAGTTCGGCGAATGAGCTGATTGATTATATTGCCAGCCATTCAATGGATTTACCGAAGTGTATATGAAAATAAAAAAATTGGTTATAGATATTCTTCTGGTATGTTGTATTCTAGTGGCCGCTGGGAGTGGATGGCTGCTGGTGCGGGAGGCAGCCCGTGCTGGGAAAAACTGCGGGATTTTGGAATCGGCGGCAGTTGTGGTAAATGATGTTGTTAAGGAGAAGATGGAAGCAGAGGACTGGGAAGACGAGGGGAATCTCAGACTTCTGGGGTATGAGGTACTGTGGCGGCAGAATCATGATTTGGCGGGGTGGATTGCGATTGAGGGGACAAGGATTGATTATCCGGTGATGCAGACGGAGGCTGGGGAGGATTTTTATCTGGACCATAACTGGAAAGGGGAGTCCAGTGCTTATGGGGTACCGTTTGCGGATGGGAACTGTAAGCTGGGTGGCGGGTGCCGGAATGTAGTGGTGTATGGGCATCATATGAAGGATGGGTCTATGTTTGCAGATTTGGTCCGGTATGAGGATGAGAGCTTTTATGAAGCACATCCGGTGATCCGGTTTGATACGTTGGAAGCGTGCGGGGAGTATCAGATTATTGGAGTTTTGAGGGTTCCGGCTGTTGAGGAGGAGAAGAGCTTTTATCTGGATATGCAGGCGGAGAATGAGGAGCAGTATGAACGGTATGTGGATACCGTGAAGGACCGCTCTTTGTATGACTGTGGTGTGGAAATGGAGGAGAAGACTCCCCTTTTGACATTGGTTACCTGTGAGTATTCCAGAAAAGAAGGGCGAATGATAGTTGTAGCAAAGAAAATATCGTGATATGCTCATAACATGACAGGCAGGATAAAAATGGGAGGTGTGTGATGTTTGAACGAATGCTTGATAAAAGCAAGGAACCAAGTGTGGCGGAGATCAGGGAATACATTGGAGAAGATGGGTATGAACGGTTAGGCAGGCTGGAGAGTATTCTATCCGGACAATACGAACTCATGAAAGAGCTGCGATTCCCCTTTGGAAACCATTATGGCTGGGGATATAAACTGAGCCATAAGTCATTTCATCTGTGCTATGCGTTTTTTGAAAAAGGAGCCTTTACAATCATGATTCAGATTGGAGACCGACAGGTGCCAAAGGCGGAGAACATGATAGTGAATATGTCTCCAAAAGCGCAGAAACTCTGGGCGGAACGCTACCCCTGCGGGGACCACGGCGGCTGGATTCAATACCGGGTATTGGAAGATGGGGATATGGAGGAAGCAATTTCCTTTATCCATGCAAAAAAGGCGCCTGCGAGACTATGACAACAGAAATCCGGCCCCAAGTTTTTCAAATTTGAAATTCCCGGGGCCGGATGGGATTATAACAGGAAGATCTTGTGTTTCCGGCACTCTTCTTTCATCTCTTTCGGCCAGATGCTGGCCTGGACCTCGCCCACATGCGCTCGGTCTAACAGCAGCATGCACAGACGGGACTGGCCGATGCCTCCGCCGATGGTATAAGGCAGTTCGCCGTTCAGCAGCATTTTGTGGTAGGTTAAGTTCCGGCGGTCTTCGCAGCCGGCTTTTTTCAACTGTTCATCCAATGCCTTTTCATCCACCCGGATTCCCATGCTGGATATTTCCAGGGCACACTGTAAATGCTCAAACCAGAATAAAATATCCCCGTTTAACTGCCAGTCATCGTAGTCCGGTGCACGGCCGTCATGAGGTTCGCCGTTGGAAAGCTTCTCGCCGATCTTCATCAGGAAGACACAGCCGTGTTCTTTTGCGATGAGATTTTCCCGCTCCTTTGGAGTTTTATCCGGATACAGGTCCAGCAGTTCCTGGGAGGTGATAAAGAAAATGTCCTTTGGCAGATGTTTCACCGCATCCGGATATTTGTACCAGACCTCATGCTGCATATGTTTGATGATTTTAAAGATCAGCCGCACCGTATCTTTGAGGGTGTCCAGATTCCGCTCTTCTTTCGTGATCACTTTCTCCCAGTCCCACTGGTCCACATAGACCGAATGAAGATTATCCAGTTCCTCATCACGGCGTATTGCGTTCATGTTGGTGTAGAGTCCTTCACCCGGCTGGAATCCGTATTCGTGAAGCGCCATTCGTTTCCACTTCGCCAGGGAATGAACCACAACCACCGGGTCCTCCGGCATCTCCAGCAGATCAAAGCTGACCGGACGCTCGGTTCCGTTTAAGTCGTCGTTGAGACCGCTGCTCTGCTCCACAAAAAGCGGGGCGGAGATTCTCTCCAGGTTCATTTCTTTGCCTAGTTCCTTTTGAAAGGTATCGCGTATGTATTTGATGGCTTCCTGCGTCTCCCGGACGGTCAGATGCGGGTCGTAGTCTTTTGGTATGATTAAATTCATGGTATAGCCCCTCTCAAGATTTTTATCTTCCTTATGGTACCATTATTGGAACAAACATGCAAGCAATGACGGTTAAAAATCACGACTAAAGCTCCAGGTATGTTAAATAATTATCTAACAATAGGAATGGACACATAAAAAATGTATGAAATACACATGATTAATAGACAAAATAAAAAACTTTGGTTATAATATAGGTTACATGCGCAAAGATGGAGAAAGAGGTGGGTGGATGAAATACAAGAAGAGTGTATTTCGCAGTTTGAGCCTGGTGATGCAGCTGGGGCTCAGCGTTATGACGCCCATCTTTTTGTGTATTTTTGCGGGCAACTATATCGACTCCCGGTTCGGGACGAAGACGATGGTGCCCCTTCTTATAATAGGGACTTTGGCCGGCGGCCGGTGCGCTTATGTACTGGTGAAAAAGATGATCGCAGCGGAAGCGAGAGATGATAAGAAGGAGCAGGAGGAGAAGCAGAAGGAGGCCAGGGAACATCCCGTGCCGACTGCTGTGAAGCCCAAGCAGCCAAGCCGTGTTCGGACCAATGCGGAAGAGACAGACAGGGAGGATGGGAATGTCTAAAAATATCATACGTCTCGTTCTTGAGATGTCCGTCGGTATGCTGTGCTACGTGTTACTATTGGGCTTGCTTGGCTGGCTGTTTCACGGCCGCCTTGGTTTTGCGCTGTCCCCGGTTTTACTGGGGCTGGCCGCCGGCTTTGTGTCGGATGTGCTGATGCTGGTTCATATGGCTTACATTACGGAGCGCGTGGCCGACAGCATGGACGAAGCGTATGCCAATAAAACCACGGTTGTTCATGCCATGATTCGCAAGGTGGTGTTTATCATTGTTCTTGTATATCTTGGCACAAGACCACAGATTAACCCGGTAGCAATGATTCTCGGGGCCTTAGGCCTCAAGGCTGGAGCGTTTCTCCAGCCACTAGTTCACACTATTGGGAAAAAGCGTCCCATAGCGTGAAGCGCTCCGCTATGGAAGCGCACTCCGCGCTTAGGTAGTATGGCTGCTTTGGCAGCCGCGCTCCGGCGCGAGAGTCTGCTTTTGCAGACTCTTTATTCCAGGGCCTTCTCGCGCGGCGCAGTGACGAACTGATAAGCGGAAGGTATCTTTTAAGAAAGGAGGACGGTGTATGGGAATGATGAAAATGCCGATAATAGCCAATGAACCCGATTTTATGATTCATGGCGTACTGAAGTACCATGCCTTTGGACAGGAATTATGGATCACAACCACTACCATAGGGGCGTGGATCATTACCCTGACATTACTGCTGATCGGTTTTCTGGCCAGCAGGAAGTTGAAGACAGCGACCGATGTGCCTGGAGCTTTTCAGAACATGCTGGAATATGCCATGGAGATGCTTGACAATATGGCAAATGGCATTCTGGGCGGAAATGCAAGGCGGTTTGTGAATTACATCGGAACGATATTCTTATTTATCTTATTCTGTAATTTAAGCGGGTTGTTTGGACTCAGAGCGCCCACGGGTGACTTCGGCGTCACGTTTTTGCTTGGTATGTTTACCTTTTTCATTGTGAACTACCAGGGAATCAAAAATCGTGGTGTGGGACATGTTACAAGCCTGTTCCAGCCGATACCGATCTTGTTCCCAATTAACGTGATCGGTGAGATAGCGAATCCCATTTCGATATCCCTGCGTTTGTTTGCCAACTTACTGTCAGGTATTATTATCATGGGACTCTGGTACGGCATGATGCCATGGTTCGCCAAGATTGGTATTCCGGCGGCGCTTCATGTGTACTGTGATTTGTTCTCAGGATGTATTCAGACATACGTATTCTGTATGCTGACGATGGTTTATATTAACGATAAGATGGAATAAAATAATTTAATTTTTAGGAGGATTTAAAACATGAATGGTATTTCAGGACAGGATTTTATCTATGGATGTTCAGCAATTGGAGCCGGCCTTGCAATGATCGCCGGTATCGGACCTGGTGTAGGCCAGGGTATCGCAGCCGGCCAGGGCGCAGCAGCAGTAGGCCGCAACCCGGGCGCTAAATCAGACATCACATCGACCATGTTATTAGGACAGGCCGTAGCCGAGACAACCGGTCTGTATGGCCTTGTTGTTGCTATTATTCTGATGTTCGTAAAACCTTTCAAATAAGGAGAAAAGACATTGGAAAATAGAAACAGGAAGGAGGCGGAACCTTGGAACGTTTAATAGGATTTGACCCGCAGCTGCTATCAGAATTTTTTTGGACAGCAATCAACATATTCATCCTGTTCTTCGGATTATCCTATCTGCTATTCAATCCGGTACGTGATGTATTGGAGAAAAGAAGGCAGAAGATTGCCGGAGAACTGGCTGAGGCAGCGAGCGACAAGGAGTCTGCGGCAGCCATGAAGGCCGAGTATGAAGAGAAGCTGAGAGAGATATCAAAAGAGGCAGACAGCATTCTGGAGGACGCACGCAAGAAAGCGAAGGCCAGAGAAGCAGAGATCGTCGGGGAAGCCAGAGAAGAGGCAGCCAGAATTATGGAGCGGGCCAACCGTGAGATTGAGTTAGAGAAGAAGAAAGCCTTAGATGACATGAAGCAGGAAGTTGTCTCCATCGCATCGATGATGGCAGGCAAGGTCGTTGCCGCTTCCATTGATACCACGATTCAGGATACCCTGATTGAGGAGACTTTAAAGGAGATGGGTGAGAGTACATGGCAAAGCTAGTATCAAAGGTATACGGCGATGCGTTGTTTGAGGCAGCCCAGGATATGGGAAATATGGACGCCACATATGAGGAAGTTCTGGCGCTCCAGTCCATATGGCAGGAACAGTCCGACCTTGTGCAGTTATTGAATCACCCTCAGATTGTAAAGGAAGAGAAAATCCAGGTCATAAAACATATTTTTGACGGAAGAATCTCTGACGGAGTGATGGGTTTCCTGGCAACAATCGTTGACAAAGGAAGACAGCAGAGCATTCCTGACATTTTCACTTATTTCATTGAGAAAGTGAAGGAATATAAAAAAATAGGTACTGCATATGTAACCAGCGCCGTGGAACTGAGCGATGCTCAGAAGGCCCAGGTGAAGGAACGGTTACTGGCCACCACCGGATATTTGTCATTTGAGATGAATTATGCGGTGGATGCGTCCCTGATTGGCGGACTGGTAATCCGCATCGGCGACAGAGTGGTTGACAGCAGTATCAAAACCCAGTTGTACGAACTAAAGAAAAGTCTTTTAAACGTACAGATGGTGTAATGCAATTATTAAATCTAGTAGGAAAGAGGTGCGAACCTTCATGAATTTAAGGCCAGAAGAAATTAGTTCTGTGATTAAAGAACAGATAGAAAAGTATTCTACCAAGCTTGAGGTGTCCAATGTCGGTACCGTAATTCAGGTTGCTGACGGTATCGCCCGAATCCATGGTCTGGAAAGCGCTATGCAGGGTGAACTTCTGGAGTTTCCGGGAGAGATCTACGGCATGGTTTTGAACCTGGAGGAGGACAATGTTGGTGCCGTACTTCTCGGTGATACAGTCAATATCAACGAGGGAGATACGGTAAAAACCACCGGCAGAGTGGTAGAAGTGCCTGTTGGCGATGCCATGACAGGACGTGTTGTGAATGCACTGGGACAGCCCATTGACGGCAAGGGACCGATTGAGACCGACAAGTTCCGCCGTGTAGAGCGTGTGGCCCACGGTGTTATCGAAAGAAAATCCGTAGATACCCCCCTTCAGACCGGTATCAAGGCGATTGACGCCATGATCCCTATCGGAAGAGGACAGCGTGAGCTGATCATCGGTGACCGTCAGACCGGCAAGACGGCGATTGCCATCGATACCATTATCAATCAGAAAGGCCAGGGCGTTCACTGTATTTATGTGGCCATCGGCCAGAAGGCTTCCACGGTAGCCAATATTGTGAAAACATTAGAAGAGTTCGGCGCTATGGACTACACCACCATCGTAGTATCCACAGCATCTGACTTGGCTCCTCTTCAGTACATTGCTCCTTACTCCGGCTGTGCAATCGGCGAGGAGTGGATGGAGAATGGCGAGGATGTATTAGTTGTCTATGACGATTTGAGTAAGCATGCGGCGGCATACCGTACATTATCCTTATTGTTAAAACGTGCACCGGGACGTGAGGCATATCCTGGCGACGTATTCTACCTGCATTCCAGACTGCTTGAGAGAGCCTCCAGACTGTCCGATGATCTGGGCGGCGGTTCTTTGACGGCCCTTCCGATTATCGAGACTCAGGCAGGCGATGTTTCGGCCTATATCCCGACAAACGTGATCTCCATCACGGATGGACAGATCTATCTGGAGACCGAGATGTTTAATGCCGGTTTCCGTCCTGCAATCAACGCCGGTCTTTCCGTATCACGAGTAGGTGGCGCGGCTCAGATCAAGGCGATGAAGAAGATTGCCGCTCCGATTCGTGTGGAGCTGGCGCAGTACCGTGAACTTGCTTCCTTCGCCCAGTTCGGTTCCGAGCTGGATGCGGCTACCACAGAGCAGCTGGCACAGGGCGAGCGGATCAAAGAAGTGTTAAAACAGCCACAGTATCAGCCGATGGCCGTAGAGTATCAGGTTATGATCATCTATGCGGCAACCAGAAAATTCCTTCTGGACATCCCGGTTGATGAAGTGCTGGATTTCCAGAAAGAGCTGTTTAAATTCATTGATGCCAAGTATCCTGAGATCCCGGAGAAGTTAAGGACCACCAGAGAGATTACTCCTGAGGTTGATGAACTGCTTGCCAAGGCGATCGCAGAATGCAAAGCGGAACGCTAGAACGGGAATGTAAGAAAGCAGGTGAGACGTCATGGCATCCATGAGAGATATAAAACGCAGAAGAGCAAGTATCCAGAGTACGGAACAGATTACGAAAGCCATGAAGCTGGTCGCCACAGTCAAATTACAGAAATCCAGAGTAAAAGCGGAGAATTCCAAACCGTATTTTAACCTGATGTATGAAACCATCAGTTCTATGCTGCAAAAGTCGGGAACGATTCACCACAAATACCTCCAGCCGGGGAAGACGGACAAGAAGGCGGTGATCGC
Organism: Bacteroides thetaiotaomicron; assembly: GCA_034142505.1. Lineage (GTDB taxonomy): Bacteria > Bacillota > Clostridia > Lachnospirales > Lachnospiraceae > Hungatella_A. The sequence goes on from JAWZDV010000085.1 coordinate 12,498, forward strand.
CATCACGTCCAACCGTGGACTGGCAGGCGGCTACAACAACAATATTGTGAAGCTGGTGAGCAGTGAACTTCCCGCGGCGGACACCTATGTGTACGCTATCGGCAAGAAGGGCCGCGACGGCCTGGCACGAAAGGGATTTGAGATTAAAGCTGATTATCACGATGTCATCAATGAACCGATGTACCGTGATGCGGCTGATATTACCTTAGAGCTTTTAGATGCGTTTGCACAGGGAAAGATCGGGGAGATTTATCTGGCTTATACTTCGTTTAAGAACACGGTTGTCCACGAGCCGAAGCTGATCAAGCTGCTTCCGGTGGAGATTGATACCGCCGCGGTGGACCCCAATGCCAAGGCAGGCGCGCTGATGAATTATGAGCCGGCCGACGAGGAGGTTCTGGACGCGATCGTTCCGAAGTATATGAGTAGTTTGATTTATGGCGCTTTGCTGGAAGCGGTTGCAAGCGAAAACGGGGCCCGTATGACGGCCATGGATTCGGCAACCAGCAATGCGGAGGATATGATTGAGGCATTGAGCTTACAGTACAACCGGGCCAGACAGGGTGCGATCACTCAGGAACTTACTGAGATTATCGCCGGTGCCAACGCAATCGGTTAAGCGGTATATTTGTATAAAAAAAATAAGGAGAAACAAGATGGCAGAGCAAAACATTGGTAAGATCACACAGATTATCGGTGCGGTTCTGGATATCAAGTTCAGCCAGGGGAAGCTGCCGGAGATCAATGAAGCGGTGAACATCGCGACAAATGATGGCGGCAAGCTGGTTGTTGAGGTATCCCAGCATCTCGGTGATGATACGGTAAGATGTATCGCCATGGGAAGCACGGATGGTCTGGTACGAGGCATGGACGCGGTGGCAACAGGCGCCCCCATATCCGTACCTGTTGGTGAGAACACCTTGGGACGTATTTTCAACGTGTTAGGTGATCCGATCGACAATAAAGAAGCGCCGGTTGTGGAAGAGTATCTTCCCATTCATAGAAAAGCCCCAACCTTTGAGGAGCAGTCCACGGAGACAGAGATTTTGGAGACCGGTATCAAGGTCGTTGACTTACTGTGTCCGTACCAGAAGGGCGGTAAGATCGGACTGTTCGGCGGCGCCGGTGTCGGCAAGACCGTACTGATCCAGGAGCTGATTCGAAACATCGCTACGGAGCACGGCGGATATTCCGTATTCACCGGAGTTGGCGAGCGTACCCGTGAGGGAAATGACTTATATTATGAGATGACGGAATCCGGGGTTATCAACAAGACCACCATGGTATTCGGGCAGATGAACGAGCCGCCGGGAGCCCGTATGAGAGTGGGCTTGACAGGACTGACTATGGCGGAGTATTTCCGTGACAAGGGCGGCAAGGATGTGCTGTTGTTTATCGATAACATTTTCCGGTTCACACAGGCCGGTTCTGAGGTGTCCGCACTGCTTGGACGTATGCCTTCGGCCGTTGGCTACCAGCCGACTCTTCAGACGGAGATGGGTGCTCTTCAGGAGCGTATCACTTCCACCAAGAACGGTTCCATCACATCCGTTCAGGCTGTTTACGTGCCTGCCGATGACTTGACGGACCCGGCGCCTGCCAATACATTCGCCCATCTGGATGCAACCACGGTTCTCAGCCGTGCCATTGTGGAGCTGGGTATCTATCCGGCGGTTGATCCTCTGGAGTCCACCTCCAGAATCCTGGACCCGCGTATTGTGGGTGAGGAGCATTATGAGGTGGCTGAGCGTGTAAAACAGGTGCTTCAGAAATACAAAGAACTTCAGGATATCATCGCTATGCTTGGTATGGATGAGCTTTCTGAGGAAGACAAGCTGACCGTATCCCGCGCCAGAAAGATTCAGAGATTCTTGTCCCAGCCATTCTTCGTTGCGGGCCAGTTTACCGGCTTAGAGGGACGTTACGTTCCGCTCAGCGAGACGGTTCAGGGCTTCAAGGAGATTCTGGAAGGCAAGCATGATGACGTGCCGGAGGGCTATTTCCTGAATGCAGGTAATATTGACGATGTTCTTGCCCGCATGAAATAAGAAAGGGGTAGAACATGGCTGATGTATTTAAGTTAAAGATTGTCACCCCGGATAAAGTCTTTTATGAAGGGGACGCTTCCATGGTGGAGCTGACGACGACGGAAGGCCAGATCGGTGTCTACGCCAACCACATTCCATTGACGGGGATCGTTTCTCCGGGAGTGTTAAAGATCCACGAGGAAGGCGAGGTAAAAAAAGCCTCCCTGATCTCCGGTTTCGTGGAGATTCTCCCGGAACAGGTCGTGATCATGGCGGAAGTGGCCGAGTGGCCGGAAGAGATCGATGCCAACCGTGCGGAGGAAGCGCGCGTGAGGGCGGAGAGAAGGCTGAAGGAGAACAGTGCGGAAACGGATACTCTGCGTGCCGAGATGGCACTCAAGAGAGCGCTGACGCGTCTGGAAGCCAGGGAGTAGTGTGAGTTAATATAAAGTATCAATAAAAAGACCTTTGACCTGCGGCTGGTATCCTATGGATTCCCGCTTAGGTCAGAGGTCTTTTGCTTTTCCTCGTTACTCAATACATGCAATGACTTCCATTTCAATATTGGAATTAAAATGCAGCGTGTTGGTCGGAACTATGGATCTCACCGGACGATGGGGGCCGAAGTACTGGGAGTATAAGTCGTTAGCTTCGGGCCACAAGGTGATATCAGGAATATAAACGACCGTTTTTATCACGTGGTATTTATCCGTTCCGGCTGCCTGTAAGATGCAGTCCAGATTGTCTAAGACGACCAGCATCTGTTTTTTTAAATTCCCCTCCACGTAGCTGCCGGTTTCTTTGTGAAATGGCAGTATGCCGGATAAATATATCAGATTGTCGTGGATGATGGCCTGGGAATAGTGGCCATTTGGTTTCAGCGCATTGTCAGTTTGAACAAATGTCATGTTTGGGCTCCTTTTTTATC
>JAWZDV010000086.1:0-81361 GCA_034142505.1 Bacteroides thetaiotaomicron
TCGACCAGCCAGAGCCCGCCCAGGGAGCCTTCCCCGCCAGGTATTGGATCTCGTGATTTCCCGGTAACTTTATTGGCGGAAGGAACGATGCACTTTACCTCCCGCAACCTTCATCCTAAACTCCCCATTTATCCAAGGTTCAGAAAAAAACTAGGCATAAGCGTGATTCTCTCTTCCCCGCAGCCGGCTGAACCGGTGGAAATAGATGATAAATAAAATCGATGTCACTACCCAGGTCAGCGGGTAGCTGAAGATGACTGTTTTGATATCCGGCCGGATTGGAACGGCCAGGAGAATCCAGACTACACGCAGCACGCAGATGCCCACGCAGGTGATCAGCATGGGTATCCAGCAGTCGCCCACGCCGCGGAGGGCGCCGGAGTAGATCTCGATGGCTACATAGGTGATAAAGGTGGGTACTAGGAAATGCAGGATCTCCATTCCCTTTTGAAGCACTGCCGCGTCATCGGTAAAAATCGTGAAGATGGGATAGCCGAAGACGTATAGGAAAGCCGTCAGTCCAATGGAAGCGGCGATGGACATCCCTAAGCAGACCCGGATGCCGCTTTGCACACGGTCCATATTTCCCGCACCGTAATTCTGCCCTACAAAGGTAGTGACAGAGATGCCGAAGGCGCTGATAATCATCCAGAATAAACTGTCAATCTTACTGTAAGCCGTCCAGGCCGCCACCGTATCGGTCCCCAGTCCGTTGACACTGGACTGGATAATAATATTGGAGGAGGAGTACATCACCGACTGAAGAGCCGCCGGAAGTCCGATCTGGACAATCCGCTTTAACATCCGCCGGTCGATGCGGACCAACTTGTAGTCCAGCCGGTAGATCTCCTTCGTTCTGGTCAGTACGATGATAACTAATATAGCGCTGACTGTCTGCGACAGAATTGTAGCCAGCGCCGCTCCCATCACACCCATGTGGAACACCACTACAAAGAGGATGTCCAGCACAATGTTGGTGATACAGCTTGCCATGAGAAAGTAAAGGGGCCGTTTGGAGTCTCCCACTGCCCGGAGTATGCCGGAGCCCATATTATAAATCAGGTTGGGGATGATCCCTACAAAGTAGATCCGCAGATAGAGGGAGGAATACTCCATGATATCCTCTGGAGTCCCCATGGCCCGCAGAGCGGCGGAAGCCCCTGCAATGCCGACCACCATCATCACCGCCCCGCAGCTTAAGGCAAAGGCCACGGAGGTATGGATGGCCCAGCTCATCTTGTCCTCCTTTTTGGCCCCGTAATATTGGGAAATGATGACGGTGGCGCCGGAGGAAAGCCCTACAAAGGCTCCGACTAACAGGTTAATCAGAGTCCCGGTAGGGCCTCCCACGGCCGCCAGCGCCTCTTTGCCCACGAACCGCCCAACCACGATGGCATCCACGGTATTATAAAGCTGCTGAAAAAAGGTTCCAAATAAAATAGGAAAGAAAAACAGAAGAAGCTGCTGCCAAATGACTCCTTCTGTTATCTGATTTGTCTTTGTTGGTTTGCTGTTGAATTCCTGGCTCATGTCTGACCTCTCATATGTAAGTAATGTACGTTCTATCAGAACTATATCACAGCCGATTCCCAAATACAATATCTATTGTACTTCTTTGATTTCCGCTTTCTGTAAAGCCTGTTCGATGGCACTTATTAAGGCCGACGAGGTGTAACGGGTCTCCATGGAGTAGGAGAGATTCTCGGTGGACTGCGCGGCGCACACCTGGTTTGCGAGGTCTTCAAAGACAGGCTGCATCAGCGGATACATGGTGGCTACGGAATCGCTTAAGGGAGCCAGTGCAACAGAATTAATATGGTCGGCGTCTACCGTCACTTCCACATTGACATTCTGGCTTCCGAGAACCAGCGAGGCTGTGTACACGCCAGGTACGTATAAGTCCGCATCTGCGGAGCTGGGCACGGAATCTTTCTTTGGCCGGAACATAATTAAGAACAGAGATACAAGAAGAATAGCAAGCCCGATAAAGATGGCGGTATAGACAATCTCTTTCATCCGCAGTACGACTATTTTTGTTTTGGAGCTCATGGCAGAACCTCCAGATTGATTTGTTATAGTCTATTAATGGAAATAAAAGATTATGCTAAAAATTGGGGGCAGTTTATGGTATACTGTACCCAAAACCAATACTTAGGAGGCCACCATGTCATTACAATTCATTCTGGGAAGTTCCGGTGCCGGAAAGACCAGACTTTTATATGAAAACCTAATCCAGATGTCCATGGAGGACCCGAAAGGCCAGTATATCGCCATTGTGCCGGAGCAGTTCACCATGCAGACCCAGAAGGAGATCGTCACCCTTCATCCCAGCCATGGAACCATGAACATTGACATTGTCAGTTTCAAACGTCTGGCTTACCGGGTGTTTGAGGAGCTGGCGGTGACCACGCTGGACATCTTAGACGACACCGGAAAATCTATGGTGCTTCGGAAGGTAGCGGCGGAGCAGAAGCGGAAACTGTCTCTGTTTCAGGGGCATTTAAACCAGAACGGGTTTATCAGCCAGTTGAAATCCATGATGTCGGAGCTTTACCAGTACGGCATCCGCACGGAGGAACTGGAAAGCGCGGTGAAGGAGAGCGAGAGTCCCCTGCTTCAGGAGAAGTTAAAGGATTTGACTGTCATTTACAAGGGATTTCAGGAGGAGATTGAGGAGCGGTATATCACGGCGGAAGAGATTTTGGACGTGTTGTGCAGGGTGCTGCCCCGGTCGGAGTTGATTAAAAACAGCGTGGTGACATTGGACGGATACACCGGATTTACACCGGTGCAGTACCGATTGATTGAACTGTTATTTACCTATGCAAAAAAGGTAATTGTGACTGTCACTGTGGACCCGGCGTCCAATCCTTACAAGGAGAGCAGGCTGCAGAATCTGTTTTATATGAGTAAGCAGATCGTGTGCAGGCTGACGGATTTAGCGTCGCAGAACGGAATCTCTAAAGACGACGATATTGTGCTGGGGGAGGACGGGTTGAAACGGTTTGCGGACAGTCCTGCCATTGGCTTTCTGGAGAAACATCTCTACCGGTATGACAATGCGGCCTATGAGAAGGAGCCGTCGGAGATCTCTATCTATCAGGCTGGGAAACCGGGGCAGGAGGTGGCCTGGGTGGCGGGGCAGATCCACCGGCTGGTGCAGCGGGAGAATGTGCGCTACCGGGAGATTGCCGTTATTACCGGGGATCTGCCAAGCTACGGCCATGAGTTTATGAACCAGTTTGGGGCGGAGGGGATACCCTGCTTTATGGATGACAAAAAGTCCATTCTGGAAAATGCCATGGTGGAGCTGATCCGCGCCGCTTTAGAGGTGGTGCAGAAGGATTTCTCCTATGAGAGCGTGTTCCGCTATTTGAAGACCGGGCTGGTGACGGAGCGCCGGGAGATGATTGACCGGCTGGAAAATTATGTGAAGGCTCTGGGAATCCGGGGATATCAGCGGTGGAACCAGACCTGGGAATGGGAGCAAAGGGGAAGCAAAAACCTGAATTTAACCGAGTTAAATGAATTTCGGGAAGAGGTGCTTGGGCCGCTTTCCCGGCTTCGCGAGGCCCTCCGGGAGGAGGAGGCTACCGTCAGCATGATGGCGGAAGCGGTGGTGGACTGCCTGGCGGAATGTCTTGTGGAGGAGAAGTTAGACGGGTACCGGAAGCATTTTGAGGAAGTGGGAGAATATAGTCTGGCCAAGGAGTATGGGCAGGTTTACGGTCTTGTGATGGAGCTGCTTGACCGGATGGTGCATCTGCTGGGAAAGGAGCGGATGAGCCGGCGGGAATTTGCGGAGATTCTGGACGCGGGATTTGGGGAGATTACCGTGGGTGTGATTCCGGCGACTGTGGACCGGGTTGTGGTGGGAGATATCACCAGAACAAGGCTGGATGAGATTTCCGTGCTGTTTTTCGTGGGAGTCAATGACGGGATCGTGCCCATGAAGAAAAATACGGGCGGGATTCTGACCGATGCGGACCGGTCGATGCTTAAACGCTGCCGGATGGAGCTGGCGCCGACCTCGAGAGAGGACAGCTTTATGCAGCGGTTCTATCTGTATCTGATGATGACGAAGCCGAAACGGCAGCTGATTTTGTCCTACTCGGCCTTTGACAGTTCGGGGAAGAGTCTGCGGCCCTCCAGCTTGATCGGAGATGTACGGCGGCTGTTTCCAAAGCTTGTGGTTATGGACGGGAAGAAGGAGACGCGGGAGGTTGGCTCTTTGGCGGAAGGCCGGGAGTATCTGATTGCCGGGCTTCGTGACTATGAAAATCACCGGGAGGATGAGAAGTTTTTAGAGGTTTACCGGTGGTTTGCGGGCTCCGAGGAGTACGGGGAGTCCGTCCGGCAGCTGGTGGACGCGGCCTTTTATTCCTATGAGGAGCGGGGAATCGGGAAGGCGGCGGCCAGGGCGCTCTACGGCACCATTCTCCAGGGAAGCGTGACGCGGCTGGAGAAATACGCGGCCTGCGCGTACGCCCATTTTCTGAATTATGGGCTGGAGCTTTTGGAGCGGCAGGAGTACCAGCTGGCGGCTGTGGATATGGGCAATCTGTTCCATGACTCTATTGACCTGTGTTTTAAGGAGATGGCGGAACAGGGGATTACCGCACAAATGCTGACGGAAAGCGGGAGAAAGGAACTGGTGAGGTCCTGCGTGGAGAAGGTGACTAGTGATTACGGCAACACGATCCTGCAGAGCTCGGCCAGGAACCAGTATCTGGCCCGGAAGGTGGAGCGGATCACGGACCGGACCATGTGGGCGCTGGTGGAGCAGCTGAAGAAAGGGGACTTTAAACCGGTTGGGTTTGAGGTGTCGTTCTCGGCCATTGACAACCTGCAGGCTATGAAATTAAAGCTGTCGGAGGAGGAATCTCTTTATCTGCGGGGAAGAATCGACCGGATGGACTTGTGCGAAGATGAAGAGCATGTCTATGTAAAGATTATTGATTATAAATCGGGAAGCACCCGGTTTGACTTAGCGGCGCTGTACTATGGGCTTCAATTGCAGCTGGTGGTCTATATGGATGCGGTGACAGAACTTGAGGAGCGGAAGCACCCGGATAAGAAGGTGGTTCCGGCGGGAATTTTTTATTACAATATCAAGGACCCTATGGTGGACAAACAGAGCGGCATCACGGAGGAGGAGATTGGAAGCCAGATTCTGGAACAGTTGAAAATGAACGGTCTGGTGAACAGTGATCTGGAAGTGATTGAGCATCTGGACCGGGAGATTGAGACGAAATCGGATGTGATTCCGGTGGCGATGAAGAATGGGCTGATTCAGGAAAATTATTCCACGGTAGCCAGTGAGAAGCGGTTCCATCTGCTGAAGGGATTTGTGAGAGAGCAGCTAAAAAACAGCGGAAGAGGGATTCTGGAAGGCGATATCCGGGTGAAACCGTATAAACAGGGCATGGCGACAGCCTGTGACTACTGTCCGTACCATGCGGTGTGCGGGTTCGACCAGAAAGTGAAAGGGTACGGATTCCGAAGATTTTCATCCATGAAGCCGGAGGAAGTCTGGGAGCAGATTATTGGGGAGAGTGAAGAAACGGGTATGGCCGGGGAAGCAGTAAACGAGAGTGAACGAATGGCAGCAGCAGACCAGAACGAAGGAGGTGGGGCAGAATGAACTGGACACCGGAACAGCAACAGGTGATATGGGCCAGAAACCGGAATCTGCTGGTTTCGGCGGCGGCCGGGAGCGGCAAGACGGCGGTGCTGGTAGAGCGGATTATTCAGATGGTAACGGACGAGACGGACCCGGTGGATATGGACGAGCTGCTGGTGATGACCTTCACCAAAGCGGCGGCTGCGGAGATGCGGGAGAGAATCGGTCAGGCCGTGGAAAAAAAACTGGCGGAGCAGCCGGACAACGAGCATTTACAGCTGCAGTCCACCCTGGTTCACCACGCCCAGATTACCACCATTGACAGCTTCTGTCTGAATCTGATCAGAGATCATTTTAATGTATTGGAGATTGACCCGGGATTCCGTATCGGAGATGAGGGAGAGTTAATGCTTCTTCGCAAGGATGCCATGGAGCAGCTGCTGGAGGAGTATTATGAGTTGGGCGACGCCCGGTTCGAACAGTTTGTGGATACTTATGCCGCGGGAAAAGCGGACGGCGGGATTGAAGATTATATTATGCAGGTCTACAACTTCGCCCAGAGCAACCCATGGCCCGCCCTGTGGATTGAGAACTGCAGGAAGGAGATCCGGGAGCTGGAGGAAGGCCATTTGGAGGAGACAGCCTGGATGGCATTCCTCATGAATGATGTGAAAAAACAGCTGGGGGAACTGTGTGAGCAGCTGGAAGCGGCCATAGATGTCTGCACGGAGGAAGGCGGGCCGGAGGTCTATCTTCCCACGTTGGAAACAGAATTGGCAATGCTGAGGGGCCTCCGGGACGCTGAGGATTATGAGAGCCTGAGCAAGGGGCTGCGGGAGTCCGTCTTTGGCAGGCTGGCGGCCGCCAGAAGCAAGGAGATCGACCCGGAGAAGAAGACATTTGTCACCAGCTGCCGTGACCGGATCAAAAAAGCGGTGGCGGGGCTTAAAGAGAATTACGGCTTCGAGGATATCGGGGAAGCCGTGTCTGACATGATTGGAACCAGCGACGTGGTGGAAATTCTGCTGGAACTGACTACTGGGTTTATCGCCCGCTACCAGGAGAGCAAGCGGGAGAAGAATGTGGTGGATTTTAACGACTTAGAGCACTATGCATTGGAGATCCTTGTGAAACAGGAGGACGGCAAAATAAGCTACACCGCAGCAGCCGATGAACTCAGCGGCCAGTACCGGGAGATTCTGGTGGATGAGTACCAGGACAGCAATTATGTACAGGAAGAGCTGATTAACAGCCTGTCAGGAGCCAGATTCGGGCGTCCCAACGTATTTATGGTGGGGGATGTCAAACAGAGCATTTACCGCTTCCGTCTGGCAAGGCCCGAACTGTTTATGGAGAAATATGAGACCTACACCACCGGGGAGAGCGCCAGCCAGAAGATCGAGCTTCACCAGAACTTCCGAAGCCGCGCCTCCGTTCTCGCCAGCGTCAACGATGTCTTTTACAGCATCATGACAAAGAACCTGGGCAACATCCAGTATACGGAGGATGCCGCCCTGCATCCGGGGGCCGTGTTTGAACCGGTTTACCCGGTGGTTGATGAGGCCGCCAGTACCGTGGAAGACGGGATTACAGCCTGCCGGGCCGGCACCCCGACAGAACTGCTTCTTGTCAACACCGGAAAAGATGCCTCCCGGCCAGCCGGAGAGGAACATTCCTCTCACCGGCGTACGGCGGAATGGGAGGAAATGGCGGATTACACCAGCAAGGAAATCGAGGCAAAACTGATCGCCCGCCGAATCCGGGAATTGACAGACGAGGACACCGGTCTGCTGGTGTGGGATAAGGAAGAGAAGCATTACCGCACAGCCCGCTATCAGGATATGGTGATACTTCTGCGCAGCATCAGCGGCTGGACCGATTCCTTCTTAAATGTGCTGACTCAGGAGGGAATTCCCGCCTATGCAGACACCGGCACCGGGTACTTTAATACCATTGAGGTGGAGACTGTGCTGGCGATTCTGGCGGTGATCGACAACCCAATGCAGGATATTCCGCTTGCCGCCGTATTCAAATCCCCGGTGGCAGGCGTGACGGACGAAGAATTGGCCTATATGATGGCCATATATAAGAAGCACCCGGATAAAGGACAGGACCGTGGCCTGTATGGCGCGTGGAGATTCTGCCTGGAACTGGAGGCAGAGAATCAAGAGCAGCTGGATACGCAGAGCAGGTCCCGGGCCGAAGAAGATGCGAAGCCATCAGGTGAAAAAACTGGGGATGCGATCCTGACGTCACTTACAGAAAAACTTCGCGCCTTCGACCAATTCCTGACGGAAATGCGCCGCGAATCCGCCTACCTTCCCATCCACGAGGTCATTTACCGCGTCTTCGTAAGAACCGGTTACTATGATTACGTGTCGGCCATGCCGGCGGGAGAGACCAGGCGGGCCAACTTAGATATGCTGGTGGAAAAGGCGTCCGCCTACGAGAAGACCAGCTACAAAGGCCTGTTTCATTTTATCCGCTACATCAATAACTTAAAAAAATATGACACCGATTTCGGCGAGGCCTCGGCTCCCGGCGACGGCGAGAACATGGTGCGTCTGATGAGTATTCACAAGAGCAAGGGCCTGGAATTCCCCATCGTTTTCCTGGCCGGCTTAGGCAAAGCCTTCAACAAGCAGGATGTCCGCGGCAAAATTCTCATTGACGCCGACTTAGGTATCGGGACCGACTACTTAAACCCGGATCTGCGCCTGAAGTCTACCACGCTGAAAAAAAACGTGTTGAAACGTAAGATGGATTTAGACAGTCTGGGAGAGGAACTCCGCGTCCTCTACGTCGCCATGACCCGAGCCAAAGAAAAGCTGATTATGACAGCCACCGACCGGTATCTTGACAAAAAAATGGAAAAGTGGGGGCAGATTCCAAGTGACGGAACCGCCATCCCCTACACCATCCTGTCAGCGGCCGGCTCCTGTCTGGACTGGCTCCTGATGAGCCTTCCAAACTCCCGGGACTCCATCATTTCCACGGAAATCCCGCTGGAGGAGCTGGTGGGAGAGGAGGTGGTCCGCCAGGTGAAAAAACAGATATCCAAAGAGGAATTACTGCAGATGGATCTGACCACACCGGGAAACCAGGAGTATTTAGACACCCTGACTTCGGTCCTGGCTTTTGAATACCCTTACAAAGCCGATATCACCCTCCACACCAAAATGTCCGTGTCCGAACTGAAAAAAATGGGACAGGACGCCGACGACTGGGACAGCTTGTACCAGCCGGTGAAACCGGAATTCTGTGAGGAGCCCGGCACTTCCAAAAAATGGGTATCCAAAACCGGCCAAAACTACGGCGCCAGCCGTGGTACGGCCTACCACCGCGCCCTGGAACTTCTGGATTTCACCTCCGTCACCACCAAGCCGGACCTGGCCCGCGAATTAAAGGCTATTCTGGATAACAAAAAGATGGAGGAGGCAGACTGGAAGATGCTGGATGCGGACATACTCTGGCAGTTTCTCATTTCCCCTCTGGGACAGCGCATGAAGGCCGCCCAGCAGAAGGGACTCTGCCATCGGGAACAGCAGTTCGTCATGGGAATCCCGGCTTCCGAGATGGGATTTGCCAACTCCGGGGAGCTGGTGCTGGTTCAGGGAATCATCGACGCCTACTTGGAGGAGGATGGCGGGCTGGTTCTCATCGACTACAAGACCGACCGGGTATCGGAAGGACAGGAAGACTACTTCATCAAACGTTATAAGAGCCAGCTGGATTACTACCAGCGGGCGTTGGAACAGATGACCGGCAAACACGTGGCGGAACGCCTGATCTACTCGATCACCCTTCAAAAAGAGGTCACCGTGTAACTATGTTATCGTTCAGGGAGGACTTTATTATGAAACGATTTGGAAAGGCGGCGGCCTTGACGCTGGCCGTGTCCATGATTGCCGCCATGGCATCATGTGGAAGGAAAGGCTTTGATGCCCCGGCTTCCGGTCCGGGGTCTGCCACACAGGCGGCCGCGGAGAATAGCGGGACGAAGGCGGCCAGCGATTTAAAGGCAGGGATCTGTATTTACAAGTTCGACAATAACTTCATGACCCTGTACCGGGAAGAATTGAAAAATTATTTAGTCAGCCAGTACGGAATCGCTGAGAACAACATTACCATCATGGACGGCAAGGAGGATCAGGAAGTACAGAATGAGCAGATTGACAATTTTCTGGCCCAGGGCGTTGACGTCCTGATTCTGAATCTGGTGCAGGCGTCCGCAACCGAATCCGTGGCAGACCGGTGTAAAGAAGCCGGAATACCGGCCGTATTTATCAACCGGGAGCCGGATGAGGCGGAAATCAGGCGGTGGTCGGAGGAAGCCATTGCGGCGGCCTATGTGGGAGCGGATGCGAGACAGTCGGGAACCTACCAGGGAGAAATCATACTGGGGACTCCGAATAAAGGGGATTTTAATGGTGACGGAATCGTCTCTTATGTGATGATCATGGGCGATGAGGAAAATATTGATTCCCAGTACCGGACCGAATATTCCATCCGGGCGCTGGAAGACGGCGGTATGAAGACGAGGAAACTCTTTGAGGAGCGCGGTGACTGGGACCAGGCCAAGGGCCAGGAACTGACGGCCAAGGCATTGTCCCGGTACGGCAAACGAGTGGAAGTGGTGTTCTGCAACAACGATGCCATGGCAAACGGCGCAAAGGCGGCGATTGAGGCGGCAGGCAGAACCGTGGGCAAAGATATTTACTTACTCGGGGTTGACGCACTGGAAGAAACCATTAACTATGTGAAAGAAGGAACGGTGACCGGCACGGTATTAAACGACCATGTCGGCCAGTCCCACACAGCGGCAGACGTGGCTGTGAAGATGGCGGCGGGAGAAAAGGTAGATACGAAGTACACCGTGGATTACATCAAGGTAGCGGCGGACCTTACCGCCATGGCGGCCCCGTTGAGAGAGATAAAGGCAGAGACAGAACCGGCAGCCGGCCAGACGGTGATCGGCGGTGCAAGCCCGCCAGATGCGGCGGCTTCCCAGTAACCTGTAACCTCTGTTGGTGATTGCTTAAAGGCCGGACAGCCGGTTAAGACGCTTTTTAAAGGCGGCTTAACCGGCTGTTCTGATATTCTCCCGAGTATGTCACGTCTTTCCCAAACCATTCCGGCGCCTGGAAATGAAGAGCGTCTTCCTCGGTCTCAAATTCCACCTCAGCCAGCACAAGCCCCTCAAACTTCCCCTCAAACACATCCAGCTCCACCGTCAAATCCTCCCGCCCCGGCAGCGGAAGCAGATACCGTTTTTTCGTGAGCACATTGCCGTCCGCTTTCGTGAGGAGATGTTCATAGGCTTCTTTCGTCAGCGGCAGGTTGTATTCCTCCCTTACCATCAATCCTTTTGACTTGTAAGTGAGATAATACGCCTCGTCCTCCCGCCGGATGCGTACCACCGGTTCCGTGCAGAGATAGGCCTGTTCGATCTGGTGGAAGGGATAGGTCTGGCAGTCCGCCGGCACCTGGCCGACAAGATATTTTCGTTCTATTTCCATTGAAACCTCCTTATATTAATCAGAGTTACCAGTATGGTAACATGGAAGGGGGAAGCCGGTCAAGGAGATGTGCCGTCTGCACGGTTACGAATTATAAGAAAATAAAAAGCAAAAATTGGGAAAAGTGTGTGACAAATATGTATGATTGTGTTAATATAACAGTGTAATTAATAATTTGTTTTGCAGGGAAGCAGAGTAGGAGGGCATATGTGGTCAAGAGCTGAATTGAAAAACAGAGCAAAGGATTGCTTGAGGAAGTACTACTGGGCAGCATTGGCTGTTACATTTTTAGTTGGAATTCTGGGCGGAGGCGGAGGAAGCAGCGTTGGCAGCAGCGGCGCCAGCATGGGACAGTCCTTCAGCCAGGCGAAGGAGCAGGCGCAGTATTCGGGCGGCGGTCTTAGTAGCAGCGATATGGCGGTTCTGGCCGGCGTAGTGACGATTATCTTTGCAGTGGCTATGATTTTTGTGGTGATTGGAGCGCTGTTCCGCATCTTCGTGGGCAACGTGATGACGGTTGGCGGCAACCGTTACTTTATGGAGAGCCGTGCTGTGGGAAGATCGGCCGGTGTGGGTAAGATTTTCTACGGGTTTGGCTGCGGCAGCTATTTGAACGTGGTGAAGACCCAGTTTCTGAAGGATTTATTTGTCTTTCTATGGACCTTGTTATTGATTGTGCCGGGTGTGATCAAGGCATATCAGTATTACATGGTGCCTTATATTCTGTCCGAGAATCCGGATATGGGATACCGGGACGCTCTGGATTTAAGCCGTCAGATGATGGATGGACATAAGTTGGACACTTTTGTGCTGGAACTGTCCTTTTTCGGATGGTATCTGCTGGGGGCCCTCTGCTGCGGGATCGGCGTGATCTTCGTGGAGCCGTATGTGCAGGCGACGATGGCGGAGCTTTACGCCGTACTTAGAGGCAACGTGGGAGCCGTGAACTTAAGAGGCTTTGGCGGTGAAGACCAGTATTATGACAATGTAGTGAGTGAGCAGTAAGCCTGCTGGGGCCGGTCTGACAGATTGAAAATGATCTGTCGGACCGGTTCTTTTTTTATTTCCGTCAGGAATTGGATATAAATTGAAAGATTCTGGGAAATACTGAGAGGGAGAAACCATCATTCATGACAGGAGGGAATTTTATGAATCAATTGAGAGACAGCGAGACAGTAAAAAATCTAATGCGGGCCTTTGCCGGCGAGAGTCAGGCGAGAAACCGCTATACCTTTGCGGCAGGGGTGGCAAAGAAGGAGAAGCTTCCGGTGATCCAGGCCGTGTTCCTATTCACGGCAGACCAGGAGAAGGAGCACGCAGAGGTGTTTTACGACGCCATGAAGGAACTGGCAGGCGAAACCATCCACATTGACGGGGGCTACCCCATCGATATCTCCCAGAGCACGCTGGACCTTCTGAAAGCGGCCCGCCACAACGAGATGGAAGAGTACGGCACTGTTTACAAAGCCTTTGGCGACCAGGCCAAGGCGGAAGGCTTCACACAGATCGGAGACACCTTCCACCGCATCGCCGAGATCGAGAAGACCCATGCCGACCGTTTCAACCTGTTTGCGGACCTGATGGAGAAGGGACAGCTGTTTGCGTCCGACGTGGAGACCGGCTGGATGTGCTTAAACTGCGGCTACGTCTTCCAGGGGAAAAATGCCCCAGGCGTCTGCCCGGTCTGCAAGCATGAGCAGGGCTATTTTATCCGTCTGGAATTGGCGCCATATGTAAAATAGAAAAAAAAGCCAGCCCGGAGTGCGTTTCTCCCCGGACTGGCTCTTGTTTTTGTTGGAAACCTATGTTATAATGCTAACTTGAAGTGTAACGCCCTTTAGGCTAAACGGCGGTTCACATATATATCAAGGAGGAACCACAAACATGAGTTTACAAGTAGAAAAATTAGAGAAGAACATGGCGAAGATGACCGTGGAAGTGCCAGCTGAACAGTTCGAGGAAGCAATCAAGACTGCTTACAATAAAAACAAGAATAAGTTCAACATCCCAGGCTTCAGAAAAGGGAAAGCTCCCCTTGCCATGATTGAGAAGATGTACGGCGTAGGCGTATTCTTCGAGGATGCTGCCAACGTTGTTCTGGATGCTACTTACGGTAACGCGGCCGACGAGAGCGGTCTTGAGATTGTATCCAGACCGGAGATCGACATCGTACAGATCGAAAAAGGCAAAGAGTTCATCTACACCGCTACTGTTGCAGTGAAGCCGGAAGTAACCCTGGGCGAGTACAAGGGACTGGAAGTAGAGAAGGCTGTTGCGGAAGTGACGGACGAGGAAGTGGAAGCAGAGTTAAAGAAGGTCCAGGAGCAGAACTCCAGACTGTTAACCGTAGAGGACAGACCGGTTGCTGACGGTGATCAGGTTACCATTGACTTTGAAGGATTTACGGACGGGGAAGCATTTGCAGGCGGCAAGGGTGAGGACTACCCGCTGACCATCGGTTCCCATTCCTTTATCGGCGACTTTGAAGAGCAGCTGATCGGCAAGAATGTGGGCGATGACTGTGAAGTCAACGTGACCTTCCCGGAGGACTACCAGGCGGTAGAGTTAAAGGGCAAGGACGCGATGTTCAAGGTAGCCATCAAGGAGATCAAGGTAAAAGAGCTTCCGGAGCTGAACGATGAGTTCGCAGGCGAAGTTTCCGAATTCGAGACCTTAGATGAATACAAAGCAGATGTGAGGGCAAAACTCACAGAGAGCAAACAGAGACAGGCAGCTACCGAGAACGAGAACCGTGTGGTAGACAAGGCTGTTTCCAATGCTTCGATGGAGATCCCGGAGCCGATGATCGAGAGCCAGATTGACAATATGGTAAACGATTATGCCCGCAGAATGCAGGGACAGGGAATTTCCTTAGACCAGTATATGCAGTTTACCGGCATGACAGTGGCAGGGCTGCGCGAGCAGATGAAGCCGCAGGCGATCAAACGCATCGAGACAAGACTTGTGCTGGAGGCGATTGCCAAAGCAGAGGCCATCGAGATTGCCGACGAGGCTGTGGACGAAGAGATCAGGAAGATGGCTGAGAGCTACAAGATGGAAGTAGAGCAGGTCAGAGGCTACATGGGCGAGCAGGGTATTGCCCAGATGAAAGAAGATTTAGCCGTTCAGGAGGCTGTCGATATGATGGTAGCCGAGGCAAAATTAGTGTAAACAAACGAGAAACCAATCAAGTAGATTTGGAACCTGTGGGCTTCGAATCTACTTATTGTGTATTATGAGTGAATAGAAGATCGGAGGAATAAATATGAGTTTAGTGCCATATGTCATAGAGTCAACCAGCAGGGGCGAACGCTCCTATGATATTTATTCCCGTCTGTTAAAAGACAGGATTATCTTTCTCGGTGAAGAGGTGACGGACGTGTCTGCCAGTCTGGTGGTGGCGCAGCTGTTGTTCTTGGAGTCGGAGGACCCGAGCAAGGACATTAACTTATACATCAACAGCCCGGGCGGTTCTGTGTCCGCGGGACTTGCCATCTACGACACCATGAACTACATCAAATGTGACGTGTCCACGGTATGTATGGGGCTGGCGGCCAGCATGGGTGCATTTTTACTGGCCGGCGGTACCAAAGGAAAGAGATTTGCTCTTCCAAATGCGGATATCATGATCCACCAGCCGTCCGGCGGAGCCCAGGGACAGGCGACGGAGATCCAGATTGTCGCAGAGAAGATTTTGGCAACCAAGAAGAAATTAAACGAGATTCTGGCCGCCAACACAGGCCAGCCAATCGAAGTGATTGAACGGGACACCGACAGAGACAACTATATGACGGCGGAAGAAGCCAAGGCATACGGTCTGATCGATGCGGTTATCACCACCCATTAAGGGAAGTTTCATAAGGAAGTGAGGTGTGAATATGCCAGGCAGAACAGACGATAAGATCCGCTGTTCCTTTTGCGGAAAAACCCAGGACCAGGTCAGAAAACTGATCGCAGGTTCCAACAATGTATTCATCTGCGATGAGTGTATTGACCTGTGCGGGGAGATTCTGGAGGAGGAGCTTGACGGACATGAGGAAGAGGGACTTGATTTAAATGAGATCAATCTCCTGAAACCAAAGGAAATCAAATCCTTCCTGGATGAATATGTGATCGGCCAGGAGGATGCGAAGAAAGTCTTGTCCGTAGCAGTATATAATCACTACAAGAGAGTAACATCCAGAAAGAACATGGATGTGGATGTACAGAAGAGCAACATTCTGATGCTGGGGCCAACCGGTTCCGGTAAGACTTATCTGGCCCAGACACTGGCCAAGGTGCTGAATGTACCGTTCGCCATCGCCGACGCTACCGCTCTCACCGAGGCCGGCTATGTGGGCGAGGATGTGGAGAATATTCTTCTGAAGCTGATCCAGGCGGCTGACTATGATATCAGCAAAGCGGAGTACGGCATCATTTACATTGATGAGATCGACAAGATCACCAAGAAGTCGGAAAATGTTTCTATTACAAGAGATGTATCCGGGGAAGGCGTACAGCAGGCCCTGTTAAAAATCCTGGAGGGAACGGTTGCCAGCGTGCCGCCCCAGGGAGGCAGGAAGCATCCGCACCAGGAACTGTTACAGATCGATACCACCAATATCCTGTTCATCTGCGGCGGAGCCTTTGACGGCTTAGAGAAGATCGTGGAGAACCGTCTCAATGTCAGCTCCATCGGGTTCAACTCCGATGTGCTGGATCGAAACAATATGGATATCGACGGGCTTTTGAAGAAAGTGCTGCCACAGGATCTGACCAAGTTCGGTCTGATTCCGGAGTTTATCGGGCGTGTGCCGGTGACGGTGTCCCTTGATATGCTGACGGAGGAGGCTCTGGTGAGAATCTTATCCGAGCCGAAGAACGCGCTGACCAAGCAGTACCAGAGACTGTTTGAGCTGGATGATGTGAAACTGGAATTCACCCAGGACGCACTTCTTGAGATTGCGAAGCTGGCCAGTGAGAGGAAGACGGGAGCCAGAGGGCTTCGGTCCATTATGGAATCCATTATGATGGATTTGATGTATGAGGTGCCTTCTGACAGTAACATAGGAATCTGTACCATTACGAAAGAACTGGTAGACGGAAGCGGGGAGCCGGAGATTGTGTACCGCGACACCACAGTGCCGCGTAAAACCATGACCCAGAGGCTGAAAAAGCCATCACCGCCTGAGATTGCGTAGCTGTTACGAATGTGGAATCGTCGGAATGGGAGCTTATGGCTCCCATTTTGCGTGTGTGCGTGTGGAAATGATTGGAAGGCAAAAGAAGAGGAGAACAGTTTTATGGAGAGAGAAATCATTACCGTCCCGGTAATTGCGCTGCGGGGACTGACAGTTCTTCCCAGAATGATGATGCATTTTGATATCACCAGACCGAAATCCATCATAGCGGTGGAGAGGGCGATGGGGAGCGACCAGAAGATTTTCCTGCTGACACAGAAGAATCCGGATGATTTGGACCCGGATGAGGAGCAGATGTACCATGTGGGGACGCTTGCTCTGGTGAAACAGCTGGTCAAGATGCCGGGCGGCATTGTCCGGGTGATGGCGGAGGGCGTGGAACGGGCGGAAGTGCTGAGCCTGGTATCCAGGGACCCGTTTTTGATGGCGGAAGTGGAGATTACGCCCCGGGAGGACGAGGGGATTGACTATATTGCCCAGGAAGCTATGATGAGAGTGTTGAAGGAAAAGCTGGAGGAGTACAGCAAGGAGCACCCGAAACTGACCAAGGAAATGCTTCCCAACATGTTACTGATCAGCGATTTGGAAGAGCTGATGGACCAGATCAGCATTCAGCTGCCCTGGAGCTATGAGGTACGCCAGGATATTCTGGAGGCGGTATTTACCAGCCACCGGTACGAAATCATTCTTCAGAACCTGATCGATGAGATGCAGATCGCCAAGGTGAAGCGGGAGTTCCAGGCCAAGGTGAAGTCAGCCATCGACAAGAACCAGAAGGATTATATTCTGCGGGAGCAGATGCGGGTACTGAGGGAGGAACTGGGGGACGACAATCCCGACGACGACGGGGACGAGTACGAGAAGCGGCTGGAACAGCTGAAAGCAGACAAAGAGACGAAGGAAAAGTTAAAGAAGGAGATCCGCCGGTTCAAGACCATGCCAAGCGGCAGTCAGGAAGCCAACGTTCTGCGGACGTATATTGAGACGCTGTTAGAACTTCCATGGAAGAAAATGTCCAAGGACAACAACGATATCAAACACGCGGAGCAGATTCTGAGCGAGGACCATTATGGACTGGAGAAGGTGAAAGAGCGGATTCTGGAATATCTGGCAGTCAGGACACTTACCAGCAAGGGCAGCAGCCCGATCATCTGTCTGGTGGGGCCTCCGGGAACCGGCAAGACTTCCATTGCCAGGTCTGTGGCCAGGGCCTTGAATAAGAAATATGTGAGGATCAGTCTGGGCGGCGTCCGGGATGAGGCGGAGATTCGCGGCCACAGAAAGACTTATGTGGGCGCGATGCCGGGCCGTCTGGTGGAAGGACTCCGGCAGGCTGGTGTCAGCAACCCGCTGATGCTGCTGGATGAGATTGACAAGGTGAGCAGTGATTATAAAGGGGATACCTCGTCGGCGCTTTTGGAGGTGTTAGACGGGGAGCAGAATGTGAAATTCCGCGACCACTATGTGGAGACACCCATTGATTTATCGAATGTTCTGTTTATCGCCACCGCCAACACGACCCAGACGATCCCGGGACCGCTGTTGGACCGTATGGAAGTGATTGAGGTCAACAGTTATACGGAGAATGAGAAGTTTCATATTGGAAGAGATTATCTGATTGGGAAACAGCTGGAGAGGAATGGACTGACGGAGAAGCAGTTGTCCATCAGTGACAAAGCGCTTCAGAAGATCATTCACAATTATACCAGGGAGGCGGGGGTCCGCAATCTGGAGCGGCGGATCGGCGACATTTGCCGGAAGGCGGCGAAGGAGTTTTTGGAGAGCGGAAGCAAGAAGACGACCATCCGGGTGACGGAAGCGAATCTGGAGAAGTATCTGGGCAAGGAGAAGGTTTCCTATGAGGACGCCAATGAGGAAGATGAGATCGGCATTGTCAGAGGTCTGGCCTGGACCAGCGTCGGCGGGGATACCCTTCAGATTGAAGTGAATGTGATGCCGGGAAAAGGTGAGTTGAAGCTGACGGGCCAGATGGGCGACGTGATGAAGGAGTCGGCACAGACGGCTCTCACCTATGTCCGGTCCATCTGCCCGGAATATCACACGGCGGATGACTATTTTGAGAAACATGACATGCATATCCATATTCCGGAGGGAGCGGTGCCAAAAGACGGGCCGTCCGCTGGAATTACCATGGCGACGGCTATGCTGTCCGCGGTGGTGGAGCGGCCGGTGGACGCAAAGGTGGCCATGACGGGAGAGATTACGCTGCGGGGCCGGGTGCTTCCCATTGGCGGCTTAAAGGAGAAGATTCTGGCGGCAAAGATGGCCCATATCCAGAAGGTACTGGTGCCGGAGAAGAACCGGGCGGATATCTCGGAGCTGTCGAAGGAGATCACCAAAGGGCTGGACATTGTCTATGTGAAGAGCATGGAAGATGTGCTGACGGAGGCGTTGGTGCAGCAGTAACGGGTGACGGCTTTTTAGAAAAGGAGTATTTATGATTATAAGAAGTGTGGAGCTGGAGACCGTATGTGGGATTACCAGCAGGCTGCCGGAGAATATACATCCGGAATTTGCATTTGCCGGGAAATCCAACGTGGGGAAATCTTCGCTGATCAACGCGCTGATGAACCGGAAGTCCTTTGCCAGGATTTCCTCCCAGCCGGGAAAGACCCAGACGATTAATTTCTACCATATCAATGACGCGCTCTACTATGTGGACCTTCCGGGATACGGGTACGCGAAGGTATCTTTGGAGGTGAAGGCGAAGTGGGGGCGGATGATTGAGAATTACCTTCAGAAGTCGCCGATGCTGAAACTGGTATTCCTGCTGATTGATATCCGCCACGAGCCGTCGGCCAATGATAAGACCATGTACGACTGGATCGTGCACAATGGATACAAGCCGGTGATCATCGCCACGAAGCTGGACAAGATCAACCGCAGCCAGATTCAGAAGCATGTGAAAATGGTCAGAATGGGGCTTGGGATGGGAAAAGAAGATCTTGTGATTCCATTTTCTGCTGAGACGAAGCAGGGGCGGGAGGAGATCTGGGATCTGATCGAGAGCCAGACGGCGGAAGGGCCGGTTGAATAGAAGCTGCATCACGAGCAGGGACTGCTGTTAAAGGGCAGTCCCTTTTTTGGGTATAAAGAATTGTGAGAGATCCACGCCTTCCAGGGCGAGGAGTTTCTGTTTTTTTTCAATCCCACCCGCATATCCGGTCAAGCTGCCGTTGGCGCCGACAACGCGGTGGCAGGGGATGATGATGGATATGGGGTTGTGGGCGACGGCCCCGCCTACGGCCTGGGAGGACATGTGGTCACGGCCGGTGAGAGCGGCCGTCTGTTTGGCGATCTCCCCATAGGTGGTCACTTGGCCGTAGGGGATCTCACATAAGATGTTCCAGACCTTTTGGCGGAATTCTCCTCCAATTGGGGCTAGAGGAAGTTCGCGTATGACAGGTTTTTGTCCGGCGAAGTAGCGGTCCAGCCAGTCTTTTGTCTGTGTGAAGACAGGTAAGTCATCTTTGGCGGCCAACGGCTCTTTCACGGTGCCGAGAAAATATTTCTGGCCATCCAGCCACAACCCTGCGAGACAGTCCCCGGTGGCAGCCAGTATGATCTGGCCTATGGGGGATGAATAAGTCGTTGAATAATACATGGTTTCCTCCTGTTATGCTTTCGTGGTTAATCCGGCTCACCATGCCGCCCCTGTCCTTGTATGGGGCAGGGGCGGCCGGTTTCCGGGAGTTTCTTCTTTTTTTGGCGGAAAGGAAGGTCAGCGGTCATAGAACGCGAGCAGCGCCCGGCCGATAAATTCGGTTGATCCTTTGCCGTAAACGTTGTCCAGCCGCTCCTGCATGTTATGGTCTGATACGTATTTGTGGGCGGCGTCTAACATAAACGGTTTCATGTCCGGCATCCGGTAGAGCTGCTTGGAGACAAAGTCCATCTCTCCTACAATCTGTTTTACCTCGAAGGAGTTGACATCAGCACCAGTTTTTGATGCCAGCTTCTTGATGATCTCCTCATAGCGGTTCTGATAGGCTTCCATGATTTTGGAATTCTGAGGATCTTTGGCGACCGCCTTTGCAGTTTCTTTGTCTCCATACCACTCCACCACTTTTGCAAAATTTTTCTGTGCTTCCCCGCTGGCAGCCTGTTCCAGAAAATGCTTCTCGAATGCCTCCATGCTTCCATATTCTTTTATCATAATTTCTCTCTGATCGTTCGACAAATTCGTCGCAACGGATTGATACAGCTCGTCAATGTCGTCCATGCTGAATACTTCAAAATCCATCTTGTTTTCTCCTTTCAGAATGTGATCAATACTGTCAATGATCCGCTCTAAGCGTTCTTTCTTCAAAATAAGTATCGATTTCTGACTGTCTAATAGCTGGTTTCTGTCAAGATTCGGATTTTCCATAATGGCTTTGATTTCCGCTAACGGCATATCAAATTCTTTGAAAAACAGTATCTGCTGTAACACTTCCAAGGCCTTATCGTCATAAAGCCGGTATCCCGCCTCACTGGTCACAGTCGGTTTTAACAGCCCGATCTCGTCATAGTAATGAAGCGTGCGCACGCTGATCCCTGTCAGTTGTGAAACTTCTTTTACTGTTCTCATCAAATGGAACCTCCTGTACTTGATGAATTTATCATATCCTATGACGTAACGTGAGAGTCAACTATTTTTTTACAGATAATACAAAATGGAGCATGTCAATTCCGTAGTAATGTTTTATGAATTTTCCCCTTACGGACATTCCATTGCGCATAGCAACTTTCTGGGATGGAATATTGTTGTCGCGGATGATGGAAAATACTTCGTCCGCCTGCAATGTTTCAAATGCATAATCTTTACAGGCGGCCGCGGCTTCCACGGCATACCCCTGATGCCAGTAAGCTTTCTGGAAAAGATAGCCGATCTCCAGCACCTGCCTGCCGTCCCAGTCCTGCATCGTGAGACCGCATTGTCCAATCATCTCGTCGGTTTCTTTCAAAATCACGGCCCACAGCCCAAATCCGTACTCCTCATACCGCTGCAACTGCCGCTCCAGCCATTCTTTTGTTTCCTCGTCACTAAAGGCATGGGCATAGGCATACATGACCTCCTCATCCTGCAGGATTTTTGACAGGGCATCATAGTCTGATTGCTGTAAACGCCTCAGGTAAAGCCGTTTGGTTTCTATGATCATAAGCGTGTTCTCCTTACTTACTGTGGTTTTCTTCACCCCAGGCGCACATGGCTTTCATGACAGGGTATAGGGAGCGGCCCTTATCGGAAAGACGGTATTCCACTTTTGGGGGGATTTGTGGATATTCTGTTCGGATAATCAATCCGTCTGTCTCCATTTCCTTCAGCTGGGTGCTGAGCGTTTTGTAAGTGATGGCTCCGATTAAGCGTTTCAGTTCATTGAAACGGATGACATCGTATTCAATCAGCCAGTACATGATGACCAGCCGCCATTTCCCTCCAATCATGGAAAGGGTGTAGCCGAATGGAGTGTCTGTTATGGACTTGATCTTCCCTTCAAATTCTTTCATACTCATGGTATCACTGTCCTTTTAGATAGTAGGTGGCAACAAAGTGCGTACTTCCAAGCACTTGTTTTTTATTATATGATAAGGGATATCAGGAAATATAGCAATAAAAATAAGAAAGGAATCAGGAGGAGAACGATGAACAAAGTAAGAATTACGATATTGAAAACAACTCTGGACGAGGAACTGGCGAAAGAATATGGGGTGGAGAATCTTGGCACCTGCCCGCTCATGAAGAAGGGACAGGTGTACATGGCAGATTACGCCAAGCCGGAGGGCTTCTGTGATGAAGCCTGGAAAGCCATTTACCAGTATGTGTTTGCATTGGCCCACGGCGCCGGGAATGGGGTCTTTTATGATGGAGACTGGATTAAAACTCCCGGCGTGGCGGTCTGCAGCTGTAATGACGGTCTGCGCCCGGTGATTATGAAACTGGAAACAACCGGGGAGAAAGCCTAACGGTAATGTCCTGTCAAAGCGGCCTGCTGTAAGATATGGCCCTTCATGGCCGCGAGAAGATCACGTTTTCTGGCAGTGGGCGGCAGATCCAGGAGACAGTCCAGCACATAGACATTGTATTGGTAAACATGGGACCAGTGAAATGGGGGCTTGGGGCCGCGGTATTGATGTTTGCCGTAACCAAGGCCCTGGACTGCATTTTCCAGAGAACTGACACAGGCTCCGTGGGGAATCTGTGTCGGAATCACGGACAGGGGCGGGAGGTTCCAGATCACCCAGTGATTGTAGGCTGGGATAGGATGGTCCATGTCATTCATGATGATGGCAATAGAGACCGCGTTGTCTGACAGACCCTCCAGTCTCAGCTCGGGAGAATGGTCTTCTCCGTGACCGGTATATTTGACAGGAATCAGACCGCCTTCATCAAAGGCGGGGGATGTCACAGTTAGTTTTTTCATATCAATGAGACTTCCTTTAGGATTCTGATGTTATAGCACCGTAGCGCTTTCCAACAATGTGATGGTCTTAGCTTCACAGTTTAACTCCGTCATGATCCCAAGGGGAAGAATCCCGATGGGCATGGCATGGCCGATATTGATGTTGTAGAAGATCGGCAGACCGGGGCGGTGTGCTTCGCAGGCGACGACCTGGGTGATTGCTTTTTTGTATTCCTCATAGAAAACTTCTCCCTGAGGTTTCCCAACGATAATTCCGTTAATCACCTGCAAGATCCCCTGGGCGGCCAGGTTTCGGAACGTTCGTATCACAAAATCGGGGGCTGGTTTTTCTTCGCAGGTCTCTACAAACAGAATGGCGCCTTTCCAGTCATTTAGGGAAGGCCAGATTTTGGTGCCGGCCGCCATCATAAACACGTCGAGGCATCCGCCAAGCAGGTGCCCTGTGACGGTTCCATTTCCCTGTAAAATCTCATAGCCGTGGGTATCCGGGATCAGGTTCTTTGGGATATTTTGGTTCTTCTCTTCCCAGAGAACGTAATCCCTGGACCATACCGGACTGGACAGCACCTGATAGTTGGCGGAATCGTGAAACAACAGATCCCACACGGCTGATTTCGTGTATTCAAACATGTTCACATATTCCCCAAATTCACACATCACAGACGGTCCGTAGAAGGATGTGAGTCCGGCTTTGTACATCATCAGATGGTTGATGGTGCTGTCGGAATACCCCATAAATATCTTTGGATGTTCCCGGAGAACCGTAAGGTCAATAAAAGGCAGTGTCCGGATCGTATCGTCCCCGCCGATAGCGCAGAACACAGCAGAAATGGAGTCGTCCAGAAACGCGTCCATCAAGTCCTTTGCCCGAAGTTCGGGATGATCCGCGACAAACTGGCTTCCTTTCAGTGCATGGGGCATTGGAGTTACCTGGAGGCCGAATACATGTTCCAGACGTTCCTTGGCTATGGTATATTTATGGATGAATGAATCATCCCCCAGGATGCCGCTTGA
Source organism: Bacteroides thetaiotaomicron (assembly GCA_034142505.1). Classification (GTDB taxonomy): domain Bacteria; phylum Bacillota; class Clostridia; order Lachnospirales; family Lachnospiraceae; genus Hungatella_A. Next base: position 23,762 of record JAWZDV010000086.1, read on the forward strand.
CAAGCTGACGATCGCGGCTTTGTCACCTTGTTTTAGTCTCTTCGGTTTGATCATACGGGAACACCTCACTTTCGTAAAATGGAATCGATCAATCAGTTATCGATATTCTATCACACTTCCGGATTCTTGACTACTTCATTCGATTTGACGCCGGCCGCCCGCTGGATTTTAGGGGATTCGCCGAAAAAGGTTTTGTAGGACCGGGAGAAGGTGGAATAGTTTTTGAAGCCGCAGTCGTAGCAGATCCGGGTGATGGGGGTGTCGCCGGCAAGGAGTTCCCTGGCAAGGAGGAGGCGCTTGCTGGTGATGTAGTGGCTGATGGTGTAGCCGGTCTCCTGCTTGAACTGGCGCATCATGTGGTATTTACTGATGTAAAATGTTTCCGCGAGGGAGTCAATGGTCAAGTCGGCGGATAAATGGGCGCCTATGTAATCCATGATGGCCAGTATCTTCTGGTTGGAATGGCGGGTCTTCAGATAATCCAGGCGGTGGGCCAGGAAGGCGCGGTTTAGCTGGATCATAAATTCCAGGAACAGAACCTGGCGGTAGAGATCGTTTGCATACCCTTCATCGGAGCAGGCCCGCTCTAAATTCTGAATAATCTGAAACAGGCTGCTTTTCTCCAGGGAGCGGATGCGCAGAACATTGGACTGGGCGGCCTTGGCGTGGCGGAAACATTCGCTTAGATCGTAGTCCTCGGTCTGATAGGAAGTGATAAAGCCCGGCGAGAGGTAGACGATAATGCGCTCGTAGGGGACAGACTGGTCGATGTCCGGGCGGTGAATCTCATTGTGGTTGACTAAAACAATGTCATAGGGCATCAGAGGGTAGGTCTTGCCCTCAATGAGATAATTCACCTTTCCTTTCAGGAAAATTATGATCTTGTCGAAGTCGTGATAGTGGAATTCGAATTCCTGTTTTGGGATATCGGAGAGGTGGAACAGGCGGAATTCGCTGTTGAGATAGCCTCTTTTTTCGTAAGCTTCCATGGAATAATACCTTTCTTTCTGTCTGGAGATGTCAATGAATGCTGGTTTCTCTCGTATAATAAGAGTATACCGCATTTTTTGCAATATAGAAAGCATGATATTGATAGAAATTACAGATCGTGCGGTTTATAATGGAGAAAAGCCGAATGATCATAAGGCTTTTCGCTATGGAATTTAAAAACCGGGAGGATAGAAAATGAAGGTTGTTTTGGAGAAATATCATGGGCTGGGCAATGATTATCTGGTGTTTGATCCCAATAAAAATACATTGAAGCTGTCAGAGGAGAATGTGAAGCTGATCTGTGACCGCCATTTTGGCGTTGGGTCCGACGGGATTTTGGAGGGGCCGGTTTTGGAGCGGGAGAAGATGGAAGTGCGGATCTGGAATCCGGACGGAAGCATTGCCGAGAAGAGTGGTAATGGAGTCCGCATTTTCGCTAAGTATTTGAAGGATGCCGGTTATGTGCAGAAAACCCATGTGACACTGTCTACCCAGGGCGGCGATGTGGAGGTACAGTATTTAAATGAAGAGGGGACCAGAATGAAGGCCTCCATGGGGAAGGTATCCTTCTGGAGCGACGAGATCCCTGTCACCGGTGAGAGGAGAGAGGTGGTCAACGAGACGATGATCTTCGGCAAGATCCCATACCGGGTAACCTGTGCCACCGTGGGCAACCCTCACTGTGTTATTTTCCTGAATGAAATTTCCAAGGATATTGTGTGCAGAATCGGCAAAAATTCCGAGACTGCCAGCTATTTCCCGGAGCGGATCAACACCCAGATTATGCGTGTCATTGACCGCCAGAACATCGAGATCGAGATCTACGAGCGCGGCGCGGGCTACACCTTAGCGTCCGGCAGCAGCGGATGTGCCGCCGCGGCCGCCGCCTACAAACAGGGCTTAACCGATTCCAAGATGTATGTCAAGATGCCAGGCGGCACCTTGGAGATCGAGATCCTGGACGACTGGACCGTCCTGATGACCGGAGATGTGGGCTTTGTGGGAAGTATCCAGCTGGGCAATACATTGGTGGAGCAGCTGAGGGCGCTGGAATAGTTGTTATTCGAATAGAAAATGCTGAAAGTCATTTTATAAGAGATCAAAACTGGTCCTTATAAAATGACTTTTTTCGTTGCCCAAGGATCGCAATCGTGATATACTGTGGGTATTCCAAAGTTAAGAATCACATATCCTGCGGATTTCTTCCGCAGAAAACGTTGATTGCCACGGGAAGGCAGCCTAAGTGCAGGAGCACTGTAATGACCGGTTCGGTCGCGAATTCAGAACTTGAGAAATGGATTGAGAAGAGGTGAGGAATTTTAGGTGAAAGTATTGAAGAACCAATGATTTTTGATTATACTAAAAGGAGAAGAGCGGATGGGAAATAAAGCATTACAGTGGCATCCGGCCTTTCATGCGGCGTTTCGGATTGAACTTGCTGAGGAACAGGAGTTTCTTCAGTTCTGTGAGGAATACAATTTAAGCGAGAAGCCGCTTCGGATTGACACACTGGTTATTAAAATGAGTTCAGGCCATGTGGTCGGGAAAAGTATTGGCCGGATATTTCGGCAATATAATATTGTGGAGTATAAGAGCCCGGAAGACTATTTCAGTATCAATGATTTTTATAAGGTAATGGCTTATGCCTGTATTTATCAGTCCAATACGAAAAAGGTGATGGAAATCTCCCCGGAGGAACTGACGCTGACCTTTGTATGCAGCGCATATCCGGGAAAAGTAGTTCGTCATCTGCAGAAACAGTATGGAGCCAGGGTGCGGGAGGCAGATCAGGGGATTTTTTATATTGAAGGTATGATGTTTCCTATGCAGATTCTGCTTACGGATCGCTTGTCAAAAGAGGAGTATGTTTGGCTGAGCCGGTTGAGGAGGGGGCTTCGATTTAAAGAGGACATGGAGCCATTGGCAAAAGCATATAAAGGTAAGGATAAGGACCCGCTCTATGAAGCGGTCATGGATCTGATTGTCCGGGCGAATGAAGAGGATTATGAGGAAGGAGGACAAGGTATGTGTGATGCACTGCGTGAATTGTTTGCAGATGAATTGGCGGAGCGGGAAGAACGTGGAAAGGAAATAGGAAAAGAAATAGGAAAAGAAAAAGGTGCGATGGTAAAGCTGATTTCACTGGTTCACAAAAAATATGAGAAGGGGATGCCGGCGGAAAAGATTGCCGGAATTTTTGAAGAAGATCCGGCGGTGGTCCGAAATATCTGTCAGGCACTGCAAGATCATCCGGAGAGTACGGATGAAGATATTTATCAATTGCTTCAGGAGTAACCGGGAAGGTCAATTCAGCAGGGGTTTTAAAGAAGAGAATTCTTTAAGGCTCCTGTTTTTTGATATTTTTAATAAATGAATGATTACAGGTTGACAAATACTAAAAATGTGATAATATAAACATATGAATAAATGTTCATATGATAAAAGGAGGACGAATATGGCAGAGAAAGAAATGAAGAATCCCATTACAGATAAAAATGGAACGGAAGAAGTCCAGTGCTGTGATTTTATGCATGTCCATGAGGAGATTGTCAGGAAGGTGGAGCAGGTGATGCCGGATGAGGAGCAGCTGTTAAACCTGGCGGAGTTTTATAAGGTATTTGGGGATTCTACCAGGATTAAGATTCTGTATGTGCTGAGCCAGTCGGAGATGTGTGTCTGTGATATTGCAACGCTGCTTCAGATGGGCCAGTCGGCGATTTCCCATCAGCTGCGGATGTTGAAGCAGATGCGTCTGGTGAAGTTCAGAAGAGATGGCAAAACGGTGTTCTACTCCCTGGCCGACGGGCACATTGAGACGATCTTGGCCCAGGGCATGGAGCATATTGGGGAATGAACGGAAAAGATAACAATAAAGGAGTCTAAACCATGACAAAGAAACAAAAAACAATGCTAACAAGACTGCTTGTCAGCGGAGTGTTTTTAATCGCCGGAGTTTTGATGGAAGGAAACATAAGCTGGGCCTGGGTTCCGTTTGTGATCTCTTACCTGGCGGCCGGTTACGACATTCCTCTGAAAGCGCTGCGCAACATTAAAAACGGCCAGGTGTTTGATGAGAATTTTCTTATGACAATAGCCACCTTTGGCGCCATAGCTGTAGGCTCCCTGGAGGAAGCGGTGGCCGTCATGCTGTTCTACCAGGTGGGGGAACTGTTCAGCGACTATGCAGTGAACAAATCCAGAAAATCCATCACAGATTTAATGGATATCAACCCGGAGTACGCCAACCTGTTAAAGGATGGCAAAGAGGAAAAGGTAGACCCGGATGATGTGGAGATCGACGACATTATCGTGATCAAGCCAGGGGAAAAGGTGCCCCTTGACGGTGTGATCACAAAAGGTGATTCCAGCCTGGATACCAAGGCGTTGACAGGGGAGTCCATGCCGGTGGAAGTAAAAGAGGGGATGGATATCATCAGCGGTTCCATCAACTTAAATGGAGTGCTGGAGGTCCGCGTGACCAAGCTGTTTGACGATTCCACCGTGGCAAAAATTCTGGAACTGGTGGAAAATGCCAGCGAGAAGAAAGCGAAAGCTGAAAACTTCATCACAAAGTTTGCCAGAGTTTACACACCGATTGTGGTGATTCTCGCTGTGATGCTGGCGGTTGTCCCGCCGCTGCTGACGGGTCAGGCGTGGTCTGTCTGGGTTTACCGGGCGTGCAGCTTCCTGGTGGTGTCCTGTCCGTGTGCCCTGGTGATTTCGGTGCCGCTCAGCTTCTTTGGCGGTTTGGGGGCGGCTTCCAAACAGGGAATTCTGATGAAGGGAAGCAACTATTTAGAGGCGGTAGCTAACTTAGATACCGTGGTCTTTGACAAGACAGGAACCCTGACAACCGGGAAATTCCAGGTGGCGGAGGTGCTGACAAATGGCGGAAATAGTTCCAATGACGATGCTTCCGCGGCCAGAGAAGAACTGTTAAAGCTGGCGGCTTACGGAGAATTCCACTCCAATCATCCCATCGCTCTGTCTGTGAAGGAAGCTTATAAAAAAGAAGTGGACCAGAATCAGATTGAGTCTGTGGAGGAGATTGCCGGACACGGAATTCACGCGGTGCTGAAACTGGACGACGGACCGGCCGATCTCTATATCGGCAATGAGAAGCTGATGGCGCAGCAGGGCGTTGCCGTTCCCGAACAGGAGATCAGGATGGGGACCACGCTGTATCTGGCCAAAGGCAATACCTTTATGGGTACCATCGTCATTTCCGATACAATCCGTGAGGATGTTCCTGCGGCGCTTACGGGACTTCGAAGAGAAGGCGTAAGGAATCTGGTGATGCTGACCGGCGACAAGGTGGAGGTCGGCAAGGCCGTGGCGGAGAAGCTGGGGTTAGACAAATCCTTTGGCGGCCTGCTGCCGGGCGACAAGGTGCATAAGGTGGAGGAACTTCTCGAACAGAAGCCGGAAGGAAAGACACTGGGCTTTGTAGGCGATGGAATCAATGACGCCCCGGTGCTTGCGAGAGCCGATGTGGGAATCGCCATGGGCGGGATCGGATCGGACGCGGCTGTGGAGGCGGCGGATGTGGTTATTATGACCGACGAGCCGTCCAAGATTGTGGACGGAATCCAGATAGCAAGGAAGACCATGAAGATTGTGAAACAGAATATTATATTCGCCATCGGCGTGAAGATTCTGGTTCTGATTCTGGTGGCCGCCGGATATGCATCCATGTGGGCCGCGGTGTTTGCCGACGTAGGTGTTTCCGTACTGGCGATCTTAAATGCAATCCGGGCGCTTAACTATAAAAAGTAGTACTTTGGCGTTGACAAATAAGACACCAGCTGTTATATTTTACACATGGAACGAGGGCGTTGCACGAAGGTCATGGAAGTCACATGGCCTTCTTGACGCCCTCTTTTATTTGACTGAACGTATGAGCCGGGCAAAGATATATTGTAGTAGAAAGGAAGGAAGAAGATGAGCAAATACAGCAAAGAGGACATTATCCGTCTGGTGGAAGAGGAGGATGTGGAGTTTATCAGGCTTCAGTTCACGGATATTTTCGGGATGCTTAAGAATGTGGCGGTCACTTCCAGCCAGCTGGAAAAAGCTTTGGATAACCGCTGCATGTTTGACGGCTCCGCCATTGAGGGCTTCGTGCGGGTGGAGGAGACGGACATGTATCTGTATCCGGACTTAGATACCTTTGAGATCTTTCCATGGCGGCCCCAGCAGGGGAAAGTGGCAAGGCTGATGTGCGATGTTTACCGTGCGGACAACACGCCATTTGAGGGGGACCCGAGGTATGTGCTGAAAAAGGTTTTGAAGGAAGCGGAGGACATGGGGTACCGGTTCAATGTGGGGCCGGAGTGCGAATTCTTCTTATTCCACACCGACGAGGAGGGACGGCCCACCACCACCACCCATGAGACAGCCGGATATTTTGATGTCAGCCCGATTGATCTGGCGGAAAATGTGCGTCGCGATATTGTGTTGAATTTGGAGGAGATGGGCTTTGAGATCGAGTCCTCCCATCACGAGATTGCGCCGGCCCAGCACGAGGTGGATTTCAAATACGCCAGAGGGCTTGTGGCGGCCGATAACATTTTAACCTTTAAGATGGCGGTGAAAACCATTGCCAAGCGGCACGGACTCCACGCTACCTTTATGCCGAAACCAAAGGCAGGGGTCAATGGCTCCGGCATGCACATCAATATGTCTTTGGAGGATAAAAACGGGAAAAATGTATTTGCCGACCCCGGCGACGAACTGGGCTTAAGCAGGACGGCATACCAGTTTATGGCCGGTATTCTCGCTCATATCAGAAATATGACGATTCTCACCAACCCGATTGTCAATTCCTACAAACGTCTGATTCCCGGCTATGACGCGCCTACCTATATTGCCTGGTCTCCGGCGGCGAAGCGGGGCCAGCTGATCCGCATCCCGTCCTCCCGAGGGGAGAGCACCCGGTTGGAACTGCGTTCCCCGGACTCCGCGGTGAATCCCTATCTGGCGCTGGCAGCCTGTCTGGCAGCCGGACTGGACGGCATTAAGAAGAACATGACTCCGCCAGAGCCGCTGAGTGTCAGCGCGGCATCCATGAGTGAGCAGGAATTAAGGGCACTGGGCATCAGCCAGATGCCGCAGACGCTGGGCGAAGCCATTGAAGCCTTTGAGGGAGATGAATTCTTAAAAGGTGTTTTGGGCAATCATATCTATACCAAGTATTTGGAAGCAAAGAAAGAAGAGTGGGCTGAGTTCCGGGCCCAGGTGACCGATTGGGAGATTGAAGAATACCTCTATAAATTCTAAGCGGCTTCTGATTTCGAGTAATCCGATGACTGGGAGGTGAGGTATGTGGCCAATGTAATTGTTGCGTTCTCCAAACCGGAGGACGCGAAAAGTATCAAAAATATATTAATGCGGAATGGATTTTCCGTAGTCGCCGTCTGTACCTCCGGAGCCCAGGCGCTCAACAATATGGATGGGCTGAACGGCGGAGTTCTGGTCAGCGGGTACCGGTTTGAGGATATGCTGTACCGGGAACTGCATGACTGTCTTCCGGCCGGATTTGAGATGCTGCTGGTGGCTTCCCCCGCCAGATTTTCCGGCGGCATGCCGGAGGATCTGATCTGTCTTCCTATGCCCCTCAAGGTCCACGACCTGATCAATACGCTGGAAATGATGGTCCAGGCCCAGGTGAAGCAGAGAAAGAAGGCGAGGCTGAAGCCGAAGGAGAGAGATGATGGGGAACGGCAGCTGATTCATCAGGCCAAGGCGCTTCTCATGGAACGAAACAACATGACAGAGACGGAGGCCCACCGCTACCTCCAGAAATGCAGTATGGACAGCGGAACCAATATGGTGGAGACGGCCCAGATGGTTATGAGTCTGATTCATAGATAAGGATTGATTAATCATCAAAATAAAGGTAAGATATCAGTATGTTGTTCATTAAGAAAATAATAGAAGGAAGCGCATATGAAATTTACCAAGATGCAGGGAATCGGCAACGATTACATTTATATCAACTGTTTTGAGGAAACGGTGCCAAACCCGGAGGAAGTCTCGATGAAGGTCAGCGACCGCCATTTCGGCATCGGATCCGACGGGCTGATTTTGATCAAACCGTCCGAGTACGCAGACTGCCGGATGCAGATGTTTAATGCGGACGGCTCCGAGGGAGCTATGTGCGGCAATGCCATCCGCTGTGTGGGGAAATACGTTTACGAGCACGGGATTGTGAAAAAAAAGTCAATCAGTGTGGAGACGAAGAGCGGGCTTAGGTATCTGGAACTGGATGTGGTGGATGGGGATGTCGTATCGGTTACGGTGGATATGGGAGAGCCGGAACTGACATCGAAACTGCCGGAGGCGATCACGGTGGACGGGACGGATTATGAGTTCGTCGGCATTTCCGTGGGCAATCCTCATGCGGTTTATTTTATGGAAGAGATTGACGGATTGGATTTGGAGAAGATCGGGCCGGCATTTGAGCATCATCCGCGTTTTCCGGACCGGACGAATACGGAATTTATTGAAATGGTGGATAAAAATCATATCCGGATGCGGGTGTGGGAACGGGGCAGCGGGGAGACATTTGCCTGCGGCACCGGCGCGTCCGCCAGTGTGGTGGCGTCGATTCTGATGGGATATACGGACCGGGAGGTGGAGGTAACGCTTCGCGGCGGGAAACTGACGATCCTGTGGGATGAGGAAAGCGGCCACATCTTCATGACGGGACCGGCGGCGGAAGTATTTCACGGAGAGATTTTGCTGTAATCAATTACAGCATTACATAAATTAAGAGAATAAAGGAGAGACACCCATGTTTCAAATCAATGAAAATTATTTAAAGTTACCGGGAAGCTATCTGTTTTCCACGATTGCGAAAAAAGTGAATGCCTATACGGAGGCTCATCCCGACAAGACCATCATCCGCCTTGGCATCGGCGACGTGACCCAGCCGATCGCGCCGGCGATTATCAAAGCCATGCATGAAGCGGTGGACGAGATGGGAAATGCGGCCACCTTCCACGGCTACGCCCCCGATCTGGGCTACGGGTTTCTGAGAGAGGAGATCGCAAAGCAGGATTACCAGGCAAGGGACTGTGACATTGCACCGGACGAGATCTTTGTGTCCGACGGCGCCAAATGCGACTGCGGCAATATCCAGGAGATCTTCGCGGCTGACAGTAAAATCGCTGTCTGCGACCCGGTTTACCCGGTCTATGTGGATTCCAACGTGATGGCAGGCAGAACCGGCGAGTACGATGAGGTGGCCGGTACCTGGAGCAATGTGATCTATATGCCGTGCACCGCCGAGAATCAGTTTGTGCCGGAACTTCCAAAAGAGACGCCGGACTTAATTTACTTATGTATTCCAAACAATCCGACAGGAACCACATTGAACAGAGACCAGCTGAAGGTGTGGGTGGACTATGCCAACCGTGTCGGAGCCGTGATTCTGTATGACGCGGCCTACGAGGCATATATCTCGGAGGAGGATGTGCCTCACAGTATCTTTGAGATCGAGGGGGCCAGAACCTGCGCCATCGAATTCCGTTCCTACTCCAAAAATGCCGGCTTCACCGGAGTTCGTTTAGGATTTACGGTGGTGCCGAAGGATTTGAAATGCGGGGATGTGATGGTGCACAGTCTGTGGGCAAGACGACATGGCACCAAGTTCAACGGGGCGCCTTACATTACCCAGAAGGCGGCTATGGCGGTTTACTCCGAGGAGGGAAAAGCGGAGGTCAAAGAACAGGTGGCCTATTACATGAGAAACGCAAAGACCATCTGCGAGGGACTGAAGGAGGCCGGCTACACCGTATACGGCGCCGTAAACTCTCCCTACGCATGGCTGAAGGTGCCGGAGGGGATGACATCCTGGGATTTCTTTGATTATCTGCTGGAGGAAGCCAATGTGGTAGGAACCCCGGGCAGTGGATTTGGGCCAAGCGGAGAGGGATATTTCCGCCTTACCGGGTTTGGAACCTATGAAAATACGGTGAAGGCTGTGGAGAGAATCAAAGCATTAAAGAAATAATAGGATAAAAGAGATAAACGCAGACGCGCCCGCCCCTGATCATATGGGGCGGGCGTTGATGGTTTTAAATGGATTCCGGCGAACCTTATTCATGTTCGATATGATGGGAAATGGATGCATGTGCGCGCCGGTATGTATCGTTATCCTTTAACTGCAATTCCTGCTCGATTCTGGCAAGCTGTTGTTCCAGCTTTTTCATGTCCTGTGGGTCCTTCGAGGCATTGAGCTGCTGTTCCAGCTGATTCTTTTTCTCTTTTAATTTCTCAATTTCCCGGTCCACCCGATCGGTATTGGTGGTACAGTTTTCGACAGGGGGAGCTGTTTGGTCTTCGTCTGGGTCGTCAAACTGAATTTTGGCTGCTCCATCCTCGTCGTGGACCACCCGGTAAAGTCCGATTGGCTGCCTGGTTTCCTGGTCCTGCTGTACATATTCATCGCAAGAACTCACTGCCGGCCGTTCACAAGAAGACTCCGGCGCATGGATGGCAGATTCCTGTTTTTTGGCCTCCTGGATTTCCTGCGGTGATTGATAGACTGTATTGTTTTGAATACTCTGGATATTCATATCGTTTCCTCCCTGCTTATTTGTTTGATTTTTCTTTTTATTTTACAGTCCCCATTCAGACACCGCAAGTGCGTTTGTTGTGAAATGTACTATGGATGCTGTGAAATGACAAGCAGGATGCGGATGCAGAACCGCTGGTTCGAAGTGGTGATATTCATGCTCCCATCATATTTTTCTGCCACTAATTTTATGTTGGAAAGCCCCGTTCCCTGTTTGATGTCCGGATTGCCTGCAAAGCTGTTTTCCACCTCAATCTGGTAAAAATCACCCATAGTACGGCTGGTAATCCTGATATATTTTTTCATAGGTTCCGCCCTGCAATTCCCGCAGGCAGAAATGGCATTATCCAGTGTATTTGCCAGAATGATGCAGAAGTCTACATCACTCACCATACAGGGAGATGGGATCTTCAGGGAACAGTCAAACTCAATGCCCCTGGAACATGCCAGCGCCGCTTTATTTTCTATGAGAATATCCAGGACAGGATTGCCGGTCTGGTATGGAAAAGACAGGCTGTCTGTTAAAATATCCATCTCCGATAAATAGGCGGAGGCTTTGTCCGCGTTATCATTGTCCAGAAGACCTTTCACGATCAGGAGATGATTTTTCATATCATGTCTCAGGGATTTGGTACTTTCATAATGTGCCCTGGCCTCCGTCACGTACTGCAGCTGGTCATGGGTCTGCTGCTCCAGGACCGACAGTTTCATGCGAAGGGAAAAACTGTCGGACAGTTTTCGATACGCATACAGAATACTGAAAATACTGACCATGCCCAGCAATTGAAGGAATAACAGCTGCACATGCTCCATGACAGGCGGTTTGGCGGCCAGAGAAAATGAAACCGTATTTCCGTAAACCGTATCATTGATCGCTTCACTTACAAGAAAAATCAAGAGAAGAGGAAGGATCATAATCAAAACAATCTGGTGCTGGGCCTCTCCACCGGCGTTCAGCTGCTTTTGGATCAATCGATAGCACAGACAGGACAATGAAAGGGCGAGAAAGCAGCCGGCTGTCATACAGATCAGGCCAAAAACAGCCGGATTGGCCTGATACAGAAAAAAGGCCAGTATGAAAGACAAGGAGTTGAAAATGCCGAAGCTAAGCACCATCACCTCCACGGTCAAAAGTGCATAGAGCAGCGAAGTGCTGCTGCCGGCTTTTAACACCAGCAATCCATATAAAAACAGACTGCCGGTGATCAGAAGCAGTTTCGGTACCGTCGTAAAAGGCAGGTTTATGAGAAGGCAGACCAGAAGCAGGAAGAAAACGGTATGAGAAATCCGGCCCTTTCTTCCAACCAGTTTTCCATAAAAATAGAACAGGATCAATCCCTCTGCCATTCCAGTCAGGTAAGGAAATATGGTGTCCGTAAATGTGATCAAATCCCGTACCTCCGCCTGCTCATATAGGTGGAGACCGCCGTGGAAAAGCACTCCGCGCGCAAACGGGAAACAGGGATGGTTTCACCGTTGGTTAGATAGGCGGTTTCCTTTTTGAAGCTTTTCAAATATTCCATATTCACCAGGTAACTCCGGTGGCATTTGAAAAAACGTTGATCCAGTTTTTTTTCCAGGGCCTCCATCTTGTCGTAGTAGTCAATCGTGGAATCATTATTCAAATGCAGGTAGACTTTTCGGTTCATGATTTCGCAGTATAGAATCGATGCAAACGGAATGACGGTCCATTCCCCTCCCTTTTGGATCAGCAGCTGTTTTTCTGCATGTTCTCTCATCTCCGACAGCAGCCGGTCCATGGTTTTTAAAAATTGATGCTCCTGCAGCGGTTTGACCAGATAGTCAAATGCCTGCACCTCAAAAGCCTGAAACACATCCTCCTGCATAACCGTCACAAAAATCAGAAATCCGGAAAATCCCTGCCTGCGCAGTTCCTTTGCGGTTTCAAATCCGTTTAGCCCGCTCATCTGCACATCGAGGAAGAGCAGATCAAAGGATTCCTTGCTGCGTAATAATTCGCACCCGCTCAAAAAACGGGAAATATGGATTTCTATCTGTTCCCGTTCAAAATAGGATTTTATGTTTCCGGATAACAGGTCCGCCATATAACTCTCATCATCACATACCCCAATTTGAATCAACTCCATCACCCCGCTGCCGTTTTCCTTTATTATATCTGGTTATGGGATGGATGGCAATCCTTTGTCACTTCACGGTTACCGTTCACGAGAGGGAACAATAAAGTGGTAATTTTTTGCGTAGAAACGAGACCCGCGTTCCGTTATAATGAGTGTTAGCGGGTAAATAGACAAAAGCAAGCGTGTAAGCGTATAGGAGGGGGAAACGATGCGCAGCGATTTAAAAGAACTCCTGAATTTGTTGTCGGAGACAGAATATATAACAGCAGTCAAACTGGCGGAGAAGCTGGGAGTGAGTGCAAAGACCGTGAGGAACAAGCTCAAGGAATTAAATGAGATCGGAATGAAATATGGGGTTTCCATTGAAGCCAAATCTTCCTATGGGTTTCTTTTGAGCCGGACACAGGAAGACGGAATCGAGCGTTTGAGGATGGAACTTCAGCAGGCCGGGGGGCTGCCCGACAGCAATGAGGACCGGACCAATTATCTGCTGGCCTATCTGCTGAACCACAACCGCTTTATCAAGATTGAGGAACTGAGCGAGTTCCTATGTGTATCCAGATCCACACTTCAGAATTCATTAAAGGAAGTGGAGGAAATTCTGGTTCAGTACCATATTCAGATCGAACGAAGACCCAATTATGGGATATGTGTGGCAGGGAGTGAGTTTGATATCCGCCGGTGTATCGGGGAATGTTTTGTGAGAAGAAATATGATGGGGTCCGGGGTCTTGCTTTACTCCGCAAAGGAGATGGAGTTTCTGGCCGGGGAAGTTCTTCGTTTGACCGGAAAATATAAGATTGCCCTGTCGGAAGGGGCCTTCGAGCATTTCATCACACAGATCTATGTGGCCGTAAAACGGATGAAGCATGGCTGTTATGTGGAGGAACTGGGGGTAGAAGAGGGAAAAAAGCACAGTGCGGAACAGAAATTAGCCGGGGAATTGGCCAAGTTCCTGGAACAATGGCAGGAGGTATCCTACCCGGAAAATGAGATCCGCTATATCGTCATTTATCTGGCCGGAATCCGTATTTTAGGCGGTATGGAGAGCGACGGGGGGAACTTTGTCATCCGGGAGGAGCTGGACCAGCTGGTTTTGGACATGCTGGAGGCGGTTTACGAAGAGTACCGGATTGAACTGCGGAATAATTTTAACCTGCGCATGTCCATGAATCAGCATATGATGCCCCTGGATATCCGAATCCGCTATCATATCAAGATCAGCAACCCAATTATGGCGGAAATCAGGGAGAATTATGCTTTTGCCTATACGCTGGCCCAGAAATGCGCCATGGAACTGGAGCGTTATTATCATCAGGAGATTTCCGGGGATGAGACAGGGTATCTGGCAGTCCTGCTGGCTCTCGGTCTGGAACAGCATTCCAGGGATGTGAGAAAATCAAACATTCTGATTGTGTGCGGAGCCGGTAGAGGAAGCTCCCGTATGCTGAGATATAAATATGAGCAGGAGTTTGGAGAGTATTTGGAACATATTTCCGTCTGCGGGATACATGAACTGCCCCTCGCAGACTTGGGAGAGATTGACTATGTATTTACAACCGTTCCCATTCACCAGAAAATTCCCGTGCCGATTATTGAGGTGGGACAGTTTTTGGGGAACAGGGACATCGTGAAAGTGAAGGGGATATTAGAGCGCGGCCATCTTGATTTTATGGATGGTTATTACCGTCAGGAACAGTTTTTTGTGGATGTGGAGGGCGACAGCCGGGAAGACGTGATCAGAGCGGTATGCCGCCGGATTCAGGAGCAGCGTGGGCTGCCGGACGGTTTCCTGGAAGCGGTGATGGAGCGGGAGCGGCTGGCGCAGACAGATTTTGGCAATCATATCGCCATGCCCCATCCCATCCGTGTGATGACAGAAGAAACCTTCGTTTATGTGGCTGTCTTAAAGAAGGAGATTCTGTGGAATCAATATCCGGTGCAGCTGGTCTTTCTGACCGCCATCTGCGGAAAGGAAGACAAAAATCTCCCCCGTTTTTATGATGTGACAACCAGGCTGTTTATGCAGGAAAATCTGGTGAAGCATATTATCGATAAAAAGAGTTTCGGGGTGTTGATGCAGGCGCTGAGGCAGATTTATTACAGTGAAGAAATTTGATTTTTACCACATGATAGTGGAAAGAGGCAAGCTGGAGTTTACCGTTTGGATTTGCTAAGATGCAGGTATCGGTTCATGCATGAAAAATCGAGATCAGGAATGAAGTTGGAGGTAAGAAGGATATGACAGAATTGGAAACCATTATCACGGAGCTTGTGGTGAATGGAGGAAATGGCAGAAGCAAGGCGCTGGAAGCTGTCCGCGCAGCCAGAAATAACCAGATGGAACAGGCCGAAGCGCTTCTAAAGGAGAGCAATGAGGCGATCGCCAAGGCCCACGAGTTTCAGACGGCCATGCTTCAGAACAGTCTGAACCCGGAGGCAGGAAAAGAAGTAATGGGAGTCAATCTTTTAGTGGTCCACGGACAGGACCATCTGATGGATGCCATGGTAGTCCGGGATTTAGCAGTGGAAATGATTGAGATGTACCGCGTGATGCGGGCCAGATAAGGAGGAGAATATGAAACATATTATTTTAGTATGCGCGGCGGGGATGTCTACCAGCCTTTTAGTCAATAAGATGAAGACCGCGGCAAAGGAAGCCGCCCTGGAGGTACATATCGAGGCTATGCCCGCCAGTACCTATGCCAATTACAAGGGAGAGACAGACGTGCTGCTTTTAGGGCCGCAGGTCAGCTATCTGGAAGCGGAGATGAAGGCGGCTTATGAGCCAAAGGGGATCAGGGTAGGCGTGATCAACATGATGGATTACGGAATGATGAACGGAACAAAGGTTCTGGAAAATGCCATGAGCATGATGGCTTAACAGGGGGATAACGAGATGAGTCTTAAAAGCATTCAAACGAGTATGACAAACTTTTTTGCAAGGATCAGTCCGATCATTGGCAAAATTGGAGAAAATAAATATCTTCAGACAATATCAGGAACCATGATGTCCACACTTGGCCCGATTATGGTTGGTTCCGTGGCGGTTCTCATGCTGGCATTTCCAATTGAGGGAGTTAAAAATGTCCTGGCAGCCATGGGATTAATGCCGGTATTTTCCGCAGTCAATTCGGTAACCATCGGCGCGCTGGCACTCTATGTGGTGTTCCTGATGGGCCGTAACCTGGTCAATAAAATGCTTCCCGAGGAGGACGGGTCTGTGGCTGGCGCTCTGGCCCTGATGTGCTTTCTGATCGTCACGCCCCTTGAGAAAACGGCGGACGGCGTTACGGCGGTTCCCTCCACGTGGCTGGGGGCGCAGGGCGTGTTCTCGGCGATGCTGATCGGGCTTGTTGTGGGACGGATCTACGTCCTGTTCCGCCAGAAGGACTGGTCCATCAAGATGCCGGACAGCGTGCCGCCGATGGTTACCAAGACCTTTGACTCCCTGTTTCCCTGCTTTACGGCAGGGGTGCTGGCTATGATCGTAAGCAGGACGTTTCTGGCGACCAGCTTTGGCTCCATGCACCAGTTTATTTACTCCATCATCCAGGTGCCGCTCCAGGGACTGGGAGGAAGTCTGCCGGCCACCCTGCTGACCAGCCTTTTGATGCAGATTCTCTGGTTTTTCGGAATTCATGGGACCAATGTCATCGCCCCCATTGTCCAGCCGATTCGTCTTGCCCTGGATACGGAGAATATGACTGCGCTGGCGGCTGGTCTGTCTCTGCCAAACATTGTCGGAAACGGATTTTTCAGCATTATCTGCTGGGGCGGTTCCGCTTTAGGACTGGTGCTTCTCATGCTCCGTTCCAAGAGCAAACAGTACCGCCAGCTTGGCAAGGTTGCCATTGTGCCGGCGCTGTTTGGAATCACGGAACCGGTGATTTTTGGTACGCCGCTGGTATTTAATTTTAAGTTTTTAATCCCGTTTGTGACCAATAATACCATCAATCTCTGCATCGCTTACGCATTGACCAGCATGGGGATTGTGGGAAGATGCTCCGGTGTCCAGCCGATTTTTGGCCTGCCTCTTGGATTTCACGCTATGGTAAGCGGCCAGATTTCCGTTGTGATCTTACAGCTGGTGTTGCAGCTGGTGATCTCTCCTCTTTTATGGTATCCATGGTTTAAGATGGCGGAAAAGGAAGCCCTCGCAAAAGAGCAGGCAGAATAGGAGAGAAGAATGGGACGATATATCATACCAATTCTGGGCGGATGGCATTTTGAAGAATATCCGAAGCAGTTGCTTCCTCCATTTTCCCTGAAGGGGGAAGCCGTCACGCTGCCCCACACCTGGAATCCGTCGGCGGACAATCACTACCACCGCGGCGCCTGCCTGTATACCAGACCGCTGAAGCTGGAGGCTTCTCTTGCCGGAAAGAAACTCTATCTGGAATTTTTGGGAGCCAATTCCGTATGCACGGTTTATCTGAATCAACAGCTGGTGGGGATTCACCGCGGCGGGTATTCTACATTCCGGTTCGAAATTACGAAATATTATGACTGGAACGGCGAAAATCTCCTGGCAGTACTGGTTGATAATTCGGAGACGGACGATGTGTCGCCGCTGTTTGGAGATTTTACCATCTTTGGGGGACTTTACCGGGAGGTTCGGATTCTGGCGGTACCGGAAACTCATTTTGATGCCGCGTATTATGGAACCCAGGGGGTCCGCCTGTTGACGGAGGTGGATGAACAGAATCATGGGACCGTGGATTTAGAAGCGCGGATTGCCGGACCGGACGGGGAGAGTATCCGATATGATTTATACGGGCCGGACGGGACCCTGGCGGCCTCGGCGTCAGCGCCTGCCAAGTCTTCTCATACCGTTCTCCATGTGAATAATGTCTGCCTATGGAACGGGACGGAAAGCCCGGCTTTCTATCTTCTGCGGGCCGTGCTGAGAGACAGGAAAGGAGAGGAAGACATTGTGGAGCTGACCTGCGGCTTCCGGCGCTATGAGATGACGGGAGAGCAGGGCCTGTGCTTAAACGGGAAGAAATTGACACTCCGTGGTGTCGGAATCCACCAGGACCGGGAGGGGATGGGAAATGCGGTCGGCCGCCAGAGCCGGGAGGAAGATTTCAAGCTGATTGGCGAGCTGGGGGCCAATATGATCCGTCTGACCCACTATCAGCATGCGCCTTATATTTATGACATGTGCGACCGGGACGGTTATGTGGTGTGGACGGAGATTCCCATGCTCAGCATGACGGAGGAGCCGGCTCTTCTTGACAATGCCAGGCAGCAGCTGACCGAACTGATTCTTCAGAACTGCCACCATCCGTCCATATTTTTCTGGGGAATCCAGAATGAGATTGCCATGTTCGGGGAGAGCCGCTACATGGTGAACGCAGTGGAACAGTTAAACAGCCTGGCGAAACACTTAGACCCCACAAGGTCTACGGCCTGCGCCAACCTGCATAATGTGAAGCCGGAAAGTGACATGAACCGGATCACGGATATTGTGGGGTATAACCTCTATTACGGCTGGTACTATGGGGAAATCGGGGAATATCAGGATTTCTTTGAGGAATTTCACCGGACCAATCCGAAGGTCCCTCTGGGAATCTCCGAGTATGGGGTGGACTGCAATCTTCGTTTCCACAGCGATACGCCGCGGCGGAAGGATTACAGCGAGGAATTCCAGTGTCTGTTCCATGAGCAGGCCTATGGCATCATGGAGAGGCAGACATGGCTGTGGGGAACGGTGATCTGGAATATGTTTGACTTTGGCAGCGCCATCCGGGATGAAGGCGGAACCAAAGGGAAAAATGCCAAAGGTCTGGTCAGCTATGACCGACGGGTGAAAAAGGATGCCTTTTACTTCTACAAAGCGTGCTGGAGCCGGGGGCCGTTTGTCCATGTAACCGGACGACGTTATGAGAAGCGGTGGAGCAGTACGGTGGATATCAAAGTTTATTCCAACCAAAAATCCGTCAGACTGTATGTCAATGGAGCCTGTATCGGTGAGCAGCGGGGAGAGCGGATTTTCGTGTTTGAAGGAATTCGTCTGCTGGATGGGGAAAACCGGATTGAAGCTAAAAGCGGCGGCTGCCAGGATGAAATGATTCTGCAAAAGACCGGGGAACCGGCGCCGGAATATACCTATGTGGACCCCAACCCTGGTTTCAATGTGAAGAACTGGTTTTTAAAAGACAGTGAAGAACTGGACACGGACACGTCCTATTCCCTCTGGGATACGGTGGGGGATTTGAAGAAAAACAGGGAGGCGTGGGAACTTTTAAAATCCAATCTGCCAAGGCTTTGGGAGGACCCGACCTTCGAAAAGAGAGACCAGTACGTACTGTTTAAACTGATTAACCGTGCCAGCAGCAAATTTGACGAGGCAGCAGTCAAACAGGTCAATGAACAATTAAGGAAAATACGGAAAGGGGGAACGGTCTGATGGCAGGATTTCCAGACGGATTTTTGTGGGGCGGCGCGGTGGCCGCAAACCAGTGTGAGGGGGCTTATCTGGAGGACGGCAAGGGGCTGTCCATCCAGGACGTGCTTCCCAAGGGAATCGCGGGGCCCAGAAGCGAACGGCCGACACCGGACAATTTAAAGCTTGAGGGGATTGATTTTTACCATAGATACAAAGAGGATGTAAAGCTGATGGCGGAGATGGGGTTTAAGGTGTTCCGCACATCGATTGCCTGGAGCCGGATTTACCCAAACGGAGATGAGCAGGAGCCCAATGAAAAGGGCCTACGGTTTTATGACGATCTGTTTGACGAATGCCGGAAATACGGGATGGAGCTGGTAGTCACCCTGTCCCACTACGAGACGCCCCTTTATCTTGCGGAGCATTATGACGGCTGGTGCAGCAGGGAAATGATCACGTTTTATAAACGGTATGTGACAACTGTATTTACCCGCTATCGGGATAAGGTAAAGTATTGGCTCACGTTCAATGAGATCAACTCCATCCTCCACGCGCCGTTTATGAGCGGCGGCATCAACACGCCAAAGGAGCAGCTGACGGAAAACCAGCTTTACCAGGCCATCCACCACGAATTGGTGGCCAGCGCCTGGGCCGTGAAAATCGGCCATGAGATCAATCCGGATTTTCAGATTGGCTGTATGGTGTTAAGCGCCCCCGTATACCCGCTGACGCCGGACCCGGCGGATGTTATCGCCATGATGGAGAAAGACCATGAGAACATGATGTTTGGCGATGTCCATGTGCGGGGATATTATCCGGGTTATGCCAAACGATATTTCCGGGAGCATGGGATTTCTCTTGGCATGACGGCGGAGGACGAGGAAATCCTGAAACATACGGTGGATTTTGTATCCTTCAGCTATTATACAAGCTCCTGCGCTGCCGCGGACCCCAAGGAGGCATCCGGGGGCGGCAACATTCTTATGGGAATACCGAATCCAGCCTTACAGGCCAGTGAATGGGGCTGGCAGATTGACCCGAAAGGGCTGCGCTACGTTCTGAATGATCTGTGGGACCGCTATCAGAAACCGCTTTTCATTGTGGAAAATGGCTTAGGCGCGCTTGATACGCTGACGGAGGGGCCGGATGGCTGCCCCACGGTTCTGGATGACTACCGGATTGAGTATTTGAGAGAGCATATCCGTCAGATGGAAGAAGCGGTTCTGGACGGCGTAAATCTGATCGGCTACACGACCTGGGGCTGCATCGATCTGGTCAGCGCCTCCACGGCGGAGCTTCGCAAGCGGTACGGTTTTATCTATGTGGACCGCAAGGATGACGGGAGCGGGTCCCTTGAGCGGTACCGGAAGAAGAGCTTTTATTGGTATCGGAAGGTGATTGAGAGTAATGGCCGGGAGCTGGATGAAAGGAATTGAAATTCTATGCAATTTTTCCGTTTTTTCCTCATACCTTGGTAATACAGAAGTATGTGGAAAGGAGTTTTTCTTTTGGCGGAGAGAGCGAGGGTGATTATAGATGCGGGCCATGGAGGCGCTCAGGACCCTGGGGCGGTGTATTATGGCAGGAGAGAGAAGGACGATACTCTGAAGCTGGCGCTGGCGGTGGGACAGATTCTTGGCGACGACGGCGTGGATGTGGTGTATACCCGGGTGGATGATATGTATGACACTCCATTTGAAAAAGCTATGATAGCCAACAATTCGGGGGCGGATTATTTTGTGTCCATTCACCGGAATGCCATGCCGACGCCCAATACGGCATCTGGGTCGGAGACATTGGTGTATGAGGACAGCGGAGTGCCGGCGATGATGGCCAGGAATATCAATGAGCAGCTCCGGGAAGCCGGGTTCCTGGATCTGGGTGTGATTGAGCGGCCGGGTCTTGTGGTGCTTCGAAGGACGCAGATGCCGGCGGTGCTGGTGGAAGCCGGATTTATCGACAATGAAGCAGACAACGTGTTTTTTGACGAGAATTTTGAGGCGATTGCGGAGGCCATAGCCCAGGGCGTGCTGGATACCATCGAGCAGGAGCAGGAGGCAAAACCGCAGTATTATCAGATTCAGGTGGGGGCTTACCAGAACCAGGCGTTGGCTGAACGTCAGGCCGGCCGGCTGGAATCCCAGGGCTTCCCGGCATTTGTGGTGTATGAAGACGGACTGTTCAAAGTGCGGGTCGGAGCATTTTTAAGTCTTGACAATGCGGCGCAGATGGAGAGAGATTTGCGGGAGTATGGATACAATACGTTTATGGTGCGGTCGGAGGCAGTTTCTTAGAATGGGAAGTTGTTTTGAAGACATATCATGTTTCATAAGGTGGAAGAAAACTTGAATTTGGGTTTTCTTCCACCTTATTCTATATTATAATGAAGAACATATATCAGGACTTGGGCAGAAGGAGGTTCAAATATGAATTTGATATATAAAAAAGCAACGATAGAAGACATCGATCTTTTAACAGAAACGAGAATCGAGATATTAAGGGCTGCGAATCAACTGTCTGAGGATACGGATATGAGTGAAGTGAGAAAGCAGTCTTATGAGTATTACAAACAATCACTCGGTGATGGCACCCACATAGCCTATTTGATCTTCGATGAAAGCCAGTTTGCAGGGGCCGGAGGCGTTAGTTTTTTTCAGGTAATGCCAACATATCATAATCCAAGCGGAAAGAAAGCATATATCATGAATATGTATACAAAGCCGGAATACAGAAGAATGGGAATTGCATATAAAACGCTGGATATGCTGGTCAGAGATGCAAAGAGGACAGGGATAACAGCCATTTCTTTGGAAGCAACCGAGATGGGACGTCCCCTGTATGAAAAATACGGTTTTATAGACATGAATAATGAAATGGAATTGCCGGAGTAACAACAAACTTGCGTTATACTTGACAGATCTCCCTTAATGTGATATATTTCAGACATAAAGTTATAAATATATCACATTAAGGGAGGTTGAGTTTATGAAATTAAAGCACAAATTATGTGGGCTTATGGGTCTGCTGTCTCTGATCGGGTTGATAGGCGTGTTTACGGACCACAAGGCTTTTTTAGCTTTCTTTGCTTTTGCAGTTGACTTTGAATACTTTTTTATGAAGTCTGATGAGATGGTGGAAGAATACATGAACAAATCAGCTTCGTTAGCATTTTACTGCGGTATGATTACAACGGCTCTTGTTACTTTAATCTGTTTTTTTGCAGGCAGCCAGGCTGGAAACACGGCCCTTTTAACCGGTTTTGCTTCGGGATGGGGAGTGTCGGTTGCTGTACATGGTTTTTCCGTTGGATATTATAAATTTAGGGAAAGCTGGGTGGCTGCTAGTGATCAGGAATAGAATAAAGGAATACCGGGCCAAATATGACATGAAACAGGAGGATTTAGCAAAATTGGCAGGCGTCCGAAGGGAAACAATTGTAAATCTGGAAAAAGGGAGGTATAATCCTTCCCTTGTGTTAGCCTGGAATATTGCGAAAGTATTTCATTGTACGATAGAGGAAGTATTTGAGGTTGTGGCAGATGCAGATGAAACGCATGGGTAAAGAAATTCAGCAAAGGAGAAAAACAGTATGGAGCAGTTTATGTACATGATGATGATCGAAAAGAGCAAGACCTACAATAAGATCACAAAAAAGGTGGTGACAGAACATGTCGAGAACATAAGAAAGCTGGACGATGAGGGGAAACTGGAAATCTGCGGCGTGTTTAAAGGGTATCCGGGGATGGCGGGGATGTATATCCTGAAGACGGAAAGCCGTGAGGAGGCGGAAGAACTCTGCAGGAGGGAACCCCTGGTGACCGGAGGATATGCAACCTATCGATTAGTCACCCTGCAGATGGCAAACCGGGAAAATAATTACCTGTTGTAATCTTACATGGATGATATCCCCCTAATAGCCATTTGGAGTGGGATTTATTTTATGGATCAGTTTGTATTTATGAGCAAGATACGGTATAATGAGTGCCTGAGGGGTGTTCCATCCCCCCGGGCACTTTTGTATACAGGATGCACAAGGAGAAAAAGACATGATGAAAGCAGTGATTTTCGATATGGACGGCGTTCTCATTGACAGCGAACCGGTTTATCTGGAGTTCGACTTGGAGTTTGCCAGAACGAAAAACCCGAATGTGAAGCTGGAAGACCTCTATGGTATGATTGGCTCCTCAAGAGAGGATGCCTGGGGCTGTATGGCGCGCGCGATTGATAATGGACAGACCTGGCAGGAACTTCGTGATGAATTCCGCCAGCTGGATATATTTCCCCAGGTGGATTACCAAAAGATCTTCCGCCCGGAGGCCAGAGTGCTGCTGGACGAGTTAAAGGCTAGAGGTTTCAAGCTGGCGCTGGCTTCCTCCACTCAGATGGACGTGATTGAGCGGGTGTTGAAGGAAAATGAAATTTTCGACTATTTTGAGGTAGTGGTAACGGGAGCCATGTTTAAACGAAGCAAGCCGGACCCGGAGATTTACCACTATACGGCAGGTAAGCTGGGGGTCAAGGAGGAGGAATGCTTTGTAGTGGAGGATTCCACCTACGGCGTCACCGCGGCCGCGAGAGCGGGAATGACTGTGGCGGCCCTCATTGACGAGAGGTTCCACTTTGACCAGTCCCTGGCGGCTTATCGCATCAGAAGTCTGAGTGAAGTATCCGGCCTGCTATAAAACTTACGAAAAATGCGTCATTTTTCCACACTGCCCCATATAATAATAGTAATCATGTAAAAAAGGGGCATTTTATGAAAAAAACGCTTTCCGCTATGGCAACCGACAACGTGGCCCAGGGCCTTCTTCAGGTAAATGTGGTATCAATCGTCAATAATTTCCCGATCCAGGACGCAAACGTCCGAATTACTTATAAGGGGAACCCGGACAGCACCGTGGAGCAGGTGTCCACCAACTCCTCCGGTCAGACGGAGCAGGTTTCCTTAGATGCGCCTCCCGTGGATTTAAGCCTGACACCGGGAATCGAGCAGCCGTATTCCGAATACAACCTGCTGGTGACGGCGCCGGGATATAAGCCGGTGGAGATTTCCGGTACGGAGGTGCTTGCGACGGCCACAGCCATCCAGCCGGTGGCGATGGAGCCGGAGGAGGATAACCAGCCGGAAGAGAATCCCATCGTGATTCCGGATCACACGCTCTATGGCAATTACCCGCCAAAGATTGCGGAGTCGGAGATCAAACCGGTGGGTGAGAGCGGAGAAATTGTCTTAAGCCGCGTGGTGGTGCCGCAGACGGTGGTGGTTCACGATGGCGTGCCGACCGACCGGACGGCCTCCAATTATTATGTGCCGTACCGGGATTACATCAAAAATGTGGCCTCCAGCGAGATTTACGCCACCTGGCCAAGAGCGACGATCACGGCCAATGTGCTGGCGATCATGTCATTTACCCTGAACCGGGTGTATACGGAGTGGTACCGGAACCAGGGGTATGATTTTACCATTACATCGTCCACGGCCTTTGACCATAAGTGGATTTATGGGAGAAATATCTATGAGAGTATCTCGGAGGTCGTGGATGAAATCTTTGATAATTATTTATCAAGGCCGGAAGTGAAGCAGCCGATTTTAACCCAGTATTGCGATGGACGTAAAGTTACGTGTCCAAACTGGATGACACAATGGGGATCATGTTCCCTGGGAGAGCGGGGATACAGTCCCATTGAGATTCTGCGGCATTTCTATGGTTCCGACATGTATATCAATACGGCGGAACAGATCTCAGGTATTCCGGCGTCCTGGCCTGGGTATGATTTGACCATCGGCGCGTCGGGACAGAAGGTGGAGCAGGTGCAGGAACAGTTGGACGCCATTGCCACGGTTTACAGCGCTATTCCACGAATCGCGGTGGACGGCTTCTATGGGCCGGACACGGCGGAGGCGGTCAGGGAATTCCAAAATATATTCGGCCTGCCGCAGACCGGAGTCATTGATTTTGCCACATGGTACAAAATCTCCCATATCTATGTGGGAATCACCAGAATTGCGGAGCTGGTATAATATATAGAAATGAATAGATAAGAAAAATCGCTGGGTCTGATCAATCAAATCCCAGCGATTTTTGCCAAGTTAGAAACTTGATTTAGCAGCACTGTTTGTCAATTTTATGAAGCATGGTAACAGACACCGCACCGGATATATCAATATTGCTGACGGTATTTGGATAAGTTAAGTTTAAAGTCAGAACGGCTCTGTCATCAAGCACCGGTATTGTGAAGCTTCCGGAAGCTGAGGTGTTACGTGAGGCGGACCCGGTTGGTGCGAAGACGGAGTATAACAGCTTCAGCCTTCCATCGATTTTAGGGGTGATTTGCATATAACTGTCTGCTTCCAGAGAAGCCAAGAAGATAAAATCAACCAGATATAAATATCCGGGTTCCAGCAGGATTTCTGTATTAGACAACGAAATCAGATTGCCCTCCTGAAACAAGACAAGCATTGGCAAATCAGACTTGGATGGCGGATTTGCCTGTACGCCATATTGTGCATAGGCATATGGCTCGCATGGTTTTGGGAGATAACAGCAGCATTCATTATAATTCATATTAGATTGTCCTTTTTATTTATAGTATATGGGAAATGGGCCAGAAGTGTTACAGGACAAGATAAGAGCCGCCTGTTGGCAGCTCTCGTTTTCATTCTATGCTTCATAATATGTTCCAGGAACCGGAGTCATCTGGATTGGCATCTGCTTTTTCGGCTGGCCCTCCAGTAAAAACGGCACAATCCCATTCTCAGGCAGACGGTTTCCGGGCAAAATGGTCTGCTTATCAAATTTATAGGTTACGCACCATGCATCCGCGCCAGTGGCGAGGGACGTACCCAGTGGGAAACAGAATTCACTCTGATCATCCCGCAGGATCTCGATGAACTCCCGGCAGTCGGCAGGAACAGCGCTGCTCACCTTCATTTCGCTGATGGCCTTTGCTGTGTTTGTCAGCCACTCTGTGTCGTAGATATGAACATTGTCCAGGGCGAACACAAAGACCGCAGGCAGATAAATTTCCCTGCCAGGGAGCCATAAGGCGCTGTTGGCCTGTACTACGGCGCCATAGATCAAGGGGGCATTGGCAAACTTCTCCCGCCATTTGTCCTTGCCAAAGAGCGGCGCTTTTCCCGCCACATCCTTAAAAAAACTGCTCTCGGTACTCCGGGGCGTAGAACGGTAGGAAACCAGTTTGTTTAAATCGGTAGAGACAGCCGTTGCTTTGCGCTGTTCTGCAAAGGCTGCTTCGTCAGCTTTTTCCTGTACGGCCATCTCAGCCTGACTGTTCCGGACGGAGGACATATCATAGCCCTGCTGTTCCATCTTGGCAATCTCTTCCTCTGTCATAGCAGCCTCCCAGCCGCCAGCTTCTTTTAATGGATCGAATCCAAACAATCCCATCTTTTTCCTCCTGTAATTGAACTATTTTATGCTATGAAACCAGGAGCAAATCACAACCACAGTACCACGCCGCAAAGAATGATGATGGCTCCTGACAAGCCGGTAAGAATCCGGTAGCCCTTTTCTCCAAAATTACGATAGACAAAGGCCCGAAATCCATCGACATCCTCCCCCTGGGGGTCACATATCCATTTCCAATGAAAGAATGGCTAGGTCAATTCATCGTGTAAATTGAAAAATTAAGATAAGCGGCAAACAGACACCAGAGTAAATACGGAATTTGCAGGTATGCCGCTGTTGGGTTGATCAAATAAAACTGTCTTATCATTTTTATAATCAGGAGAATCAGAATCACCAACCAGATCAA
Source organism: Bacteroides thetaiotaomicron (assembly GCA_034142505.1). Taxonomy (GTDB): domain Bacteria; phylum Bacillota; class Clostridia; order Lachnospirales; family Lachnospiraceae; genus Hungatella_A. Next base: position 50,601 of record JAWZDV010000086.1, read on the forward strand.
GGCTGGTAAGTAAAGGGAAAAGCGAAAGAAAATAATACTCCAGCAAAAGTTAAAGAACAGTTGAAGCGCGTAGGTTTTCAGGGCATCGGATTTCTGGTCACTGTCCGAGGAATAGATGAGATAGGAGGAGATTCCCATCAGAATGTAGAGGATGGTCCATACAAGAGGGAACAGGAAAGCGGGGGGACTGAAGGCCGGTTTGCTGAGGGACGAATACAGGGCCATGTTTCTGCTAAGCAGTGCGGAAATGGAACCGACGGCCAGCGGAATGAGGATTGCAATTGCTAATTCACTTATTTTGTTGGGTTTGTTCATAGAAGACCTCCGATGCGTTATATAGTTTCTTATATGAGGTCCGAATGGAAAATATGATAGAGGCTCCGGAAATAGGAGGTGGCCAGCCGGATGGGGGCCGGCTGGCCGAGTATGAAAAAGTTTATATGAAAAGGATCATTTCCTTGTACGATTTTAGTATAGCCGGGAATTGTGACAAAAGTTTGTACGGCGGATAAACAAAACATAAAATTGATTAAGGAATTATTTAGAAATTATTTTTTGTTCAAATCAATCAGTTCTTTTGCCATCGTTTTCATTTCCTCAATGGTTACGTTTCTATTGATATCCATAAACATGTAAGAAATCTCATCGTCCACCCAGGCGACAGAATTTCCCTGCTCTTCGCTGCTGTACAAGATGTAGTCACCATATTTTGTAATCGTGAATTTCTCAGAATATGTCTGATTGCCCGCTGGCTCCGCCGACAGGCTGATCGTCTGGGTACTGTCGTTTTTTACTCTGCTGTATGAGAAACTGATGCCTTTTCTGGAGTTGACGACTGCGCCCTTAGAATCATAGTCAGATATTTCCGTAATGGAACCTTCCTTAAACTGAAATTCTTTTGCCATTGTCTCCAGCAGTTTTGGCACAAACCCAACATCTTTTTTTAAAGTTTCCGCATCCGGAAGTTTGGTATAGTCAGACCCGGAAGAGGAACTGCTGACTTTCGTCTGGTTTGATGACGCAGTGGAAGCGTAGGAGGGGATCACGTTGAACATGACAGCTGCTGATAAAGCGAAAATGGTTATTATTTTTTTCTTCATAAAAATCTCCTTTGTTTGATAGATATATCTGGTTTCTGATTAACAGTATATCAGCGCATTCTCTAAAAATCCTCAAAGTTCTATATTTTGGGAGTGATGACAGTTCCAGGCAAAATAAAATCCTCCTAATCTCCACATACTATGGATGGAGATGGAGGTGAATCTTATGGAATATGAGAAGAAGTCAGACAGCTGCGGCTGTCACAGAGGAGACAAGCCGGACAAAGATAAAAACGGCTCCTCAAAAAACAGCAGTGTAGAACCCCTGCCGGAATCCTCACGCCCGAGACGTGACGGCCCTGGCGGAGACTGATCGTGTAACTGTCAAAAAACCTGCCCGGCAATCACCGGTGCAGGTTTTTTGTGTGGCCTTACCCTTCTTTTACAATCTCTTCCAGTACATTGATCAAATCATAAATGGTATTGATCTGTACATTCCGTTCCAGAATCTGGTTTTTCAAATCGATGGATAAGGTCTCGAATTTGGCCTGTACGGCCGGCGCTATATAAGACATGATATTCACCTCACCGTTAGGGTGTGCGGATGCCGAAAAAAATATTCCAAAAGACAACACAAAAACATGCAGAAAACAGTTGAAATCTGTCGTCAAATCGTGTATAATCTATTCAATTTGGGCAAAAGTATAGCAACCGAAAAGTTTTTCCCAAAACAGCAACTGGAACATTGCAAAATCACGAAAGGAATGGTACCAAGTATGAAAGCATTTCTGATCCTGGAAGATGGAACCGTGTTCGAAGGAACAAGCATCGGTTCGACCAGAGAAGTTATCAGCGAAATCGTGTTCAATACCTCCATGACCGGTTATTTGGAAGTGTTAACCGACCCGTCCTATGCGGGACAGGCAGTGGTTATGACTTATCCGCTCATTGGTAATTATGGTATTTGTCATGAAGATATGGAGTCCAAAAAACCTTGGCCGGACGGCTATATAGTCAGAGAGTTATCTAGAATCCCCAGCAACTTCAGAAGCGGGGATACCATCCAGAATTTCTTAGAAACCAATGATATACCTGGTATCTGTGGCATCGACACAAGAGCCCTTACAAAGATATTAAGAGAAAAAGGAACCATGAACGGCATGATTACCACCAATGAACAGTTTGATGTGGCGGAAGTGACTGCACGCATGAAAAATTATACGGTAACCGGTGTTGTGAAGGCGACCTCCTGTAAGGAACCATTTGTGCTGGAGCCAGCCGCTCCCGATGCGGAGGTAACATCCATCCGGACTGCTGAGAAACTGGAAGCCCTGAAAAGACAGGCGGGCAGAGGAAAGAGAGTGGCCCTGTTAGACCTGGGCGCAAAGAAGAATATCGCCCAGTCCTTAGCCGAGCGCGGCTGCGAGGTGACGGTGTATCCCAGCCACACCACCGCGGAAGAAATTTTAAAGACGAACCCGGATGGCATTATGCTGTCCAACGGTCCTGGCGACCCGAAGGAGAATGTGGAGGTGATTGCTGAGATCCGCAAACTCTACGAGTCCGGCGTCCCGATTTTCGCCATCTGTCTTGGGCATCAGCTGATGGCGCTGGCCACAGGCGCCGATACCTATAAATTAAAATACGGACACAGGGGAGGCAACCATCCGGTGAAGGATCTGGAGACCGGAAGAGTGTACATTTCCTCCCAGAATCATGGTTATGCCGTGGATATGGACAGTCTGGACCCGAATGTGGCCGAGCCGGCATTTGTCAATGTCAACGACGGCACCAACGAAGGGTTAAAGTATGTGGGAAAAAATATTTTCACCGTACAGTACCATCCGGAGGCCTGCCCGGGTCCCCAGGATTCCAGTTACTTATTTGACCGATTTTTGAACATGATGGAGGTAAATGCATAATGCCGAAGAATCCAGAGATTAAAAAAGTATTAGTGCTCGGTTCCGGTCCGATTATCATCGGCCAGGCTGCGGAGTTCGACTATGCGGGTACCCAGGCGTGCCGCTCTTTAAAAGAAGAAGGAATCGAAGTCGTACTCCTCAACTCCAATCCGGCCACCATCATGACCGACAAGGATATCGCGGACAAAGTGTACATCGAGCCGCTGACCCTGGAAGTGGTGGAGCAGCTGATTTTGAAAGAGAAGCCGGACAGTGTTCTCCCGACTCTGGGCGGACAGGCAGGCTTAAACTTAGCCATGGAGTTAGAGGAGGCCGGATTCTTGAAGAAGAACGGCGTGCGCCTCATCGGTACCACGGCAGAAACCATCAAGAAGGCGGAGGACCGCCTGGAATTCAAGAGCACCATGGAGAAAATCGGCGAGCCGGTTGCTCCCTCCAAGGTGGTGGAAAACATTGAGGACGGTATCGCGTTCACCAACACCATCGGTTATCCGGTTGTGCTTCGTCCGGCCTATACCCTTGGCGGAAGCGGCGGCGGTATCGCGAAGAACCAGGAAGAACTGGTGGAGATCCTGGGAAATGGTCTCCGTTTAAGCCGTGTCGGCCAGGTGCTGGTGGAGCGCTGCATCGCGGGCTGGAAGGAGATCGAGTACGAGGTGATGCGTGACGGCGCCGGCAATGTAATTACCGTATGTAATATGGAAAACATTGACCCGGTGGGCGTGCATACCGGAGACAGTATCGTTGTGGCCCCGTCCCAGACGCTGGGGGACAAAGAGTACCAGATGCTTCGGACCTCCGCGCTCAACATTATCACCGAGCTGGGTATCACCGGCGGCTGCAACGTGCAGTACGCTCTTCATCCCACCAGCTTTGAGTACTGTGTCATCGAGGTAAACCCACGTGTAAGCCGTTCCTCCGCCCTGGCATCTAAGGCGACAGGATACCCTATCGCGAAGGTGGCGGCAAAGATTGCGCTGGGCTACACCCTTGATGAGATCAGGAATGCGGTAACAAAGAAGACCTATGCAAGTTTCGAGCCGATGCTGGACTACTGTGTAGTCAAGATGCCGAGACTGCCGTTTGATAAATTCATCAGTGCCAAGAGAAGTCTGGGCACCCAGATGAAGGCGACCGGAGAGGTGATGAGTATCTGCACCAGTTTTGAGGGCGGGCTCATGAAGGCGATCCGTTCCTTAGAGCAGCATGTAGACAGTCTGATGTCCTATGATTTTAGCAGCCTGGATGAAGACCAGCTGCTGGAGCAGTTAGCCAAGGTGGACGACCGCAGAATCTGGGTGATCGCGGAGGCGCTGCGCCGCGGCATTTCCTATGAGACCATCCATGAGATTACCATGATTGACTACTGGTTTATCGACAAGCTGGCCATCATCGTGGAGATGGAGCAGGCATTAAAGAATGGTCCGCTGACTTTAGAGCTGTTACGAGAAGCAAAGAGAATCGAGTTTCCTGACAACGTGATTTCCAGACTTACCGGCATTTCCGAAGAGGAAATCAAGAAGATGAGAAAAGACAACGGGATCGTTGCGGCTTACAAGATTGTGGATACCTGCGCGGCGGAATTTGCGGCGGAGACGCCATACTATTACTCCTGTTTCGGAAGCTTTAACGAGGTGGAAGAGAACCATGACAAGAAAAAAGTTCTGGTATTAGGCTCCGGCCCGATCCGGATCGGCCAGGGAATCGAGTTTGACTTTTGTTCCGTTCACAGCACCTGGGCTTTCAAGAAAGAGGGCTTTGAGACCATCATTATCAACAACAACCCGGAGACTGTGAGTACGGACTTCGATATCGCGGATAAACTGTATTTTGAACCGCTGACACCGGAGGATGTGGAGTCCATTGTAGACATCGAGAAACCGGACGGCGCGGTGGTACAGTTTGGCGGACAGACGGCCATCAAGCTGACGGAAGCGCTGATGAAGATGGGTGTGCCGATTTTAGGAACCGCGGCCGAGGATGTGGACGCGGCTGAGGACCGGGAGCTGTTTGACGCGATTTTAGAGCAGTGCCAGATTCCGAGACCGGCGGGCGACACCGTGTATACGGCGGAGGAGGCTAAGGAAGTAGCTAACCGCCTGGGTTATCCGGTGATGGTGCGGCCTTCCTACGTGCTGGGCGGCCAGGGCATGCAGATCGCCATTTCCGATCATGATATCGATGAGTTTATCGGCATCATCAATCAGATTGCACAGGATCATCCGATACTGGTGGATAAATATATCGTGGGTAAGGAGATTGAGGTTGACGCGGTCTGCGACGGCGAAGATATCCTGATTCCCGGAATTATGGAGCATATCGAGAGAGCCGGTGTTCATTCCGGCGACAGCATCTCCGTGTACCCGGCCCAGAGCATTTCCCCGGCCACGAAGGAGAAGCTGGTGGAGTACACCAAAAGACTGGCGAGAGCGCTTCATGTAAGCGGAATGATCAACATCCAGTTTATTGTCAGCGGCGATTCGGAAAGTCCCCATCGCTGCGCTCAGGGGAATGATGTATATGTCATCGAGGTAAACCCCCGTTCCTCCAGAACCGTGCCGTATATTAGCAAGGTCACCGGGATTCCCATTGTGCCGCTGGCGACTCAGGTTATCTGTGGTCATAAGTTAAAAGACCTGGGCTATACACCGGGGCTTCAGCCTGAGGCGGACTATATTGCCATCAAGATGCCGGTATTCTCCTTTGAGAAAATCCGCGGCGCCGATATCAGCCTGGGGCCGGAGATGAAGTCTACCGGAGAGTGTCTCGGTATCGCGAAGACCTTTAACGAGGCCCTTTACAAGGCGTTCGAGGGGGCCGGAATCAAGCTTCCGAAGCATAAGAACATGATTATCACGGTGAAGGATGAGGATAAAGAGGAGATCGTTGACATCGCCAGAAGATTCCAGGCGGTGGGCTACAAGATTTTCTCCACCAGAGGAACCGCCAAGGTGTTAAATGACAACGGCGTCAAGGCGCTGGCTGTCCACAAGATTGAGCAGGAGTCACCGAACCTTCTGGATCTGATTCTGGGTCATGAGATCGACCTGGTCATCGATACTCCGCCGCAGGGCGCGGACAGAAGCCGTGACGGATTTATCATCCGGAGAAATGCTATCGAGACCGGCGTGAACGTGCTGACCTCCTTAGATACGGCGGCGGCTCTGGCCACCAGCCTGGAGAACCGGGCGAAGGAATTGACGCTGATTGATATCGCTACTGTAAAAAATGTATAAAAAGATCCAGCCGCCGGAATGTGGGGTTCCGGCGGCTGTTTTTCTATCTCAATGGTTAGGTTGTGTCTGTGGGGGCAATTCCGTATTCTTTAAATAATTGTTCCCGGTACTGCAGGTCTTCAATGGATTTCATCAGAGCGATATACCGCCTCTCGTCCATCAGTTTTTCGGAAAGAATCGAATAGCGGCCGGTCTGCTGTGTCACCTGCTGTGATTCCGTGACAGGTTCCGATCGATTGGAGTGTTCCGCGTTTGGAGTGGAATCACTGTCCGAATCATTGGGCGAAGCCATGGAAACTGCTGTGGCCTCTTTCCTGTCGGCATCCTTAGAATTCGAAAATAGATCTGTCTGCACCAAAACGGCAGATTCCTGAATCCTCCCGTGTTCCGGCAAATGTTCCTCCCGCTGCTTTCGTAATAGTTCTAATTCAAATTCCGATACATCCTCCATTCCAATCAGTTCGTCTTCATACATGTACATCGTCCCTTCTCTTCATGGTATCTGTCATCGGGTTTGTACCCATCTGTCACGATTGACAATTATTTGTCAGTATCATAACATAGATTGGGAAAACCATCAATGATTATTGCAAAAACTGCACAAGAAATGGCAAAAATTGCTTATTGAGACATGATTATGCGATAAAATTCTTGCAAGTTATGTCAATTTTCGATAAGGTAAAGGAAGAGAAAGGAGGTTTTTTACATGGAAGAACGCGATATGGAAAAACGCAATATGGTGAGAAAGGATATCCTGGCAGATTATGGGAACTATCTTGAGGAGGAGGAGAGGAGCGCGGCCACGGTGGAGAAATATCTTCGGGACGTGGGGGCATTTCTCCGATATGCCGGGGATGCCGGCGGGATCAACCGGGAAATGGTACGGGAATATAAGCAAAGTTTGAAAGAGCGGTATAAGATTTCCAGTGCAAATTCCATGCTGGCGGCCCTGAACAGCTTTTTGGGATATTTGGGGAGAGACGAGTGGAAAGTGAAGCTGTTTAAGATGCAGAAGGTGATTTACGCCAGACAGGAGACGGAGCTGACCGGGAGGGATTATGAGCGGCTGGTGAGGACGGCGCAGAGAAATGGGGACGAGAAGATGAGTATGCTGCTCCAGACCATTGGAAGTACCGGAATCCGCATTAGTGAGCTGCGCTGCATCACGGTGGAATCGCTGGAGACGGGGCGGGCGGAAATCTACAACAAGGGCAAATCCCGGCTGGCCCTGCTGCCGGCGGAACTGGCCAGACTGCTGAAGAAATATTGCCGGAAGGCTGGAATCAAGGCCGGAAGCATTTTCATCACAAAGCATGGAAATCCGGTGGACAGAAGCAATATCAGCAAAAAAATGAAGCGGCTGGCCAGGGAGGCCGGTGTGGAGGAGGCGAAGGTATTTCCTCACAATCTGAGGCATTTATTTGCGCGGACCTTTTATAATCTGGAGAAAGATGTGGTGCGGCTGATGGACCTGCTGGGACATTCCAGCATCAACACGACCCGCATCTACACCATGACAACGGAGGACCAGCCCAGACGGCAGATGTCGCGGATGAGACTGGTTCTTGGCTAGGAAATTGACAAAATAAAAAACACCTCGTAATTAGCATTACGTGGTATTTTTTCAAATCGTTTGAGGATGTTTCCCTCATGATATAGTCTATTATACCCACTTTCGTAAAAATTGCAAGATTGGAATCGTAAAAAATTGCAAAACTTGACAAAAGTTCGCACAATTATGGAATTGCGGGTGTGAAACAGCGCGGTTGGGCCAAGGAAGCCAAAATCGCGTTTTTGGCGTGCCGGAAATTGGGCGGACGCGGTGGACGATCTGGAAAAGACGGGCGGTCTGCGGGCGGAGACCGCCTTTTTTTAATGCTTACCTGGCAGAAATACTACGTAATGCTAATTACAGAGTGAAGAGAGGTGCCAGCCCGTGGAGACGGTCGAGAGAAGGGGAAGATCCCGGAGAGAGAGGGGAAAGGACCGCGGGATAAAAGAAAAACGGAGTTCCCATTTTCGAACGGTCTGTTTCGGGGGATTTGATGAGGGGCAGGTACTTTGTTATCTCTGGGATATTGTGAAAGCCTTAGAGCTGGAACTAAATGCAGAGGAAGGACAGCGAGAAAAATTGGAACACCAGATGAGACAACGCGTCCGTGTGGAAATGCGACGGTATTTTGCCAGAAATAAACGCAGGAATGTGAGAAATCTGGTCCTGCTGGTGTGTGCTGTCCTGTGCTTCGGATGGCTGTTTGGATTTCAGATTGGGATCGACCGGGTATCGGGAACCTCCATGTATCCCTATCTCAATCACGGAGACTGGATTGTATACAGCCGTGTAGGAAAAGGAATCCGGCGGGATGATGTTGTAGTATTTGAAAAGAATGGGGAGACCATGGTGAAACGGGTGGCCGGTCTTCCGGGAGACCGTGTGGAAATCAACCGGGCAGGGAGCCGGGTTGTAGTCAACGGAGAGCAGGTAAAAGAAGCATACGTTACCCTGACAAACGCGGAGGATGAGAAGAGCGGGAATCAGCTGGGAGGGCCTCATACGGTGATGAATGGCCAATATCTGGTGTTGGGAGACAACCGTGCGGAATCTGTGGACAGCCGTGACAGCAATGTGGGAACGGTTCCGCTTGAGGACGTGCTGGGGAAGGTTGTTTGGATAGTCAGGAAAGGAAGATAAACAGGTTGGAGGAGTCTGGGATGAGTCATTTTATATTACATAAAAAATGGATGGGGAAGAAGGTATCCTGTCTTCTGGCAGCGGCTGCCTGCTTCTTGGCGGCGGGAGTGTTCTGTTATGTGGCGCACAATATGGGTACTGCCCGGGCCAAGAGCCGTGAGACCGTATTGATCTATACGGAAGAAGAATTCGAACAATATCTTCTGGATACAGAGAACGAGGATTATAACTTGGGAGGACGATATCGGCTGGAGGAGGATCTGGAACTTAGCTGGCTGTATCAGTCCATCGGAACAAATCTGGAACCGTTTACGGGAAGCCTTGATGGAAATGGTCATGTGATCAGCGGTCTGACAAGACCGCTGTTTGGTGTGGTGGAAGGCGCGGAGATAGAAAATCTGTTTTTGGGCGATACGGTGATTCAAAATCCATTTACCTATTACGATGGAGAGAAGTATGTAGATGGATATGGAGCCTTGGCAGCGTATGTAGTTGATTCAGTGATCCGGAATTGTGGAATGGGCGGGAGAATTGAGATAGCCAGTCCGTCGGAAGCTGAATACCTGCTGGAGAAGGCAAGTCCTTCAGATGCGGAGGAAGAACAAGGACCGGGAGTACGGGAACCGGCCGGGCCGCCGGTATCGGAGGAAGAAAAGACCGCAGAAGTGGGACCGGGGGTAGAGACAGAAGATCTGATGGAAGCGGAGAGTGGAGTGGAGACATCGGGCGAAGCAGAAACCACAGACGGGTCAGCCGCAATACCAGAAGAGAGCGGAGGAGAAACAGAACTATCACAGGAGCCAGAAGAAAGTAAGGGACTGGAAGAGGAGACTGGGGAAACGACGGCCGGTCCGGCAGAAACTGGGACAGACGTATCAGCAGCGGAGCCAGAGAAAACGACGTCCCAGGCAGCGGAGGCAGAAGATCTGTCCACAGAAGAAGCAGGTGGGAACGAGACGGAGAATAGACCGGCTGAAGCGCCAGGGGCAGAGATTCCACCGGCGGACAGTTTAGAGACTGGTAATTCACAGCCAGAGACTCAGCCGGAACAGAAAACACAGACAGAGGCTCCGAAAACGGATACGCCGTCCGGGAACCAGGAAGCAGAAACGGTGGCTCTGCTTCCGGTAATCCGGCAGCAGCTGACGAAGACTTCCACAGTGGCTGAGCATGTGACGGGAGGGGATTTGACAGCTACGCCTTCGGATGCGGAAGCAGAAAAAATACCGATGGCAAGCTCTTCCAATGCGGAAGAATCAGATAAAACAGAGAAGGAAAGCACCAGAGAGGTAAGCGTTCAAGAGGATCATGGGGAAAACGAATGGGAATATATTGGCAGCCCGGCTGGTGATGTCTATATTCTTGTGACGGCCGAATGCATTACCGCAGGAGGGCTGATATCGGAGACGGCAGGAGTGACACAGATGACAGGCTGTTTTGCTTTTACGACAATCACTGCCCAGGAGCCTGGCGTACCAAGCCGGGTGGGAGGACTGGCCGGTATCCTTGGAGAGGGAAGCAGGACGGAGAACAGCTATACATCCGGTTTGATTGATGTTTCAGATGTAGCTGGAGGATTTGCAGCCGCCAATCACGGAGTGGTTCAGAACAGCTTTACAAGCATGGTAATTGGAGACAGGGGAACCACCCGGGGGGCATTTACGGCATTGGAACATGGAGAGCTGTACGGCTGTGTGTATGACCGGCAGATGGCGGGAATTGAAGGGGAGAACCTGGAGGAGACCGGGGAATTCAGTCTGCTGGGGCTTGATACTGCCCGGTTATCAGGAATAGAATCCTGTATCCCCGGCAACTGGTATCGGGCGGAACAGGCGTATCCCCAGCTGGAGTATTTTGCGGCCAGCGGGAATGAAAGCATTTCAGCGTGTTCGAAGCTGTCAGCGATCGCATTGGTTCTTCCCCAGGGAATGAGCTTAAAGGATGTACTGACAGGGGAGGACGGACTGGTATTGCCAGCAGCGATTGACGGAGAAGAAATTCAGTGGGAAGCGGAAGGTCCGGGATTTATTGATGAGGAGAATCGGATTCAGACAAAAATCCTTCCGGAATTCCAGGTCTCCGTATCTGGGAATGAGGCGCCCAGAGTCGGCACTTCCCTGGAGAAAATGGAATCCGGCGCGGAGAAAGAAGAAAATAACGGCGGGGAGACATCTGACAGTGAGACGGACAATGAGGAGCCATCCAAAATCCAGCTAAAAGCGACGCTTGGATCTTTAAGCAGGACATATACCTTGAATGCGGCAGCAAGGGCAGCCGAAATTGAGAATTATACCACATGGAAAGAGGTGGGGGAGAAGATCTATAACGATGCCGTAAGTGTATATACACCCACATTAAATGCAGAAGGGTATTATGAAATCAAAAGTGTGGAGGCGCTGGCATGGTTCTCTTATGTGGTAAATAATGTGGAAGGTTATACATCGATCAACGGAAAATTGATGAATGATCTTGATTTATCAGCCGCTGTCAGCAACTGGTCAACAACCGCACCGGCCCTGGAGTGGGTGCCGATCGGCGGCAGCAATGCCAAACCATATACTGGGACGTTTGACGGCGGCGGTCACAGAATCAATCACCTGACTATGAATGGTACGGATGACGGGGTAGCGGTATCTGGTTTGTTCGGATATATCAGCGGAAACACCATAAAGGGAATTATATTAGAACATGCAGCGATTGATACTAGCGGGAAGGAATCGGCTGGGGGAATTGCCGGGATGGCCTCAGGCGGTGCCCTGATTACAGAATGCGGGATCGAAAGCGGATTTATTAAAGGGAACATCGACGCTGGGGGAATCGCATACCAGATGAAAGATAGTACGGTAGAAAGATGCTATAACAAAGCCGCTATATCAATAAGTGCGACACAACATGCGGTAGCAGGGGGCATCGTGGGAAGGTTTGCAACCGGGTCGGCAATCCAATGTTACAATCAGGGAAATGTTACAATTCCAGGAGATTATGATACATGGGCGGGAGGAATCGGTGCTTATGGGTATCCCTCTTTTCGGGAGCGGGCAGAATCCTGCTATAATACTGGTCAAATAAAAGGAGGTTCAGGCAAAAAAGCAATCATTGATCGTGGCAAAACGACGAACAGTTATTGTCTTACAGGCAGCGGTGTTGCCGATAAGGGTGTGACGCCGGTCGAGGATGCCGCACTCAGGTCCTGGTACCTTGTTTTTAAATTAAATGGCGGTACATTAGATGGCGGCTATCAATATAATGCCGGAGGCTACCCATCATTTGGACATCTGGAATATGGTGATTGGGAAAAGATAGGAGAAGGCCTGGAGTTTGGACTGCTTCCGGCTGAACACACGAAGCCGGAGGCCGGTAATGGCTCATTAGAGAGCCCGTATCAGCTGGAGACGGCAGAACAGCTGGCCTGGTTCCAGTATCAGGTTAATCATGGGAATCCCGGTTTCTGTGCCACATTAATGAATGATATAGATTTAAGGGGAAGCGCTTATGGAGGTGGTCCAGATGGAACACCGCTATGCTGGATTCCAATAGGAACCAGTACAGACCCTTATACCGGGACTTTTGATGGAAACGGGAAATTGATCAGTTATATGAATGTAGAGCATGACGGTGCAGCCGGATTTTTTGGCTATGTGGGGGGCGGAGCCACAATCCGAAATCTTGGCCTGGCGCCGTCCGGCAGTGTGAAGAACACATCAGCGGAAGCCGGCGCGGCGGCAGCGGAGGCCGGAACAGCGGCCTTTGTGGGAGCCGTAGTCCGCGCAGTCGGAACTTCTGGTACAGCCAGTACAGACGTTACGATAGAAAGCTGCTATAACCGCGCGTCTGTGTCCGGTGTCACCGGCAGTAAGACAGGAGCTTTTGTTGGAAGCTGTGCGGTGTCTGATGTACAGAAAATCACCAACAGCTATAACACTGGCCTGGTCACTGCGGGGAGTGGAGCACCGGGAGCGATTGCCGGCTCATTTGCGCCATATGATGGAGGGACGGGAAGTGGAATTGCGCATTGTTTCTGGAATCGTGAGACCAGTGCGGTATCCGGCTCGCTGAGTGCAGTTTCCGGTGGCGGAATCACAGTAAAAGATACAGATTCCCTGTCAACTGCCGATATGAATACAAGTGCAGCAGACACCGCCATGCTGCCAAGATTGAATACCGATATTCCATCTGGTTCCAGCTGGCGGCGTGGAATCGTCGGCGACGGAAGTATGAACGACGGATACCCGATTCTCTGGGATGGTTATGAAAGCTGGGAGAACGTTGGAATGTCTGCCAGTTCAAAGCCGGCGTTGAAAACACCGTTGGATACGGGAACAGCCGGACAGGCGTCGAATCCCTATCAGATTACAACAGCAGCGGAACTGGCATGGTTTGCTTACCAGGTAAATCATGTGGATGGACAGGATGGGATCTGTGGGGAATTGAAAGCAGATATCAGTCTGTTTGGAGAACAGTACACCGGGTCCACCTATCTGCCAGGAGATTCTGACGGTCTGTCCCGGGCCTTAAACTGGATTCCCGCCGGTACTATGACAACAAAGCCGTACACTGGAACCTTTCAGGGAAATGGACATACGGTTTCCGATATGAGAGTTCAGGGTACATTGAACATGGTAAGCGCAGGGCTGTTTGGGAGTATCGGCACGGGAGCAGTGGTCTGCGATCTGGCTCTCTTCAACGGCCAGATCAGCATAACCGGTGACCATACGGGTGTTTCCGGTGCAGCAGGAGGAATCGCCGGAATGATCGAGGGGAATGGAGCCGTTCTTGAGAGGTGCCGGAACACGGGAAATCTTATGCTTACCAGAACAGACAGCAGCTTATCCCTGGCCGCCGGAGGAGGAATTGTGGGAGGCATTGACAGCAGCGCGGTTGACGTGAGGGTGAAATCGTGCTGGAATACAGGAACAGTCAGCAATGGAGTCAGCAGGAGCACAGGCGGAATTGTGGGAGAAAGTATGACTTCCGAATTAGAGATGGAGGGCTGTTATACTACCACAGAAAGCAGGATAGATCATCCATCGTCCCCGGCCGGACAGAACACTGGTGGGATAATAGGCTGGCTGGGCGGGAATGCTGGCGGAACGAAACGAAAGATCAAAAACTGCTATAACTGGGGAATTGTGGGCGGCAAAGAAGCGGCGGGCGGGATCATAGGAAGAACAGAAAACAGTCTGCCTGATCAGACAATCACCAGCTGTTACAATACGGGAAAGGTGACGGCAGGAACCGGAAACTACAAGGGAGCTATCATTGGAAGGGCAGCCGATGCAAACGGGGTGGGCAACTGCTACTATGATAAAACCTTGTGGGGCAGCATGGGCGGAGGAGATGGAATCCATGGAATGGGATTAAGCACGGAGGTGCTGAAGTCGTGGTCGGCGGCATATGCGCTGAATGGTCAGAAACGAAATCAGGGCACTGGCGTGGATGTGATTTCGTGGAACTATGATCCGACAGGAACAAATTATCCGACGCTGACCACAGAAGGACTGCTGGTGCCAGAGGACTGGGGGCAGATCGGAGAGGGACTGGCTGAAGATCTGATCACGACATCATGGTCAGGAACTGCCTGGACGAAGCCTGGAAGCACGGCTGCGACGGGGGACGGAAGCAGTGGAAACCCCTACCAGCTGACCAGTGCGGAAGACTTGGCCTGGTTTGCATATCTGGCCAATACCGTCAATGGAGGAGCCTGTGCAGTTTTGAAGAGTGATATGGATCTGTTTGGAAAAGGTTACATAGATTTTTCCGGTAATGCCGATATAGAAAACATTGATAATGCACTGGCGTGGAAGCCAATTACCGGAAGTGGGCTCGGGTATACTGGTACTTTTGACGGTGCCGGTCATAGCATACGGAATATGAGAGTGATTGGTGCAGGCAATCTGGGATTGGTCGGCACTCTGGGAACCAAGGGCGTGATCAGGAACGTAGGTCTGGCGTCAGGAAAGGTGACAAGCAGTGGTGGAACCCATGCGGCGGGACTGATTGGATACGTGACTGGCGGGAATGCCCGTGTATGGAATTGTTGGAACAATGCAGCCGTCGTCGGCTCCGTGACCAATGGAGCAGGCATCGTCGGAGGCGGAGACCATGAAAACGGTCTGGTGATAGAACATTGTTACAATTTGGGAGAAGTGGCTATAACAGGAGAGTCGATAGGCGGAATCCTGGGAAAACCGGGTTCAGGATCAGTGACCGTTCAGGACTGTTATAACCAGGGAAAGATAGCGGGATCAGGAGCAAATGCTGGAGGAATTGCAGGTGCTTACGGCGGCGGTGTTGTCATCAAAAATTGTTATAACAGGGGGAAGATCACGTCTGATGTGGCAGACGGAGCGCATGCAGTGTTAGGGAAAGGTGATGCCTCGGCAGTCAGGAATTCTTATTACGATAGCGAAACGTCAGGAACAGGTGATCCGGGGGCGGATGGTTTATCTTCAATGGAAATGAAGGGTCAGAGAATTGCCGCTTCTCTCAACACACTTGACGGAGTCTTAAGAACCGGGATAGCCCGTGTGTGGTATACCAGCCTCAACAGTGAGGAGACAGCCGGTTATCCAACATTCCAAGCGCCAACGGTGGTAACGGTGGAATTTGCCGCAGATACACCTGTGGAGGGAAGCAGCATGACGCTGAAAGACAGTGACGGGAATCCTGTGGCGATTGCGGATATGAAACTCCGTTCTTTTGGCTCCGTAGACAGTACTTTTACTCCGGGAAGCATGCCGGACGCAGATGCAGACTTTTTCCTGGCTCCATATACAGGTACCACAGGAGTGACAGGAGCGGACAGCAAATACCATAAATATGGTTACATCAATGCGAATAAATACTTAGGCTTTCTTGCAGGAACAACGGATTTAAACGGCAAAACCGCATCTCTGAATGCCGCATCCCTGACGGTTCCGGTAGATGTAGGTCTGGGAAATGTCACCAGTGTAAGCCTTGGCCGTGCGGCGGCGTATACGAAACCGGAGGACCGTTACGTCCTGTTGGAAGCCGCGTCAGGAAGCAGCCGCTGCGAAATTCAGATGGTAGTCAAAGGAGTCACCGGAAAGATGCTGAGCGTGACTATGCCCATAAAAGTGACCATGGAGAAATTAACGCCTGACGGAACCGACCACACAGTCAGCAATGGAACCGCCGGATACAGTGCGGATTTGAGCATTGTGAATCATAATGCTTGTCCCATCCAGGGCAGGGTACTTGGCGTGGAGGTGACTGAAGACAGCCGGTATGCAGGGCTTCACCCGGTGCTGCCAAGTTATACGCTGTCTCACACGGGATTGTTAACCGATGCTGCCGGTGGTGTAAGACTGGGAATTGCCGATGTGGAAAGCGCGTCTCCTCCCGTAATAGGGGGACCGAAATACTATGATAAAGACGCGGCTCCGGGAACATCCTGGATGGAATACAGCCTAAAGTATGAAGGAAGTCTGTCATACCGCTATGTGATGGAATACAGCGGCATGCATTTTGGCCCGAAGACCGAGTTTCAGTATAAGATCGATTACTGGTTTGGTGTGCCGGCAGATGATTATGAAAGTTCAGCAGATGCCGTAGTCACCTCATAGGACAGCAGGCGGTGAAATCAGATGGAGAAGAGCAGAAAAAAGAATGCGGTCAAAGAAGAACCGAAAAAGAATTGCCGTAGAAAGCGGAGAAATACAAGCAAGTGCCGAACTGCGGTTTTGGCAGTGTCAGTCATAGCGCTGGCAATAGTGACGGGAGCGGCGGCCTGGGTGTCCGTCTATGGTTTTCCGGCGCCGATCCAGGCCAGGATTGATATCCGGCCGGATGCGGATGCCCAAAGCGGAACACTGTATGCCGGAGAACGGCATGAGGTTGGTGTGGGAGACTTCTGGGTGATAATCAACCAGCTTCCAACCATGGAGGAAGGCAGCCTGGACTGCAATATCAACTATGAGAATCCAGCGGAAAACCATTATAGCGCCAGAATCAGCCTGTATTCCAAAGAAGACGGAAAACTGTTGGGAAATACAAGGCGCGTAGCCCCCGGAAACTACGTGGAGACCATCCGTTTGAAGAGAGAGGTAAAACCGGGTGAATACCCGGTGACGGCGAGAATTGAGCTGTTCGAAGAGAAAACTCCGGTAACGGAACTTTCGATGGAGATCACTTTGCGTGTGTTGGGCCGAACTTGCAAAACAGGTAGAGAAACCAGGAGACAGGGAAGATGAAGAGAAGAAACAATTATGCCAATATGGCAGTCATGATTCTGGCCGTGGTCTTTTGCGCAGCCGTCTTAGGCGGTGCAGGATATTTCCTCCATACTCACAGACAGCCAGGGGTTTCATACCCCCAGCTGGAGCCGGAGGCGCTGGTACAGAGCGGTACCTTATATGATCCGGCAGGCCGGAAGGCATCGTTGGACGCGCTGGTAGAAGAGGGGATGCTGACATTTTCGATTAACGCAACCCCCAGTATGGATAGCGGGAGCGGAAAGGCGAATCTGATGATTGAAAATCCTCCCGATAATGGCAACCGGTTTACCGTAACCATCAACCGGGAGGACACGGGGGAGGAAATCTACAAGTCAGGGTATTTAGACCCGGAACAGTATATCGAAGAAGCGCCTCTGAATGTGGAACTGCCCGCTGGAGAATACGCCTGTATTGCCAGTTTTGATGCTTACCGTATCCATGACAACGCTTATATTGGCCGGGGGGCGGCCAGGATCACTCTGTATGTGCGAAGCTGATCCACTGTCGGATCAGTGGATGAAAAAGTCAGAGATGAGAAACGAAAATAACAAAACCGGAGGAAAGAACGTTGGGACAGGAAGGGTATAAGAGAAAATGCCGGGAAAGAGTGCGGGAAAAGGCTTCCATGAGTAAGAAAACACGGTTGTTGTTTGTGATCATGTCTGTCCTTTTTCTGGCGGCGCTGCTGGCCGCTATTTATTTCTACCAGCAGAGCCAGCCGCGCGTTCCGGAGCCTGAGGGACTGGTATACGAGGCGAATATCGTGCAAGGAGATATTCCGGGTAAATCACCAGAGCAGATCAGACAGGAACTGGATGAAATCGTGGAGGAGGGGATGCTGGCCATGTCTATCAATGCCACACCGTCGGGAAAAACCGACGGCACAGACAGAACCGTAAACTGGCTGATTGAAAATCCCTCCAATCAGGGTAAATTGATCCGCGTGGAGGTCTTTCGAGACAGCAACGGTGAAAAAATCTATGAAACTGGAGCGATCCCTCCCGGAAATTATGTGGAGAGCGCACCCCTGAAAGTAGAACTGCCGCCGGGAGAATATCCGTGCACGGCTCTGTTTTATGCTTACAGGGAAGATGATGAGAGCCTGATCGGCCAGGCGGCCGCCCAAATCCGTCTGACCTTGTATGAGTGAGAGGAGGAAAACGGTTTTGAATAAAAGAGAAGCGAAACGGAAATTCCCCGTTTTCCTGACAGCGCTGCTGTTATGTCTGTGGGTGCAGCTGCCTGCTCCCGCTTACGGTTCAGGGAGTGTGGGAGGGGAACCGCTGGAGGACGCACAGGAGACGGATGTAGTGTTTCCCAGAATACAAGGAACCCGGGATGTAAAGACAGAACTGATGGGAAACATTGAAGTCTCCCTGATCTCTGTTACCATGCCGTCCGACGGGTTTGAATTTCAGATAAAACCGGATCATTCTTTTGACGCGGTAACCAATCCGGGAGGACAGATTCTGTGTCCGGGACCAGACAGTTTAAAAATCACCAATCATTCCGTGGTGCCGGTTTCTGTGGAGATTGCATCGGTGGAATCATTGAGGGATGGAGATGTGGTCTTTCAAAAGAAGTTTACAGAAGGACCGGAGCAGAGGTTCCGGCTGGTGGACCGGCTCGCCGATGTGAAAGGGTATGGAACCGCACTTCTGGTGCTGGGAAAAGCCGGGAAACCGGAGATCAATCCTTATATCAGTGATGCCGATTTTGAACAGTACGCCATCTGCCCGGGAAAAACGGGAATTCCCATTGCAAAATTACAGGCGGGCGAAAGCGCAGGATTACAGCTTTACGGAACGGCGAGGGCCGATTTTTATGGGGAATACCAGTTTACAGTAAAACCTATTTTAAAAATCAGCGCAGTACGCGCCAGGTAGCGCGGCTGGTTTAAATAATACCAGAAGTAGAAAATAACTAGGAGGAAGAACAATGAGGAAAAGGATGAAACAGACAGCCGTCCTGGCAATGGCCCTGGGAATGGCAGTGACAGGAAGTGCGGCGGGCTATGCGGCAGCAGACCCGGCGGCAGTAGTCGACACGGCGGTAGCAAACGGGGTGGGGGGAACGAAGACAGCGCTGATCGGAACCATTGAGATCACCAACTTAAGTGTCACCCTGCCGTTAAAAGCCGGGTTCAATATTGATCCCAGTAAGTACGATGGAGCAGTAGATACCCAGATTGGCACAAACCAGTCAACAAATTACAAAATCATCAATAAGTCGGCTGTTCCGGTCTATGTGTATATATCAGGAGTGGACGTGAATAAGGATCACAACGGAGCGACAGTTGCCGGGGCAAAAGATATCACATTGAAGACCAGCACTACAGAACTTACAGCTGATTACAGCGTAATGCTGGCCATAAAAGATGCTGGTTTGACAGGTGCTTCACTTCCTTCGGTTAGTACGCCCGGTGACTGGCTGACAGCAGCACCATCGGGAATCAAATATGAGTTAAATGGCACTACCCACGGAAGACTGGAGGTAGGGAATACCACAGCGACCGAGTTAAACTTAAAGATTTATGGCCTGACCCGGAATGGCTGGGCCCCTGGTGATAAATTTGCGGTAGCCCCTACCTTTACCGTTTCAACCACAGCACCATAATATCGGAAATTGGTGTGAAAACACATTATGACATGAAAACAGGAGGAAAATTATATGGCAGCCAGAATCCCATGCACCCCCTTTGGTAAGAAAATGAAGATTGCCATGGTAGAGCAGGACATCCCACAGCAGGAATTGGCGAAACGCTTAGGCATTGCCAATTCCACGGTCAGTGATATCATTTATGGACGCAATCAATGTGAGAGAACAAAAGAACGAATTGCTGAAACACTTGGAATCGAGAGTTGACAGCCTAGGACGAAACCGGCAAAGAAATACTCATCACCCTGAAACTGAACCCAGTAGAGGGCGATTTTCTAAGACAACAAGAGAAACTGCCAAAGAAAAACAGAAAGAGCTCAAAGTATGACTCTGTGAGTGACCCTGAATCCAAGGACAAACCGTCCGCGGACCCAGGGTCTTCTTTTTACTGAATCGTAGTTCCCGCCTTCCCTGCCAGGCTGGCCTTCGCCTGCTCTAACGAGGTGATGATGGCGCTCCGGCCGTTGCCATGGGTAATAAAATCAATGGAAGATTCAATTTTCGGCAGCATAGAAGCAAACTCAAACTGCCCCTCCTCCATATAAGCCTTGGCATCCTCTAAACTCATAGTCGAAATCGGCTTTTCATCGGCCTTTCCGTAATTCAGGGTCACATTATTCACGCTGGTAAGAATCATCAGCACATCCGCGTCGATCTCCTTTGCCAGGAGCCCGGCTGCCCGGTCCTTCTCGATGACGGCGCTGGCGCCCTTTAAGTTGTATCCCTGCTCCATCACCGGAATTCCGCCGCCTCCGCAGGCAACCACAATCTGGTCCGCATCCATCACGGCTTTGATCACATCAATCTCCACAATAGCTACCGGCTTCGGGGAAGCAACCACGCGGCGGAAGCCTTTTCCGGGAACTTCCTCCACATAATTTCCCTTCTCCTCTTCCTCCTTGGCCTCCTCAGCCGTCATATACCGGCCGATCGACTTCACCGGAGTGTAAAATGCCTCGTCATACGGGTCCACCATCATCTGGGTCAGAATCGTCGCCACCGGTTTGTATATTCCGCGTTTGATCAACTCCGTCCGAATCCCGTTCTGCAAATCATATCCAATATATCCCTGGCTCATCGCGGAACATACAGACATCGGCGCCGAGGTGTAGCCCTCATGCTGCTTGCCAAATTCATTCATCGCGGTGTGAATCATTCCCACCTGGGGAGCGTTGCTGTGGACAATGGCCACCTGCCAGCCGTCCTGGATGAAATCCGCAATAACTTTGGCAGTCTCTGCTACCGCTTTCTTCTGCTCCGGAAGATTGGTCCCGAGAGCCCGGTGTCCGAGAGCCATAACGATTCGTTTCTTAGCCATATGATGTACCTCTTTCCTGGTTGTATTTTCTAACACAATTATAGTGTCTGAACATAAAAAAAGCAACATTTATGTGGCAAGTTGTGTTATACTGTTACTGTTCACAGGCTGGTCTGCATCAGGCAGTCCGGGCAGGGAGGGGCAGGAATGAGACAGTTTTGGCGTGGAATTTATCCACTCTTAATCTATTTTGCAATGACAGTGGTGGCGGTGCTGGTGATGTTCTTTTTCACCACCGACGCGGTAACCGATACACTGCTTGGAGCCATTTTTACCATACCGGTGCTGGGATACTTCCTTTGGAAGGACCAGAAGATGAGAGGCAAAACCCTGCTGGCCGGTGGTCTGTCCCTGCCAATGCTGGGGTTAACCATCCTGTTTGGTATGACGGCCTGCATCGCAGTCAATAATCTGATTAGCATCAGCCGGCTTGGCGTTTTGTTTCCTGGATTCATGGAAATATCAGAGGAACTTTACAGTCCGCCGCTGTGGCTCCAGTTCCTTGCTCTTGGTCTTGTGATTCCCGTGGCAGAAGAACTGGTATTCCGCGGCCTTGGATTTGCAAGGTTTAGGGACAGCCAGAACTTTTGGAAGGCAGCCGTTGTATCATCCCTGATCTTCGGCATTTATCATGGAAATGTTGTCCAGTTTGTCTATGCGTTCCTCCTGGGAATGATGATGTGCTGGATTTACGAGCAGACAGGCAGTTTTTTAGGACCGGTGGTCTTTCATCAGACAGCCAACACACTTTCCGTGGCAATCACGGAGTTTGCCAGTGAAAATGAAGCATTCGGCAGTGGAATATCGTTATATCTAATAACACTGGCTTCAATTGCAATGACATTGCTGGTAATCAGAGAGATAAAAAGAAGAAATACAAGGAGGGACTGACTTGAAACTATTATCCGTAGCAATTCCGTGCTACAATTCAGAGAATTATATGAGACACTGTATCGACAGCCTTCTGGTTGGCGGAGACGAGGTAGAGATCATCATCGTGGATGACGGCTCGACCAAGGACAGAACCGCCGAGATCGCTGATGAATATGAGAAAAATTACCCCGGCATCTGCCGCGCCATCCATCAGGAAAATGGCGGCCACGGCGAGGCCGTGAATACAGGACTGCGCAATGCCACCGGCGTTTTTTTTAAGGTGGTGGACAGTGATGACTGGGTGGATGCGGATGCCTTTCATGAGGTGCTGCGCACCCTGCGCCGTTTCGTCTATGGCAATCAGACGCTGGATATGCTGATTAGCAACTTCGTCTATGAGAAAGAAGGAGCCAAGCGGAAAAAGGTGATGAATTACAACACCGCCCTTCCGAAGAATGAAGTGATCTCCTGGAGCGATGTGAAGCTCTTTATGCTGGGCCAGTACATCCTGATGCATTCCGTGATTTACCGGACGGAACTTCTTCGGGAATGTGGACTGGAGCTGCCGAAGCACACGTTCTATGTGGACAACATTTTCGTGTATCAGCCCCTTCCCCATGTGAAGACCATGTATTATCTTGATGTGAATTTCTACCGCTATTATATAGGAAGAGAAGACCAGTCGGTCAATGAGCAGGTGATGATCGGGCGGATTGACCAGCAGATCCGGGTGACGAAGCTGATGTTAGACTATTACGATGTGACCAGGATTCAGAACCGGAAGCTGCGGCATTATATGATTCAGTATCTGGAGATTATGATGGTGGTGTCCTCTATTCTTGCGATCCGGTCGGGGACAGAGGAGAATATGGCGAAGAAGAAGGAACTGTGGCAGCATCTGAGGCAGAAGAATTTTGCACTGTTTATGCGGCTGCGCTGGGGCTTCTTAGGCCAGGGCATGAACCTGCCGGGGAAGAGCGGGAGACAGCTCTCCATCGCGGGCTACAAGATCACCAGAAAGTTTTATGGATTTAATTAAAAGGGGAAGCAAAGTTTCCTATTGGCAAAACAAAAGGCCTGGCAGGCATCAAAACCTGTCAGGCCGTATTTATGGTATTGAGATCATGGAAACGGTTATCCCAGCGCTTTCCGTGTAACCTTCTGCCGGCTTCTCTGATAAGCGGGGCTGTACACAAACGGATACAGGACATAAGCCATCACAAGGGACCCGGCCACATCCACGACGGAATGCTGCTTTAACGTCACTGTCGCCATACAGATGGCAATCATCAAAACAAACGAACTGTTGCAGACCCAGCGTTTCTTCCGGAGGGATTCGCTGTGCATCACCGCAATATGAACGCCAATGGAGTTAAACACATGAATACTCGGGAAAATGTTGGTGGAGGTATCTGCCGCGTGGAGATAATACACCAGCTTCGAACAAAAATTCTTGTCCGGGTCCACCATGGTCCGCAAATCCGTCCCGTTTGGGAAAATGGTACAGATCAGCAGGCTGATGGTCATGCCTGTAAACAAGTAAGCGCAGAGCCGGTAATAATCCTGCTTGCTGGTAAAGAAAAAGTACAGGATGGTTCCGGCCACATAGGCGAACCACAGCAGGTATGGGATGATAAAATATTCATTAAACGGAATCAAATCATCCAGCCTCGTATGAAGCACATAATAATCTCTTGTCACGGTCTTTTCCAGATACAAGAACCACGGAAGATAGATAAACGCGTATGACAGAATCCATGCGTGTTTATATTTGCTGATAACATTCTTGAACCGTTCCATGAAACCGCCTTCCTTCGAGAAATGGTTTACTGGTATTTTTGGTACATAATAACATTTTCGGATTATATCACAATTAGCTGTCAACAGCAAGGGTGTTTAGAAAATGTTAAGAAAGAGTTACACATTTTCAATATATGTTTATTTTTGGATTTTCATTCCCGGAAAATAATGGGAAAAATGGAAAAAAGATGACACGGCGCGGCGATTTCTGCTTGTGTGAAAGCCCAAATCGTCGTATACTAAATTCCAGGTACGTAGAACAAGGAGGAAGAAAAAGCATGGATAAGATTAAGATGACAACCCCTATTGTTGAGATGGACGGAGACGAGATGACCAGGATTTTGTGGCAGATGATCAAAGACGACTTGCTGCTGCCATTTATTGACTTGAAGACAGAGTACTATGACCTGGGCCTGGAGCATCGTAACGAGACGGACGACCAGGTGACCGTGGATTCGGCCCTTGCCACCAAGAAGTACAAAGTGGCTGTCAAATGTGCCACCATCACGCCAAACGCCGCCCGGGTTGAGGAATACAATTTAAAGGAAATGTGGAAGAGCCCCAACGGCACCATCCGTGCGATTCTGGACGGAACGGTATTCCGTACTCCCATTGTGGTAAAGGGGATTGAGCCGTGTGTGAAAAACTGGGTGAAACCCATCACCATCGCGAGACACGCCTACGGCGATGTGTATAAAAATGCAGAAATGAAAATCCCGGGCGCAGGGAAGGCCGAGCTGGTTTACACCGCAAAGGACGGCACGGAGACCAGAGAGCTGATTCACGATTTCACCGGCGCCGGCATTATCCAGGGCATCCACAATATCAACGAGTCCATTGAGAGCTTTGCGAGAAGCTGCTTTAACTATGCGCTGGATGTGAAGCAGGATTTATGGTTTGCCACCAAGGATACCATCTCCAAGAAATATGACCATACCTTCAAAGACATTTTCCAGGATATCTTTGATGCTGAGTATGCGAAGAAGTTTGAGGAGGCGGGGATTACCTATTTCTATACGCTGATTGACGACGCGGTGGCCCGCGTGATGAAATCCGAGGGCGGGTACATCTGGGCCTGCAAGAACTATGACGGCGACGTGATGAGCGATATGATTTCCTCCGCCTTCGGTTCCCTCGCCATGATGACCTCCGTGTTAGTATCCCCGGACGGATACTATGAGTACGAGGCGGCCCACGGAACCGTGCAGAGACATTACTATAAGCACTTAAAGGGAGAGGAGACCTCCACCAACTCCGTAGCGACAATCTTCGCCTGGAGCGGAGCTCTTAGAAAACGCGGGGAAATGGATGGCCTGGCCGATCTGATGGAGTTTGCGGACAGACTGGAGAAGGCCACCATTGATACCATTGAAGCGGGAGAGATGACAAAGGATCTGGCGCTTATTACTTCCATTCCCAATCCGGTGGTGCTTAACAGTGAGGACTTTATTAAGGCGATTGCGAAGAGACTGTAAAGGCAGTACAGAATATTATGGGAAGCAAAAAGGATGGCCGTGGGCCATCCTTTTTGCGAACAGAAACAGAGTGTTATTGAAAAAACATGTATAGAATAAGAATCACGACAATAGCAATTAAAATAATATTGCCATAGGACTTCTTCTCTTCATAGTATGTTCTGGGAACATACTCATCCCTGTCACGTCTGCCGCCAGGGGAAGATGCCTGTGCAGAATTCTTTTTCGCTTTGGCTTTTTTCTTTCCCGGCTTCATCTTATCCACTTCTTTTTTGATTTCCTGGCGAAGGAGGAAATCATCGTCAATGATATGGTCGCATTGAATGCAGTAAATGGTATCGTCATCAGGAAGTTCATTGCCACAATATGGACATTGTTTCATAATCATCCGGGTACAGCGCCCGTGATTCCCCCCTCTTTATGCTTATATATTCCTATATATTAGATTATACAATTTTATTTTGAAATAATCTATACCTATTTGACAATGTGAAGCGCAGTTGGAGTTCTGACAGAGCAAAAACCCTCGAAAACACAGTGTTTTCAAGGGTTTCACCTAGTAGCGGAAAACGGACTTGAACCTTCGACACCACGGGTATGAAATTAATTTTTAACGATTTATAATTTTTGTAGTTTTATGGACTTTTTTATATTGTGTCCAAGACGACCCGAAATGGTCACAACGTCGATTCCGGAAGCAAACAGGATACTGGCCTGAGAGTGGCGAAATTTATGGGGATAAATATGTGGGAGATTTTCGGCAGCTTCAAATTTTCTCATCCAGAGATTTAAACTGCTCGGATTCATTACGGAGCCATTGTCCTGGATGAAGAGGTAGCCTTCTGGATTAAAGTCTGGTATTCCCATCATAAGTTTCAACTTCTTTTGCTCCTTTAGATAATATTTCAAAAGAGAAGCCATTTCATCTGATATTTTGATGGTTCTCGGCTTTCTGCCTTTAGGAGTGTCAGCAAAAAGTCCTACTTCTTTTACCCATTGTATATTCCGGTCTATCAGGATCTCCTGACATTCGAAATTAATAACGGATTCACGGATACCAAATAGTTCACCGCGGCGTATTCCGGTATCCGCAAGTAAACAGATCATAACCCGGTATTGCCAGCATGGCACGCGAATCCGATGAGAGGGGATCGCTGAATGGATTGTATCTATATGAGTAACTGGTTCCCCAATTGCTACATACTGAGCAGGTGGTTGTATTATAGACCTCCGGCCGCAGCAGGGACAGGTCTCGTTGATATAGACGAATTTGCCGGCATCTTCATTGTAGAAATGACGGGAAAACTCCCAGTCGATAGCGGACATTCTGTAAACAGCAACCCGGTGCCAGCGCCGGTAGTCGTCGAAATCGATCTCAGAAGCTTCTTCGCTTAAATAAAATATTTTTGCTACATCTCTTGCATTTTTACATCTAGAATAATGTATGGCCATTCTGGGAGCCAGAAAATTGCTGGCGAAATAATTTGCTTCCGCTTCATTCTGCTTTGTCACGTATTCACAGTATTTTTTCTCGATTCAATAAAATCAGTCCTCGTCATTAACTATTTCGGACAAAAGTTTGACTCCAGTTGTCAGTTCCAGTATCGTTGATGGAAAAGTACATTCAACGTCAATATCAATGCATTTTGATACAGAAAATACATTTATCATTGACACAATAGACTTACATCGTTCTGCGGATGATATGAGAGTATCAAAAATCTATGGTATTAAATAATCGTGAGGCCGCCAGGTGTAACAGCTTGGAGGCTGCTTTGGCTCTGACGGTAAGCCAGCGAAAGCGAAGACCGTTATGGCCCTGGTTTCGGACTCTCCATCCCAATATTTCAGGGAGTAAGAGCATCTTTGAAAGATAGGAAGCCTTTTCTTTTGTCGGGTTTTAGGGTATGATAAAAGAAAAAGGGAGGCAGATTTATGGAGAGTGATTTAGCAGGTAAAACATGTTTTATTATTACGCCAATAGGGAGTAGCGAATCAAGTATTTTTCGTCATATAAATGGAGTTATTAAAAATGTAATAAGACCTATTTTACTTGAAAATGAATTTGCTGATATAAAAGCAGCACACGAGATCAGCGAACCTGGATCAATAAACACACAACTTATAAATAGAATAGTACATGATGATTTGGTAATAGCTAATTTAACGGGAAACAATCCAAATGTGATGTATGAACTTTGCTTGCGCCATGTTGTTGCGAAACCCATAATCCATATATGTGAATATGGTACAACCCTTCCATTTGATATAAAAGATAATAGAACTATATTTTATCGAAATGATATGTTGGGAGCAGAAGAATTAAAAGAAAATTTGAGGGAAGTAATGGGGGTATTAAATTATAAGAAAGAGTATAAGGACAACCCTATTTATAATGCGATAAAAATAAAAAGATTACTTGACATAGACACAGAAACTAGTGGTACACCCGAGATGGATATTTTAAAACAGATTTTACAATATATGACACATGAATCAATGAATTCAGTAAACGAGAAGGAGGTTAATTTGACATCGTGTGTAAAGGTGCAGTTTGATGCAAAGGATTCTATGGCATGTGATAAATTTATTGAAAGTTTAGAAGATAATGCTAATGTAAAAGTTAAAATAATTGATAGAGAAATTATAAAGGATAAAAATACAGAATATAAGAGATACGTTATACTTGTATCTTACATAACGGGTAGGGATTCCGAAGTCATTGACCATGTCATTAGAGTAATTGCTGAAGAAGGAAATATTAAAATTAACTTTATTAGACCAATGCGTAGATAATTTTAAAACAATATAGGATGTCCTTAGGAGCCACCCACCAGTGGCTCTTTTCTTTTGGGCTATTAGTTCAGTTGGTCAGAGCGGCCGGCTCATAACCGGTTAGCCCCAGGTTCGAGCCCCGGATGGACCATACAATTCCACAATGGAATGTTAGTCGTTTATTGTCGAACGATGAGGATTCCTTTTTGTGATATTCAATGGTATGATAAAAGAAAAAGGGAGAGGGATCTGTTTATGGGGATGTATGATATGTTTAAAGATGCCATTTCTATGGCACAGAAGGCGGATAATATTGAGTTAGTAAGAGCAATAATATATTTGCAGCAGGAAACACTTGAGCTTCAAGAAAAATGTAGTAAATTGGGCAAAGAGAATAAAGAATTAAAAGCAATAATTGATGAAGTGAAGTCTATAAAATTTAAAAATAATTGTTATTACTTTGATGAAGATGGACCATATTGCACAAAATGTTATGATGATGAAAAGAAAAGAATGCATATGATAGAAAAAGATAATAACAAGGGATCTATTTATTATGTATGTCCTAAATGTAAAACAGAAATATTTGCCAGAGAGAGTGGTTCAATGATTTCGATTGCAAGTGCAATCGAAGATTTTTATAAATAATATCAGAACTAAAAAGAGTTGATAGTTGAGTAACTCTTTTCTATGCTCAAAACGATGAACAAGGGATAGCTTCGGCTGTCTCTTTTTCTTTACCTAAAAAGTAGGTGAGCCCGATGGCATTAACTCTAAAACAGAAAATATTTGCAGAGGAATACCTGATTGACCTGAATGCCACCAGGGCTTACACCCATGAAATCCCGCTGATCAAGTGCTGTAAATGCCTTCAGGATGGAATCAACCTGATCGAGAACTGCAAGACCTATGATGCCAAGGATGCCCGCCTGACCAGTGACGCCAACCAGATGCATATCCAGACCATCTATCAGGATATTGAACTGGATGCCCAGGACATGGAAACAGAGTACCAGGCGGCCTTTGAGGATCTGCTGTGGTTTGTGGATCAGTACCTTGCAAGCTCAGGCCAGGGAGACTTTGAGCAGGAAGAGGTAGATATCACGTTTAACCGGAACATTTTGGTCAACGAGACGGAACTGATTGAGAACTGCATGAAGTTGGTAGGATTCCTTCCGACGAAGCTGATCCTGCAGAAGCATCCATGGGTGGATGACGTGGAAGAGGCATTGAAACTGACCGAGGAAGAGGAGCAGAAGAAGCTGGAGCAGATGGATTACTATCAGCAGGCTTTTGCACAAAGAGGGGAGCAGGTACAGGAACCTGAAGGAGGTGAGCGAGATGGAGAAGAGTAAGTTTTGTAACATGATAGACAGGTTTTGTCAGCAGCATCCTGAATGTGAAAACTACCATGATACGAAGGTAGCATTATGTAAGGAATTTTTAGAAACAACACGAGATATGCAAGGTACGGAACTTGAGCCATACCTTGCAGAGATGAAATGCACGATGACAACAATGACATCAGCTATGCGGCCGCCAAACGGTTGCTGAAGAAGAATGAACTGGAGGAATTCCACTGGTCAGTTGAGCAGTACATAAAGGCGGGAAAAGAAAATGCTGTGAATCAGCGCTGGATGAAGGAGCTGGAAAATGCCTCTGCTCGCCATCATATATCATACCTGGAAGCCATGAAGATCCAGGCACAGCAGCATGCGGAACTGCTCTCTGCAGAGTTTGAAGGAGGTATGACAGATTTCCTCCACAAGTCTTATGCGGACAGCTATTATCACACGGCCTATGAGATATCCAAAGGTACAGGCGTGGGTGTGAATCTTACACGGCTGGATGACCAACGTATTGATACCTTAATCAAGAAGCTAGCAAAGCCCAGGCTGGCCGGTTAATCATGACGGAAGGGGTTATGCTCCACGAATTATTACATTCCTGTTCTGCCAGTTACCATAGCCCTGCTGAATATATTGAGCATCAGAGCATAGAGGAGGCAAGAATAGAATTTTTAACCCAGGAGATTGCAGGGAAGACAGGAATCATCCATGTCCCCAGCTATACGGATTTGGTTGGAATTCTACGGAACCTAAACTATGGATTAGACCTTTATGAATCCGACATGGAATTTGCGAAGGAACTTTTTAAGCAGTCAATGACAGAACGGTTCAACTGGTTGCAGGATAAGGTGAACGGGAGTATAATCTATAATGAGAATATATCCATTGACGAGGCTAGGGCAATCATGGATTACGTCGGAAAATTGGTAGGTGGATTGGTTGGATGAAAAACTTCAATGGTTATTAGGTGAAATCAAGAGTCAAGAGGAAGTAGAGGAAAATCTGAAACAGAGCTCCTCTGAAGGTGACCGATTGCTGTATTGCCTGCGCTTTGATCAGCCGAAGACTAGGAAGGATGGTTCGATCTCAAAAGGAAGGTGTCTGTCTTCTTAATATCAGATAATACTAAAGCAGAAAAAGAGAAACTAATGCAGTATACAGAAATGCTTGCGATGATAACAAGTGGATATGAGAGTATGGATGAATGAGCATACCGGCCAGCAATGACCGGTGATTTTTATTCGTTGCGATATCGCAATAAGTCGTAACGTCACAACTTAAAAGAAAATATTATTTTAAACAGTAGTGCAATGAAATCTGTCATGCTATACTATTCTTGTTACCGCCCCTAAACTGGGAACAGAAAGGGGGTGTTCCAAATGGAAA
>JAWZDV010000087.1:0-67568 GCA_034142505.1 Bacteroides thetaiotaomicron
CCGTCACATTGGGCAGCTGGTATTCGTAGCCATAAGCCTGATGCACCAGCTGGTGATGGAAGAAATCGCCGTAAGGGGAAGCGCCGTTATACAGAGCCCCGCAGCCGCCGGTGATGTAGAGTTTCTGGGTTACCAGGCTGTTCCACACCTTGTGAAGCACCTCTTTTAACTCCGGGTTCTCCTCCTCCAGGCATAAATCCGCCACGCCCGCGTAGAGATAGTTGGCCCGGACGGCATGGCCGATGATGGCCTCGTGTTCTTTTAACGGAAGCCGGTCCTGATTGTCGTCCATTCCCTCTCCCACACAGTCCCGCAGCTCCACCGCTTTTTTCAGCAGCGTCAAATACTCCCGGTTCCCGGTCGTCCGGTACAGTTCCGCCAGCCCCATATAGTGGGACGGACAGACCGCCGTCTGGGCTTCCCCGGTCTTCTCCGCCTCCTCATACAGATGCTTCAAATACCCGGCGGCCTTCTCGGCAATCGTTAAAAAACTGTCATTTCCGGTCAGCCGTTTGTACAGGCAGGCCGACGTGAACAGGTGTCCAAAGTTGTAGACCTCAAACTCGTTGATATCCCCCAGCCTTGCCCCCGTCCCTTCGCGCTCACTGATGATCTGCTTGGTGGAAATATACCCGTCCGGTAACTGTGCCCGTCCTATCAGCCCAATATAGTCCTCCAGCTGTTCCAGCAGCTTCTGGTTGCCGCCGGATACCGCCGTATAGACCGCGGCCTCCATCCATTTATAAAAATCTCCGTCCCCGAATACGGTTCCGTCAAACGATCCTGTTTCCTCTCCCGCGGCTATTTTAAAATTCTCCACCACATGGCTGATGTCCTTACTCTCAAACATCCGCTGAAGATGGGGAACCGTAGACTTTGCGCAGGTGTCAAACCGCTCTTTGTAGAGACCTCCCGTCCATTTCACCGCACGGTAAGGCAGACCGCAGACCCCGGCATTGGGGGAATGTGTTGTATCTGTCAGCATAGCTGCTCCTCCTCCTCTCATTTTGTAGTTCTGATGGCACATCTTCTTGACTGAAAAAGCCGGTCAAGAAGCATCGGATGTTCATCCGATGAGAAAATCAGTACAAAAAGGTGCTTACAAGCAAGCTTGACGCGCCTTTTTGTACCAATTTTCCCGCCCTCTAAACTGTAACGTTATTTCCTATATCGAATCTCGTAAGTTCCGGAACCGGCGAGAGCCGTCATGGCGCCGTGAACTCCTGGTTTTGCAGCCCCGGACTCTCCCTCCGCAAATACCAGACCATCTGTCTCAAACGGCGCCGCCCCATCTTCCAGACAGATGGTAGCTGTTGTGTTGTGGGGAATGGTGACGCGCAGAAGGCGTTCCCCCTCCTCCGTTCCCTTCTCCCAGCGGACCTTGACAGCACCGTAAACGCTCTCATAAAAGCCCTCCGCGAATGCAAATGCATCCCCGGTCTGCGGGCGGATCACCGCATGATGGAATCCCGGGTCCTGTTCCTCCGCTTCGATGCCCAGCACTACCCGGTACAGCCACTCTCCCACAGCCCCGTAGGCGTAATGGTTGAAAGAATTCATATCCGGGCTCCACATCGTGCCGTCCGGTTTCAATCCGTCCCAGTGCTCCCAGATGGTGGTCGCCCCCATCTTGATCTGATACAGCCAGGATGGAAAATCTTCTTTTAACAGCAGGTCATAGGCTTCCTTCACATAACCGTTCTGGCTCAGCGCATGACAGAAATAAGGCGTTCCCACAAAGCCGGTCACCAGATGGCCGTTCTCCTGTTCCAACAGCTGCACCAGCCGGTCCGCCGTCTGCTGGCGGTATTTCTCCGGCGTCAGCCCGAAATACAGAGCCACAATATGGGCTGTCTGAGTCATGGCCGTCATACTGCCATTTTCCAGGAAAAAGGTCTTTTGGAATTTTTCTTTTATATTGTGATACAGAGTTTCGTACTCTTTCGCATCTTCATCCCGCCCCAGAATTCTGGCAATCCGGGCAAACAAGTCCGTAGAATGTGCAAAATAGGCGGTACAGGTTAAATCATTGGGCGTAGCCCCGAAGTAACTGCCCTCCTCCGCATCCAGAGCCACCCAGTCGCCAAACTGAAGCTTATAGTTCCAGATGTAGTCCACTGCATGATCCCTCATAAAGCCGATCCAGCGTTTCATGCTGTCGTACTGTTCTTCCAATATGGTTTGATCGCCGTACATCAGATACATGGTCCAGGGATTGATCACCGCCACGTCGGCCCAGGCCGCCGCCGAATGGGTCCCCTGGGACAACAGCCAGTCGCCGCTGTGGTCCTTGTCGCTGATAATATCCGGCACCACATGGGGAACGCCGCCCTCCGGAGTCTGGTCCGCCGCCACGTCCTTCAGCCATTTGGAGAAGAAGGTGTAGGTATTCATCAGATAGCAGGCCGTCCGGCAGAATATCTGGGCGTCACCGGTCCATCCCATCCGCTCATCCCTCTGGGGACAGTCGGTGGGCACATCCAGAAAATTACCTTTCATGCTCCACAGAATGTTGTGGTGGAGCTGGTTCACCAGAGGATGGGAACATACAAAGCGGCTGGTTTCCTTCATGGCCGAGTGTAAAACCTGGGCCTCAAAATTCTCCGCGCTCAGTTCTCCCGGCCAGGAGATCACATGGGCGTACCGGAATCCCTGGAAGGTAAAATGGGGATGGTAAGTCTCCTCGCTGTCACCACGACAGATATAGGTGATCTCCTCTTTCGCTGTTCTCAAGTTGTCGGTGTAGACATTGCCGGCGGCATCCAGGGTCTCGAAGCAGTGAAGTGTTACCTGGTCTCCGGCATTTCCCCGGACTTTGAACTGAATCCAGCCGGTTAAATTCTGGCCGAAATCCAGGACCGTGTCGCCCTGCGGGGTGGTGAGAATCTCCTTTACCGGGAGAACTTCCGCCACCTCCACCCGGCTACCGGGCTGGGCAGTGAGGGCGGTCATGGGGAATGATATCGTCTGTACCTGCCGCCAGTCCGCGGCATCAAAGGCCAGGGTATCCGTTGTATTCAACCTATCCGCGGCACCAGACGCGTCTGGTATCACTGGTGCGTCTGATGTCTCTGTTGACGCTGGCGCCCCCGGCATCTCTGATGGCGCTGGCGTACCCGGCATCTCTGATGGCACTGGCGCACCCGGCGTGTTCCACCCGTCGGTCTCCAAACGGGCGTCGTAGGTCTCTCCGTCATAAATCTCAGAAAATACCACCGGCGCGTCATGTCCCATCCAGGTATCGTCCGTCACCACCGTTTCTTCCCGGCCATCCTGGTAGCGGATGACCATCTGCATCAGAAAGGCCGTCTGTTCGCCGTAGTTGTTGCGCAGATGTAAAAACCCCATCTTGCCTTTATACCAGCCTGCGCCAACCATAGCCCCTAAGACGTTATTTCCCTGTTTTAAAAGGTCTGTGACTTCGTAGGTCTGATAACATAAGTGGTTCTTGTAGGAAGTCCAGCCGGGCGTCATTTCATCCCTGCCGACTTTTTCCCCATTGATGTATACATGATACAGGCCCAAAGCTGTGGTACAGACGTAAGCTTCCGCCACCGCATCCGAAAGCACGATCTCTTTTCGCAGGTACGTACTTCCCGAAGTGTCCTTGTCTTCCGGGGATTCCGCGGTGATAAACCGGGCGCGCCATTCCTCCTGGTGCAGAATTCCCATCACAAAAGCCGCCGGCTCACTAAAACCGCTCTCCTCTACCCCGTCCCGAATCTGGACTCTCACATAATATTTGCAGCAGGATTCCGGTGTAAAACCTTCCGCCGCCACATGGGCGGATTCCTGGCTGTTTACCCAGCCGCTCTGCCAGATGGGTTTGAAACAGGATGCATCGGTTCCGATTTCCAGCCGGTATGCCTCCTGGATCACATTTCTCCTGTCGCTCTCTATCTTCCAGCCAAACCAGGGCTGACCGCCCAGTCCGACGGGATGGTCTAAATACTGGATGGTAATCTTCGATACCTTCAGCATAAGTCTCCTCCTACTTTCCTTTATGATTCCAATACCCGCTTCACCGCGTCCTGCCAGCCGTCATAGAGCTGTTTTTGTTCCTCTTCTCCCATAACCGCGTGATACTCCCGGTACTGCAGATTGGAAAATGCCTGCTCCTTCGGAAACACCCCCATGGTGATCCCCGCCAGATAAGCGGCTCCGATTCCCGACAACTCCTCCGCATCCGGCACCGCTGTGGTAATCCCGCCGATATCGCTCTGGAACTGCATCAAATACCCATTTCTGGTGGGACCGCCGTCCACGCATAATTTCCGGATGGCAATCCCGCTGTCCAATTCCATGGCCTTTAAAATATCCGTAATCTGGTAAGCGATGCAGTTCAATGCCGCACGCACGATCTCTTTCTTCCCCGTTCCCCGGTTCATGCCGTAGATCATGGCTTTCCCGTCGCTCTTCCAGTAGGGCGCGCCAAGTCCGCTGAACGCCGGAACCAGATAGGTGGTATCCTCACTGCTGGCTTCCTTTGCCAGCTGCTCCGTCTCCCCCGCCGACTCGATCAACTGTAAATCATCCTTCAGCCAGCTGATCACCGCGCCGGTATAATTCAAATTCCCCTCCAGCACATAGTTTACCTTGCCATCAATCCCCCATGCCAGGGACGTGACAATACCGTGCCGGCTCTCGATAAAATGTTCCCCAATATTCATCATCAGGGAGGAGCCGGTTCCGTAGGTCGCCTTCACCATTCCCACCTGATGGCAGCCCTGTCCAAACAGCGCCCCGTGGGAATCTCCCATCATGGCGTGAACCGGAATCAGACAGCCCAGGGAGCCATCCAGATCAGTCATTCCGAACAGGGAGTTGGAGTCCTTCACCTCCGGCAGACAGCTGATGGGAATGCCAAACATGTCACAGATCTTCTCATCCCATTGAAGCGTATGTAAATTCAACAGCTGGGTCCTGGAGGCATTGGAATAATCCGTCTTATGCTCCTTTCCACCGGTCAGTTTGTAGAGCAGCCAGCTGTCCACAGTCCCGGCCATCAGCCGGCCTTCCTGCGCCAGCCGCCCGGCTTCCTCGTGATTTTTCAGTATCCAGGACATTTTCGCCGCCGGAAAATAGGGCGATAAGGGGATGCCCGTATTCTTCACGATATACGTTTTCTCCTCCTCCGTAAATCCCCGGCAGACCCCCTCCGCCCTGGCACACTGCCAGACAATGGCGTCGCACACCGGCTTTCCAGTCTCCCTGTCCCACATCACCGTGGTCTCTCTCTGGTTGCTGATCCCAATGCCGGCGATATCCCCGGGACAGATCTCATGTTTCCCGATCAGCTCCCGCACCACCGCTACGGTATTTTCATAAATTTCCTCCGGATTATGGGAAATGTATCCCTCCGGGCTGATCAGCTGCCTGTGGGGCCGGTCCGTCCGGTCCAGAAGCCCGGCCTGCTCATCAAACAGCAGCGCCTTGGTCCCCTGGGTACTCTGGTCAATTCCTATGATCACCTTCACCATGCCACCTCTCAGTCCTCTAACAGTTCCATCGCCTGACGATAGATCCCCTCCGGGTTCAGTCCGTAATAGTCAAACACTTCGCTGGAGGTTCCCGTGATCACCGGGGCGTCCGGCAGCGACATATTGATCACCTTTTTCGGGCAGTTGGCCGCCACAATCTGGCTGACCATCGCGCCCAAACCGCCGTAAGGAGAATGTTCCTCCACCGTGATCACGGCCCGGCAGTTTTCCGCCGCCCGGATCACCGCGTTGGCATCGATGGGTTTGACACAGTACATATCTAGAAGTGTAACGGTTTTGCCTTCCATTTTCAACCGTTCCGCCGCTTTTTTCGCGGGAGCCGTCATTTCCCCGCAGGCAACGATGGCGATGTCCGTCCCCTCGGACAAAACCGTGGCCTGGTCCATCTGGAACGGAACCCGGCCCTCCTCGTAAATGTCCTCCACCGGGTTACGTCCCACCCGGATATAGGCCGGTTTGTCGTCCTTTGCAAGCTCCCTGATCAGACACTCGGTCTGGAGGCGGTCACTGGGGATGTAGATTCTCATGTTTGGAATCGCGGATATGCCGGCGATATCCTGGCAGGAGTGATGGCTCATGCCCAGAGCGCCGTAGCTGACGCCGCCGCTGATTCCGATTAATTTTACGTTTGTATTGGAGTAAGCCACATCCACCTTAATCTGCTCATAGCTTCTGGTGGAGAGAAAGCAGGCCGGGGAAGCCGCAAAGGGGCGTTTCCCGCATTTTGCAAGGCCGGCGGAAATGCTCACTAAGTTCTGCTCCGCAATTCCCACCTCCACAAACTGCTCCGGGAACGCGTCCGCAAACGGAGCGAGGGAAGCGCTTCCCCTGGAGTCGCTGCAAAGCACCACAATGTCCTTATCCTCTTTTGCCTGTTCCATCAGCACCTGGCAGATGGAGGCGCGGTTTGGTATCTTATTCATGGAGAGCCACTTCCTTTCTCGCTTCAAAATCATTTATAATCTGTGCATATTCTTCTGCGGTCGGCACATGGTGGTGCCAGGCAGCTTTGTGTTCCATGACAGCGGAGCCGCAGCCTTTGACGGTGTTGGCAATCAGCACGGTGGGCTGTCCTTTGACGGTTTTCGCTTCCTCAAATGCCGCGTACAGCTGGTCACTGTCGTTGCCGTCCTTCACGTCGATGACATGCCAGCCGAAGCTGGACCAGCGTTCCGTCTGGCTGTCGTGGGCCATCACCTCCTCGGTGCCGCCGGAGATCTGAAGACGGTTGCGGTCAACCACGGCGCAGAGATTATCAAGTTGGTACATGCCTGCCGCCATAGCGCCCTCCCACACGGAGCCTTCCGCTAGTTCCCCGTCTCCCATCACCACATAAACACGGTTTTTTCGGCCGTCCATCCGGGACGCCAGCGCCATGCCGATGCTGACCGGCAGGCCGTGTCCCAGGGAACCGCTGTTCATCTCGATGCCGGGGAGCTTGTTGTTGGGATGACCGATGAACTTGGAGCCGAATTTGGAGAACTGCTCCTTCACTTCCTCTAAGGGGAAGAACCCTTTGCCGGCCAGCACCGCGTACAGCGCCTCCACACAGTGGCCCTTGCTCATGACGAACAGGTCGCGGCTTTCATCGTCCATATTTTCCGGGGAAATGTTCATCACACGGAAATATAATGTCTGTAAGATGTCAGTGACGCTCATGTCGCCGCCAATGTGGCCTCCGCCACCGGCCACGATGATATCGACTATATTTTTTCTGATGTCATAGGATAATGCCTTGTAATTTTCCATTTTCGTCCTCTCTTTTTAGAAATGCTGGGGTTCATACCGTTGCTTCACCATTCGGTATTCATTCTAATATGTAATCCAATATGTGCCTGAACTCTCACTCGCCGCGCAGGTAAGCTTTCACCTGTTCTTCGATTGGATCATACAGATCCGGTTTTATATTCAGGTATTTACAAGCTTCATACAGCACCGGAACGACGTCTTTGTGAATGCCGACACAGTGGTGGATATAGGGGCCTTCCACGATCTTGGCTTCCAGGCGTTTTAAGTTTTCTACTTCCACCCACACGTAGGTACCTTTGGTGTAAGGGCCATCCACGCCCCGGGCATTGCCCAGCAACAGGGAGTACTCTCCATTATCACCGTCGAAACGGCAGAGCGTCATTTCCCCGTCTTTAGCCAGGGCCTCCACAGCGCCCGGATGGTCGAAGGCCAGCGGATAACCGATGGATGGTTTCTCCTTAGCAACGGACAATGGCCATGGGCCGCAGTGCTGGAGCAGTTCCCCGTTCTCGTTGTCAGGATGTCTCACGGTCCAGTCGGCAAAGAAGGTTCTGGCCTCGTCCATACCTGCTGCCTCCGCCATGATAGCCGTGACGGCGCCGTGGATATCAGTTTCACATACCACCGGGATTCCCTCTTCATTTAACAGGGAGTTGGCCGCGCAGGGCATGATGCCTAGTTCCCCCTGGAGGGCGTTCCAACACTGGATGGCGATGGCGTTGCAGCCATATTTTACGGTTAGACGTTTCATGGCGACTTTCAAAGCAGCTACCTGTTCCAGCTCGCTGTCTTTAATGGCGATGTTGAAATGTTCCCGGCAGTAGGACATGACCTCATCAACCTCGTTCTTTTCTTCCAGCGCCTTTTTGACCTCCGCAGTCAATTCCGGCATGGGGATCGGAGACAGCTGAATGTTGAACTTCTCAAGCAGTTCCCCTTCATTGCACATGGTAGACCAGAAATCGAAGGGTCTCGGCCCGATCTGGAGAATTCTGGTGGCGCGGAACGCTTTCACTACATTGCAGACTGCCAGGAAATCTCTCACACCGCGCTCGAACTCCGGGTCCTCCAAGCGGCAGTTGGTCATATAGGTAAATGGTACCTGGAATCTTCGTAACACCTTGCCGGTGGCGAATAAACCGCACTGGCTGTCGCGCAGGCGGATACCGTTCTCATCCGGCCGCTCGTCTCTCGGCCCCCAGAGGAGAACCGGCACATTCAGCTCTTTGGCAAGTCTTGCCACCTCATATTCGGTTCCGAAGTTGCCGTGGGGGAAGAATAATCCATCCACCTTAGCCGCTTTGAATTTCTCCGCAATTCTGATCCGGTCCTCCTCGCTGTGAAGCAGGCCGTCTCCGGCGATGTCATCAATATCCACAAATTCCACACTTAATTCCCTTAAGCGCTGTCTGGTTAAGTTTGCGAACTTGACCGCGTCCGGGGCAGAGAAGATGCTGCGTCTTGTTGGTGCCAAACCGATTACTATTTTCGTCATTTTGAATACCTCCCAAAGGTTATTATTTAGATTGTTCGTGATTATCACGGTTCCTTTGAGCAAATAATATCTAAATGTGAACTTAATTACAACTTAATATTAAGTAATTAATCAATTTTAATTGACTTAATTTACTTAATCATCTATGCTTGAGGTAAGAGGTATTCAGTTAGGTGTTTTATGGGATGAATGGGTACTGGAGATTGGTATCGAAGTGTTATAGATAGAAGGGAGAAGAAGTTCCATGTCGATTACAGCCAAAGAATTAGCAAAAATGTTACAATTATCGGAGGCCGCCGTATCCATGGCCTTAAACAACAAGGCTGGCGTCAGCACGGCCACCAGACAGCGGGTATTGCAGGCTGCCAGGGATCATGGCTATGACTTTACCCGGATTCAGGAAGTGAAGGAGCCGCAGATCGAAAAAGGCACCGTGTCTTTTGTCATTTTCAAAAAACACGGCGCCGTAGTGACGGACACTCCTTTTTTTAACCAGCTGACCGAGGGCATCGACCAGGCCTGCCGCCAGGCCCGGTACAGCTTAAATATCAACTATTTATACGCCGATGACAGTCTGCCAAGGCAGCTGTCCAATCTCTCCTACTGCAACGGAATGATTCTCCTTGCCACGGAAATGACCATAGAAGATTTCAAACCCTTTGAAAAACTGGGAACGCCCCTGGTGGTGCTGGACACCTATTTCCGGGACTTAGACTTTGACTGCGTGCTGATCAACAATTTCCAGGGTGCCTACCAGGCCACGGATTTCCTCATTCACAAAACCAAAAGCCAGCCCGGCTACCTCCGCTCCTCCTACCCCATCGGCAACTTCCAGGAGCGGACCGACGGCTTCTACAAGGCCATCCGTGAAAATGGCATGTCCCCCTCCAAGTCCCAGGTTCTCTCCCTCTCCCCCTCCATGGAAGGAGCCTGCGAGGACATGCTGGAACTCTTGAAATCCGGCGAAGAACTCTCCCGCTGCTATTTCGCCGACAACGATTTAATCGCCGCCGGCGCCATGAAAGCCATCAAAGAAATGGGCTATGTCATCCCCCGTGACGTCAGCATCATCGGCTTCGACAACATGCCCCTGTGCACCTACATCGAACCCGCCTTAAGCACCGTCCACGTCCCCAAACAATACATGGGCCAGATGGCCGTCTCCCGCCTCATCCAAACCATCGAGTCCCCCGACCACTGCCCGGTGAAGATTGAGATTGGGACGAAGATTGTGAACCGGAAGTCGGTGTAAGGTTGAATCCTCTATTTGATATCGATCCAGTATCTCTGTTCCATCACCCCGTCGACTTCAATTTCATTTTCCAGGATACCGCCGTTTTTGATAATCGTTCTCGCGGAGGCGGGGTTGGTCCTTGCGCATACCATGAGGACACGGTCGATGCCAAGCTCCCGGCATTTTTCCAGAGCCAGGGCGATCATCTGGGTGGCATAGCCTTTGCCGCGCTCCGATGGTCGGATGCCGTCACCGATATGACCGCCGTTGAGCAGGAGTCTCTCGTTGAGTCTGTGGCGGATGTTGATGGCTCCAACAAAGATATTGCGCTCGTCATCAAGGCAGAAGTAGGTGGAATCGGGCACCAGACCGTCCCTTTCCTCCGTCACTTCCAGGCTGTCCACATAGTCGTGGAACTTGTGGTAATCTGCTTTTGTAATGACATAGGGGATAATCTTTTCATCAGCAGCAGTCCACTCATCCATCATGTCTGCCAATTGTGGCATGTACGCTTCCTCTAACTTTACCAGTTTTAACATAGTATGACACCTCCATACGATTCCTCCAGCTTTTACTGAAGTTTTGAAGATCATATCATAAATGCTGTCAGAATACTATATTAAAAACTGATAAATGTTCCATTATTTACTCTTTCATTTTAGGTTTGAAGATAATTGATCCAAGATAGCCGAAAATCAACGCCCCTGAAATCCCAACCGCGCTGGAGGTAAAGCCGCCTTTGAATACTCCAAGAAAGCCGTCCTGCTGCAAGCCTTCTTTTACCCCTTTCCACAACGTGTTTCCAAATCCCAATAACGGCACAGTAGCTCCGGCGCCGGCCCATTTGGCGAAGGGCTCGTAGATACCGATGGCGCCTAATATAGTCCCTGTCACAACTAGCGTCACCATCACGCGGCCCGGCATCATTTTCGTCTTATCCATCAGAATCTGGGCCAGGGCGCAGATGATTCCGCCGATTAAAAATGCTTTTACATAATCCATGGTTGTCCACCTTTCTTTCTGTCAATTCTGCCTTCGGTCTGAGCTTAATCGATATGCTCCAGCATAACTCCGTGGGCAATCCCCGGGATACTCTGGCCTTCGTTGAAGCTGACTGTGGAGAGCAAGGCTCCCGTCGGCACAAACAGGACCCTCTTCCAGGTTCCATCCTGAATCTTTGGCAAAATCATAGAGCACAGCGTCACCGCCGCACAGCCACAGCCGCTGCCGCCTGCATGGGTGTCCTGGGACTCTTTGTCGAAGATCTCCATCCCGCAGTCCATGTGAACCTGCTCTAAATCATACCCGTCCTTCTTCATGAAATCCAGCAGAATCTTCCGCCCGATTTCCCCCAAGTCCCCGGTGATAATTTTATCGTAGCAGGTCTCATTTACATCCAGATCCTCAAAGTTCTGCCGGATGGTGTGGTAAGCCGAAGGCGCCATCGCCGCGCCCATATTCATGGAGTCCGTCGCCCCCATGTCCACGATGCGCCCGGTGGTAAGCCCCGTCACTTTTGCCATCCCTTTCTTCCCTTCCGCCGACAGAACCACCGCACCGCACCCAGTCACGGTCCAGGTAGCGGAAAATGGTCTCTGGTTCCCATAGGCCAGCGGAAACCGGAACTGTTTCTCCGCCGTGGCAAAATGGCTGGACGCCACCGCCATCACCCGGTCCGCATACCCGGCCTGCACGGTCATGGCCCCCAGGCTGATGGATTCCCCCATGGTCGAACAGGCTCCATAAAGTCCAAACAGCGGCACCTCCAGTTCCATCAATCCAAAGGAAGTGGCAATCAGCTGTCCCAGCAGATCCCCGGCAAACAGATAGCGGATGTCCTTCTTTTTCAGTCCGCCCTTCTCCATCGCCATCAAAGCCGTCTTCTTCTGAAGGGTACTCTCCGCCTGCTCCCAGCTGTCCGTCCCAAACATGGCGTCCTCCACCACCAGGTCAATCATCTTCCCCAGCGGTCCTTCCCCCTCCTTCTTCCCCGCAATCGAAGCCGCCGCCTCAATCACAGGAGGCTTCTCAAACTTCACACTCGCCTTCCCAACCTGCATCTGCATGTCCTCCTTCCCAAATATCACCAAATCCGCCAGTGCGGCGGATCATCCTATTCCAGTTCTTTTCTATAATAATTTGTCCATTTTTCTTTTTTATATGCATTTACAGCAAATCTGTAAACAGACATAAAAATGGAGCTACTGCTCCGGCAGATGATTGATCTGCGTTTGCAGCAACTCCAGCGCCCAGGAACTGAAGATCCCATACAGTGTCCTCCCCTCTCTCATACCCACGAATCCTCTGTGTGCTTTGATGCTGGTATAGGTTCCCATAATAGACATCAATGGTATGAACTGCGTTCAATTTCTGATTTTTGTAACTCTCCACAGGCATACCGGGAGGCGTGACACTCACCTATAATTTCTCACATACCACCTTACACCGTTTCTTACAAAACGCAATGCCGTATCCCAAAATATTCTCTCTGCCATCGTTTCGCAATTTTTCATCGTAATGGCGCACCTTGATCTGTTCCATGGCCTTTTTGCTGCTCTCGTCAAGTCTCACAATGCTGGCGGCATATTTTACTTCAATGACAATCCCCGCATCCGGGTCTTCCGGCTCGATTATGATATCACTGAAACCCTCGCCGGACTCTGCATTGGACAGAATCAGCCAGGTGGGTTCGCTCCGTAGAAGTCCCAACAGCAAACCGTGGTAGAAATTCTCCTTCTGGTCATTTCGTGCCTTCGTATCCAGGACACTGATCATTTTGCTCAAAATCATCGTCAGCTGCTTCCCGATCTCATCTGCATCTCCCGTCAAAAATGCCTGACAGAATTCCTGCATTGGCTTTCCATCTTGTACGATGGTTTCTTTGAACCATTCCTGAATCTGGAGGATAAAAACTTCACGCACTTCCCGGTTTGGAATAACCAGCTTATACACACCATCCTTAGCCTTTTCCTCCTGTGTGAGATATCCTGTTGCAAACAGGACGCTCCACAGATTATCTATGCTGTTGTCAATCTCGTCATAAGTCAATTCCAGGCGGAGCGTCTTCTCAATGGTTTCCCCGGCAATCAGCCGCTCAATCTCATTTTGTGTCGTCTTGTCCGCACTGTCAACGAAGCGCTTTACCAGATCATTGCCACTGGTATTAATCCAAAAGGCCTGTGGCTCTGCCTGGAGATCTGCCTGCAGTTTCTTTGCATAATTGATCACATCCCATGGGCAATATACCTCTGCATTGCCAAAGCGGTACCCGTCATACCACTCTTTCATAACTGCTGCCGCCTGTTCCAAACCATATGCCAGCAAAAGCTCCCCTACTTCCTTCTCCGTAAAACCAAAATGTTCATCATGTCTTATATCCACAATCGAATTTACATCAAAGTTGTTAAGTCCGGTAAAAATACTCTCCTTAGAAACCCGCAGGCAGCCGGTCAGCACCGCAAATTGCAAAAAATCATTGGTCTTTAAAGCCTGGCCGAACAGGCTGCGGATCAGCGTCACCATCTCTCTATAGTAGCCGTGCTGGAATGCCTTGTCTAACGGCACGTCATATTCGTCGATCAGAAGGATTACTTTCCTGCTATAGTGTTTATAGAGTAATTCAGAAAGCATCCGAAGACTGTCCTGTATATCATCCGTACCGTCCTGCTCTCTCAGCATACGCATAAATACAGCCTTATCGTTCTCTGATATCCTTTCGCTATCTGCAAGACAACCAAAGCGCCGTACCTCCGAAAGCAGCAAACGGCGCAGCATGCCATACGCATCTTCAAACGTCAGTCCATCCACCCCCTTCAATGACAGGAACACCACAGGAAACTTACCCATATACCTATCACACAGATTCGTTTCCTTGGAGATTGCCAGACCGTCAAACAGTGTCTTGTCCGCTCCAATCTCAAAGAAGTTTTTCAACATACTCATATTCAGCG
This sequence comes from Bacteroides thetaiotaomicron, assembly GCA_034142505.1. Taxonomy (GTDB): domain Bacteria; phylum Bacillota; class Clostridia; order Lachnospirales; family Lachnospiraceae; genus Hungatella_A. The sequence goes on from JAWZDV010000087.1 coordinate 13,930, forward strand.
TTTTTCCGAAACGCCTCGGTCTGGTAAACAGGTTTACTTTCCCCCAGTTGTTCAGTAAATCCCGGATTAATCCCGTCTTATCCACATAATAAAATCCTTCTTTTCGGATTTCTTCAAAACTCTCGATTCCGATCGGAAATTTCTTTCCCTGCATTTGTCCGAACCACCCTTCTGTTACTTTATCGGTCACAAAATTCTTTCAGGTTGCCAATCCAATGATGCGGCTTATATTTGTCACGCCTATGGATCAATAAAATAATTATACTATAAAAAACAGAGCAATGAAAGTTATTTCGCCCATCACTCTGTTCTCTATTCTTGTCTTATACTTACTTTTTTTACTCTCAATCACTCTTCATAATATCCCAACCGCTTGTCCAAGCCAGTATATCACCCCCAGCACCCAGGAACTGAAGATCCCATAAAGGATCACCGGCCCGGCAATCGTAAATATCTTACACCCGATCCCAAACACCTGCCCCTCCGCCTTGTACTCAATGGCCGGAGCCACCACGGAGTTGGCGAAACCTGTGATCGGCACCAGGGCTCCGGCTCCGGCCCATTTAACAATCTTCGGGTAAATGCCAAGGCCCGTGAGAATAATGCTGAGCGCGATGAGGAACAGTAAATTCCAGCTGGCCGCGGTCTTCTCATCCATTCCCGTGCTGGCCAGCCAGTTTAACATGGCCTGGCCGATGATGCAGATGACGCCGCCGGCCAGGAATGCCCGCATCACATTGACCCACACGCTGTGGGTGGGGGTTATTTCTTTTACATAGGCGTCATACGCCTGTTTATTGATCTCCATATTCGATTCATCCCTCCTGATTCTCTATTCCCATTATCTCCCCGGAGCCGGCAGACTATTCCTGCCGCGCCATAACTCATCCGCCGCTCATTCCTCTGGAGAAATAGAACAGCGACCCAATCAGCTTCCCAATTCCAATTGCCAGGATCACATACTGAATCCCCACCGCCAGATGGATTCTCCGGTTCATCACCGGCAGCGCTTTCAGCGTCTCCGCCAGGGACATCACAAGGCAGCCCACAAAGACGCCCACCGAAAGTCCGAAGATTCCCAGCAGCAGATTTCCCCCGAACAAAATCGGAAACTCATACAGATCGACCACATTTCCCACAATACCACCCAGGATAATGACCGTCTCATACAACAGAATATGTTTGTTCGTCTTCGACTTTCCAATCAGCCGTGGAAACACACCGATGATCGCCAAAAATGCAAACACGCCGGCCGCAATGACGCCGCCGGCGCACAGCCCGATGAAGGCCAGTAACAGCTGTCTAAGTAACATCAATCCCAGACTCCTTTCTTCCGTCATTCTGAATCAGGGTCTTGCTGATATTATCCTCATAAAGACGCATTTCCACCTCAATCGGCGTTGGGTCCGTATTCAGCTTCACAACTGCAAAATGGTTAAAGAACACAATAATTCCCACTGCCAGTCCCACGGAATATGTCATTTCCAGAACCGTAAATCCCGAGGACTCCGTCCCCATAACCACCAGGTAAATCTCCTTAAACACATCCCCCACACTGACATCATTATTAAACGTCATAATGGCAAATGCCGCCCCGCAGAAGCACACGGCGCAGACTCCAATGGTTTTCACCCACTCCCACACATGGCGCGGCGGCCTGGGCGGCTGGTAGTCGATGATATAATCCACCTCGCCTACATTGTTCACCTGGATGGTGGAATCCACCTCGCTGATCTTCTTGATGATATCCAGGACATTTTCCACATACCGCTTGTTTCTGTCCAGCTTGATGGATTTCACCTTGATGGCATTGCATTTATTGACAATATTCTGGTCGTCACAGTAGAGCTTCGCCACATCCTTTAAATAGACATCCTTCTCATGAACCTCGATCAGCTGGCCTACATTCAGATATAAGGTCTTACTCATAAACTCACCATGGCTCTGATATCTTTGATGCTTTCCACCAGAGTTCCCCCTTCATAACTGCCGCCGCCCTGCACGCCAAATATAAGGTACCAAACGACAGACACAATAACCACAAGGCTGAGAATCACCAGAATCCATCCCGCATTATGCTTCAAAAACTCCATACTATCACATCCATTCTTCTTAAAGTTTACGGATAGTATGGCCTGAACGGTTTTATTTTATACTTTAACCGGCGCGCAGCGCACACGCCCAAAGGGTATGCCAATTCTATTCTGCTACATCCGCTCCCGCAGCTGTTTTAAAATTTTCTTTTCCATCCGGGACACCTGCACCTGGGAAATGTTTAACGCCTGGGCAATCTGCGTCTGGGTCTGGTTTTCAAAATATCTTCTCACAATCAGCTCCCGCTCCTTGTCCCCCAGCGTCGTTAAGAGCTCCTTTAACACCATCTGGTTCAGCAGATGCTCCTGCGCCTGGTTCTCCTCCTCAATCTTGTCAATCAGATAAATACTGGACTCATCATTTTTATTGATCGTCTTATACAGCGACTCCACCTCGGCCCCCGCCTCGATGGACGCCGCCACCTCCTCACGGCTGGCCCCCACAGTTTCCGCAATCTCCTCAATGGTAGGCTCCCGCCCCAGTCCATAGCTTAGCGCCTCCCTTGCCTGCTTTACCTTCGCCCCCATCTCCTTGATGGACCGGCTCACCTTAATCATCCCATCATCCCGCAGAAACCGCTTGATCTCCCCGGTGATCATGGGCACCGCATAGGTGGAGAATTTCACATCATAGCTCAAATCAAACTTATCGATGGCCTTGATCAGCCCAATGCTCCCAATCTGAAACAAATCCTCCATCTCGTACCCTCTGCCCTGAAACCGCCTGACAATACTCCAGATCAGGCCAACATTATCCAACACTAATCGGTCCCTTGCATCTTTATCCCCGTCGTGAGCCATGGCAATGAGCCTCATAGTTTCGTCCATGGCACTCACCCGCCAATTCGTTTCTTCATGGTCACCGTCGTACCCTCGCCGGGCACCGACTCCACCTTCACTTCATCCATAAATGCCTCCATGAACGAAAATCCCATTCCGGACCGTTCTCCAGTCGTATACGACGTGTACATCGGCTCCATGGCCTTCTTCACATCCCGGATTCCAACGCCTTTGTCCCTGATGACCAGCGTCAGCTGCTGCCCCTCCACCCAGGCTTCTATGTAAATCATGCCGTCCTTCCCCTGGTAACCGTGGATCACCGCATTGGTCACCGCCTCGGACACCGCCGTCTTCACATCGTCAAGTTCCTCCAGCGTCGGGTTTATGCGGCTTAAAAATACTGCCACCACCACTCTCGCAAACTCCTCGTTTTTGGACAGACTCTCAATCTCCATCCGGAACTGTTCTCTCTTACTTTCCATCTTCGTCTCCTTTCGCCTCTCGGTCTCAGCCTGCAATTGCAGCTTCCTTCGTGTCATACTGGGGCACCAGTTTTGAGATCCCGCCGATGGACAGCACCCGTAAAATCTGGGCGCCAGCCCCGTAGATCGCCACCTTGCCGCCGCTCGCTTCCATCTGTTTGTACCGGCTTAAAATCACTCCAATTCCCGAAGAATCCATAAAATCCGTAGCAGAAAAATCAAAGACAATCTTCGATATGTAATTCTCCGACAAAAGCAAGTCGGTCTCATACTTCAAATTCCGGCAGTTGTGGTGGTCTAACTCCTTCGGTAAATGGATCACCAGCACATGGCCCTTTGCTTCATACGTAAAGGATGGTTCTGTCATCATAAATTCCTCGCTTTCCTAAACTGTTCTATCGTTATGATTATTGACAACGATTTCTGTTTTTACACAATTTTCGACAATAGAAAAAGGCATTACAAAGATTCCCATCTTTTGTAACGCCTTTTTTGGCTTGTCCGTCACACGAACCTCCCGCAGCCGATCTCAATATCCCCGTTCCTCCTTGGCCTTTTCCGCCAATTCCGTACCGGAATAATTCATAATCACCTGCCCAAACAGCTCGTTGGACTTTTCTTTATCATCCATCTTTTTGTAGACAACCGCCATATCAAAAATCAACTGCGGGTTGTCCGGATAAATGTTTAAACTCTTTTGATAATAATCGAGGGCTGCCCCATTGTCACCGGCGGCCGCTGCACTGTCTCCCAGTGTTTCCAGCACCTTGTATCCCTCGGTTTCCATCTCCCCGCGGATCTCCGCGATAATGGCCTGTACCCCGCTATCACTGATCACCGCAGGATTCAAATCCGCATACAGCCGGACGGCCAGCTCAAAATTGTCATCCTTGTATGCCTTTAAGATGTTGATTACCTGCTGGTACTGGCTCAGTTCCCCGCCGTTGCTGTCAACCAAAGACTGTAAGGAAGCCTGGGCCGCATCTCTCTCATCCTGGAAGGCCGCCATATCCGCCTTCATGGAATCGATCTCCAGATTCTTCTGGTTTAACTGCTCACTGATATTCAACATCTCCTGGTTGTGCTGCTGGTTCAGCGCCCTGGTATTGGCCGGCATCACCAGGAAGAAGAACGCCGCCGTCCCCAGCACCAGTCCCGCGATGATATTGAGCACCGTCTGCCAGCCTGTATTTTCCTTGTAGGTAGGCGGGATAATGATATCGTCATCCTGCATCTGCCTGTGGGAAAATGCATTTTTCAGCTTCTTCTTCTCAATGTCCGCCTTGCCGGTATTGGCCTTGACGATGGACATGTACCACTGGGCCTTGGGATTGTTCTTGTCAATCTGAAGTACCTTGTAGAGCGACCGCCCCGCCTTGGTGTAGTCCTCCCGGTTCATATACAGAAGCGCCAGCACCAGATGTGCCTTCACAAACTGGGGATTCACCTCCACCACCCGGGTCAGCTGCAGCACCGCCAGATCGTCGCTGCCGTTCTGGGCGTGAACCAGGGCCTGGTTGTACTTCTTCACATTCTGGCTGGTCACTTCCAAGCGGCCCGGCTTTCCCTGAATCTCCTCCAGATAGTAGGAAGCCCGGTTTTTGGCTGGCTGGAAATTGCAGCTGATCACCCACTGTACCAGCGCCTCCGCCACCTCCCCCATCTCGTAGTAGATGAGGCCTAACAGGTTCCTGGCATCGGTATGAAATTTATTAAAATGGACGCTCTTCTTTAAGCAGACTACCGCCCCTGTCAAATCCCGTATTCCTGCCTTCTCAAGCCCCAGGTTATAATAACTGTTGGCGATCCGATGGCATTTTGTCACATAATCCATACTGTGCTTCCTATTCTTTTCTCTCTTTAATCAGTTCCATCATAATATCCGTCATGTCCGTTAAGTCGCTTTTTACAATGGCGTCTTCCACCTCTTCGATCTCCAGACTGGGCTTATACCGGCCCAGCTCCTCCTCAAAATCAATCATGTTCTTTTCTCCTCGCAAGTAATGCGTAATTGTTCAGCAGTGCACGGATGATCTGGAATAGACCGTGCAAGCTCGCTTGCTAAGGGCTGTTTCAAATCATCCGTATAGGGTGGAACACCCGGAGCTTCTTGGTTTCAACGCTTTTCGGAACCAAGAAGATGCGCAGCTGAATGACTCAATATCTGCTTGATCTCTCCGATCAGATAGAGAGAGCCGACACAGAATACGTAATCGTCGTTTTTCACGGTCAGCACATGGGTAAACGCGTCCTCCGCCGTGGCGAACGTCTCCACCGGACAGTCCGTCAGCTTCCGGAATTCCTCCGCCAGCACCTCCGGGTCCATCCCCCGCTCCGTTTTCAGCTTCGCGATGGAAACGCTGGCCAACTCCACCTTTTCACTCAGGCGGTCAATCATCCGCCCGTACTCCTTGTCCGACACCGCCGCAAACAGCAGATGGACCTTCTTCCCCGTCTCCTGCTCCAGCATGAAAATCGTCTGCACCAGGGCGTCGATTCCACCGGCGTTATGGGCGCCGTCCAGATAAATCCCCGGCAGCACCTGCTCCATCCGTCCCGGCCAGTAGCTGCGGCGGATACCCACCATGATATCACCGGACGCCAGGTAGCAGGGCACACATTTGCGCAGAATACCCACCGCCTGAATCGCCACCACCACGTTCATCAGCTGATAATCCGCGATGGAGGGCACGTCTAACACCAGCTGGCCGCCATCGGAATTGCGGACGGACATCCTGGTAAATTCCTCTCCCCGCTCCATAACGGAATAATCCTTTCTCGATACGGGGTAAACCCGGCAGCCCAGTTCCTTCGCCCTTCTCAAAATCACGGCGGAAACCTCCGGGTAGTTATCGTCATAGATCACCGGGGCCCCCGGCTTCATGATGCCGGCCTTCTCCCAGGCGATCTCCTCGATGGTATTGCCGAGATATTCCATATGGTCCATGCTCACCGAGGTGATAATCACCGCCACCGGATGGTGGATCACATTGGTCACATCCAGCCTTCCTCCCAGTCCGGTTTCCAGAATCACAAAGTCCGGCCGCAGGGAAGCATTGATCACCATGGACATATAAAACAGAAATTCAAAATAGGTGGGAGGTGCAAACCCTCTCTGCCCCATGGTCTCGGAAAGCTTCTTCACTTTATGAAAGGCGCTCTCATACTCCTTGACGCCCACCAACTCCCCGTTAAATAAAAAGCGCTCTCTCGTCTCTTCCAAGTGGGGCGATACGAACGTCCCGACCGTATATCCCGCCTCCGACAACACGGACGTCAGAAACGCGCACACAGACCCCTTCCCGTTGGTACCAGCCACATGGATGATCTTCATTCCATCATCCGGGTTCCCCAGTTCCTTCATGTATGCACGGATGTCTGTCAGAGAATTCTTCTTTGCCGCCCACAGAGGTATCTGCTCCAAGTATTCTTCCACAATGCTCATCATACGCCCACTCCTTCCTATGGAGATGCTTATCATAAGTGTCCTTATCTCATTAATTATAATATATGTGACGTATTATGCAACCTGTTTCTTTCGCAAATATTGACGGAATTCTACTTTTTTATGCGGCGCTTACCGAAATATCGCCGGAATATCGCCTGAATATCCCCCAATCATGACCGCGAAAGGCAGAGGAAAATCTCTTTCCTCTGCCTTGCCGGCGGTTATCTCAACTGGCTTAACCGTGTCTTTACCTGCTCCATCATCTGGGCATATTTTTCCCGTTTCTCCCGTTCTTCCTGAATCTTGGCTTCCGGCGCCTTGCTGACGAAACGCTCGTTGGCCAGCATGCCGTCCACCCGGGCCAGTTCCTTGGAGAGACGCTCTTCTTCTTTGGTCAGACGCTCGATCTCCTTGCTCAAATCCACCAGTTCCGCAAACGGCATGTAGATAGCCGCCTGTGGGATCACGGCCGACACGGCGTCATCGGCGATTCCGGTCTTGTCGGACTGTAAAACCACCTCGCTGGCATAGCCCAACGTAGCGAAGAATACCCGGCTGTGCTCGAAGATCTCCAGCAGTTTCGCATTTTCCGATACCACATAAACCTTGGCCTTCTTGCTGGGCGGCACGTTCATGGAGGTGCGGACATTGCGGATGCCTCTCACGGCTTCTTTGATGGTCTCCACCGCCTGCTCCTCCTCCTTAAAGTTCCACTCGCCGCGATACTCCGGCCAGGACGAAATCATGATAGATTCCTCCTCATCCTGGAGATTGCAGAAAATCTCCTCGGTGATAAATGGGATATAAGGGTGTAACAGCTTTAAGGACTGGATCAGCACGGTCTTCAAGGTCCAGATAGCCGCCGCCTTACTGGTATCTTCCTCCGCCCAGAGTCTCGGCTTCACCATCTCGATATACCAGTCGCAGAATTCCTCCCACACAAAATCATATACCTTTTGAAGCGCGATCCCCAGCTCGTATTTATCTAAGTTCTCCGTCACATCCTTTGCCAGCGTGTTGGCCTTGGATAATATCCAGCGGTCCGCCATGGTCAGGTCATCTAATGAAACGTCCGCATCCGGCGCTTTCTCGATATTCATCATGATGAAACGGGATGCGTTCCATACCTTATTGGCAAAGTTCCGGCTTGCCTCCACGCGCTCCCAGTAGAACCGCATATCGTTGCCCGGAGCGTTGCCGGTGATCAGCGTCATTCGCAGGGCATCGGCGCCGTACTTGTCGATCACCTCCAGCGGATCGATGCCATTTCCCAGGGACTTGCTCATCTTGCGTCCCTCCGAGTCCCGCACAAGGCCGTGGATCAGCACGGTGTGGAACGGCGTTTTCCCCGTCTGCTCGATGCCGGAGAATACCATACGGATGACCCAGAAGAAAATGATATCATACCCGGTTACCAGCACATCCGTCGGGTAGAAATACTCCAGATCCTTCGTCTGCTTCGGCCAGCCCAGCGTGGAGAATGGCCACAGCGCGGAAGAAAACCAGGTATCCAGCGTGTCCTCATCCTGATGGAAATGCTTCCCGCCGCACTTGGGACATGTTCCCGGCAGTTCTCTGGCAACCACAATCTCACCGCAGTCGTCGCAGTAGTAAGCCGGAATCCGGTGCCCCCACCAGAGCTGTCTGGAGATACACCAGTCGCGGATATTCTCCAGCCAATGGAGGTAGGTCTTTCCGAAGCTTTCCGAAACGAATTTCAGTTCGCCTGTCTTCAATGCCTCGATGGCCGGTTTTGCCATCTCCTCCATCTTCACGAACCATTGCTGCTTGATCATCGGCTCCACGGTAGTCTTGCAGCGGTCGTGGGTTCCTACGTTATGGGAGTGGGGAACGACCTTCACTAACAGCCCCTGCTCCTTCAAATCCTCCACCATGGCTTTTCTGGCTTCGTAGCGCTCCATGCCGTCGTACTTGCTGCCCGGCAGGTTGATGGTGGCGTCATCGTGCATGATGTTGATCTCCGCCAGATTGTGGCGTTTGCCCACCTCAAAATCGTTGGGGTCATGGGCCGGGGTGATCTTCACGCAGCCGGTTCCAAACTCTTGATCTACATAGGGGTCAGCCACCACCGGAATCTCCCGGTCGGTTAACGGCAGCTTTAACATTTTCCCAATCAGATCTTGGTAGCGCTCGTCATCCGGGTTCACCGCCACAGCGGTATCGCCAAGCAGAGTCTCCGGCCTTGTGGTGGCAATCTCCACGAACCGCCCCTCTTCTCCCACGATGGGGTAATTGATATGCCAGAAGAAGCCGTCCTGCTCCTGGTGCTCCACCTCGGCGTCGGAGATGGATGTCTGGCACACCGGACACCAGTTGATGATTCTGGAGCCTTTGTATATATATCCTTTTTCATACAGCTTGATAAATACTTCCAGTACCGCGTCGGAACATCCCTCGTCCATGGTAAAACGCTCCCGCTCCCAGTCCGCGGAGGAGCCCATCTTGTGAAGCTGGTTGATAATCCGGCCGCTGTACTCCTTCTTCCAGTCCCAGCATTTCTCCAAAAAGCCGTCTCTTCCCAGCGTCTCCTTGTCCAGCCCCTGTGCCTTCAGGCTCTCGATCACCTTGACCTCCGTGGCGATGGCCGCATGGTCCGTTCCCGGCTGCCACAGCGCCTCAAAGCCCTGCATCCGTTTGAAACGGGTCAGGATATCCTGCATGGTGTTGTCCAGCGCGTGTCCCATGTGCAGCTGGCCGGTGATATTTGGCGGCGGCATCACAATGGTAAACGGTTTCTTGTCCGGGTTCGGCTCCGCATGAAAATAATGGTTGTTCAGCCATTTCTGATACAGCTTCTCCTCAATTTCCGACGGGTTATAATTCTTCTCCAACTCTTTCATCTGTTTCCTAATCTCCTCTTCTTATTGATTCCATGGTCGCCCACGGTGGCTTCTCTACCTCTCTCCTACATCTGTTTGCGCACAATGCGGTACTCATCGTCTGGCTGGTAATAAGGGCACTGGAACCTCTGGCTTCCTAAAAATCCCGCCATCTCATCCTCATCCAAGTCCGCCTCGCACACGTAGTAACCATACTCCTCATCGTAAGAGTAATTGCCGCAAGATTCACAGCTGGTTTGGGGTTGTTTTTTATTTAACACATCTGCACCTTCTTTCTGGCCGGAACCTGTCACTAGCATAAAGAGTCCGGCTTGCCGGACTCCCGCGCCGGAACGCGGTCGCTTCAGCGACCATATTTCCTTTGCGCGGAGTGCGCATCCCCCGGAGGGTTTTTGATTCATAGGACGAACTTTCCTATGAAAAAAAGCCCCTTACATGCCAAGCATGCAAAGGGCGTATTCAACGCGGTACCACCTTTGGTTATACGGAAATTCATCATGACACATGGTATCCCCGTACATCTCATAAGTCCGTTAACGCCGACCAAGCGTGGATGACTACTGACCGTTCACCATCCCGGTTCCAAAGCTACCTTCCATCGCCACTTCCTGAAACTGCCTCTCAGCCGGTGAGCAGCTCTCTCTGACAGGGTTTCCGATGTACTCCTCTTCTTCCTAACCTTTTGTATTCTATATTTTAATATGATAATCGGTCGCCGGAGGTTTGTCAAGCACGGATTTGCCTTCCTAGGCCATACTCCGGTACTCCTGCTTCCACTCCTTCACCATCGCAGCCGCCCCCTCCATCCGTCTGATGGAATCCTTACCAAACAGCTCCCTCAGTTTTTCGAGTTCCTCGGTGTGCTCCGCCAGTTCCCTGGCGTTCTCGAACTTCTCGGCCCATGCGGCTTCCTCTTCCTCTGAGATCAGCAGCAGATACTTCTCATGGATTTTGATGCCGGGGTCCAGCTTTGTCAGATGGAAGATCTTCTCCACCACACTCTGGTCCTTCAAAAATTCATAAGCCTGTTCCAGCGCCTCCAAGGCCAGGTCGAAACGAAAGACTCTGGCGTAGGCCGCTCCCAGATTATACCACACATGTCCAATAAATTCCTCGTTAATCTTACCTTCCTTCTCCACATTCAAAATATCCTGATAAATATTGATGGCCTTGCCATACTGCTTCAGACCGAACAAATAGTCCGCCTTCTCCTTGGCAAATTCCGACGGCGGCAGTTTTCTAAGCGCGGCAATCGTCTGGCGGAACCGGTTAATCTCCGCCAGGCTGTAATAATCGCACTCCTGCAAAAGCATCGTCAGCGCCTCGTCCGGATTCTCCCCGCTGCGAAGCAGACGTTCCAGCTTCAGGGCCGTAAAGCCCAGATCCAGTTCATTTCTCAGGAAATCCAGCAGGGCGGAGTCGATAAACCCGTCCAGCCCTAAAAGCGGATGATGGTAAATCACATAGCAGAGTTCCTGGGAGGAATAGATATGAAGTCCCAGGCTCTCGATATAAAAGGGTTCTTTCACCCGCTCCTGTCTGCAAAGCAATAAACTCATAGCAAAACCTCTTCTCTAATCACTACGTCCGTAGCCGGAAACAACTCTCCAAACCCTTTGTCCCTCACCACAATTACCATCGTCTTCTCATCGAGAAATCCAATACTCACCGAAACCCGCAGCGTCTTATCCCCTCTCTCGGGAAATCCATCCAGGCTCAATTTCAATATCTTTTTCTTCTTCGGGTCCATAGGAGTTACCAGAAATTCAATATCCCTCTGGTTCTCCACAATGAAATCCACCGTGGTCTTCGCCTCATACCAGCTGTCCCCCGCGGCCGCCAGCACCAGCTGGCTCTCCTGCTCCCGGTGAACGGCTTTTACGGACACCGTCGCATTCAGCCTGCCGTCGCAGATAAAGACAAACGGGTAGGAGGTCTTCTCCCTGACACAGTCCGACGCCCGGTAGCAGGCGCCTTTCGAAAACAGGGTGGAGTCCACAAAAACCTTTCTCCTGGTACACACCATTTTCATAAAGTCCGCGGCCCAGTCCTGGCTCTCAAACCCTTTTCCCGTAAGGAAAATGGAGGAAAACAGCTTCTTCTGCATCAGCCGCTCCCCACAGGCCAGCAGGATCTTGTCCGCCAGACGCATGCCGGAAGCCGTCTTCAGAATATCCAGGTTAAACCCTTCCTCCAGCCGTTCCCGCTCCGCCACCACCGTGGTCTGCCGCAGTCCCCGCTGGACCTTCATCTCGTAGTAACAGAAGCTCTCCTCCGTCAAATCGAACATGCCCACCTGGTTGTTCCAGACCTCCCGCTTCTGGCTCAGCACATAGTAGGCAAATGCCTCCGTGTGGCTGATCACATGAACGTGTTCCCTGGGCACTCCCAAATAATCGCCGCAGTACATCAGGATGTCCATCACCCTGGCATCCACCTTTGGCAGCGTGATGCAGAGTTCCAGAATCCGCTCTTCCCACAACGCCTCCTTGGCCTCCTCCAGCGCCTTCTCCAAAAAACGCTGCAGCAGTTCCAGGCTCTCATATCTGGTGCCGCCGATGGTGGATACGCCGTCCTTCTTCACAAACGTGAGCAGCTTATCCACGATCACCCCCTCGCCCTCCAGGGCCAGGCGGTACGCCTCCTCGCCGATGTACCAGTCGTCCGATTCCTTTTTTTTGCAGATTATGGTCGGATAGGTCCAGGCTTCTTCCTGCCCACCGCAAGTAATCTGGGTGTAGGAATCACACAAATCCAGTCCGATTATCAGTCCATCCATGTCTAGTCCCCTTCGTCTCATCGACCGTCTTGCCATGCCATCATAGCCGGCTTTCCCCCTCGCCAGCAAAAAGCCTCATCCGGCTTTTTGCAGCTACATCAGTTCGAACAGCGCTTCCACGGCCGCAGTCTTTGTCAAGTAATCCTGCATATGTTTCTTCAGGCTGTCTTCTTCCCGAAGCTTCAAACACAGTGTCATCTCATTCAAACAGGCAAACCGGCTGCCCTCTCTCTGGAATTCCTTCACATCGCAGGCGACCTCGCCTTCCTCCATGAGAACCGGTTCCCCGTCGTTTTGTTCGTACACCCGGTATTCCAGCTTCTCCCCCTCAAACAACACCTTCTGTCTGATGAAAACGCCCTGATACATCCGTTTCATCTCATCGGCGTGGAATTCCTCCTCATCCGGCAGAATCCGGATCTGCAAACTGACACCGGAGTCCTTCTTTCCCATATACTGGATCATGGCCTTGTTGAGCACCCATTCCGGTATCCTCACATGGACCGCCAGCTTCTTGAAATACGGGAATACCAGCCCTGCCTCCAGCAGAATATCCACCATCTCCTGACAGAGTTTTGTCTGCTCCACATCCAGTTCCGTCAGCCCGGAATAATACTTCGTCAGCGCCAGCAGATAGACCGTGGACAGCTTCACCTTGTCCGAAGCGCCGTTGATCATCCCCTCCAGATAAGCAAACACCAGTTTGTCCGCCGGTTCTCCCCGAAGAAAATACTCGTAGCTCTTCACGGTAAAATAAGCCTTAACGATGCTCTCGCTGGTCTTTTTCTTCTCCAGATACAGAGTGAAAACCTTGTCCATCTTCCCGGTGCAGTCCGCAAACATCATCTGGGCCAGCAGGCGTTCCTCCATGTCATAGGTTTCCACATGCTCCTTGGCCCCCTGCATTAGCACCCGGTACATCTGCTCACAGGTTCCGTTAAAATATTCACACAAATAATCAAGTATCACGCTGTCGCCCATGCCCATCTCAAACACCTGATAGGCCAGCTTTAAGAGCAGATCGTCCTGGTCAAACAATTTCTCCAGGATCATCCGCGTACACAGCTTCAGCAGCCGCTTGGAGCTGATGCCCTCATAACCGTACTCCCGGATGATCTCATAGGCTTCCCGGAAATAATTCTGGCCGATCAGCGCCTCACAGATGCTGGATCTCTGGTCCTTGTTCAGGGTATCCCTGTCAATCGTCAGCAGATACCGGCTGTCCATGCCCGCCAGCATCCCATCTTCCTTGATACTGTCGCCGTAATACTCGATGATTTTGGCAATCAGCTCTTTCTTGTAAAGCGGGTGCAGCTTTAACTCCGCCAACGCTTTCTCGATCAAAAGCACGTCCTCGTCCGAAAGCACGCTCTTCCCCGCCGCCTCCCGGCAGGCCTTTAACAGCAGCATCGGATGCTCCGGATACACCTCAAAGCACCTCTCCTCCAGCTCCGGCTTCTCCATCACCCGGGACTTCACATACCGCACATCCATAAACCGGTTGCCGTAGGCATCCTGAAGCAGAATCTGGCTGTGCTCCGTAAACAGCGGCGCATAGGCAATCCCGTCATTTAACGGGTAAATCCCCTCTTCCAGCAACTCCTCATAACAGACCACCACATACTTCATCTCTTTGTTGCGGCAGCTGATCCGGTAAGACCGCAGAATCCCCGGCAGCACCCTGGCCACCGGCAGATCGATCATATCTTTGTAGATCATCCTGTCATAGATCACCGCCAGACGGCTGTTGATCCTGGCCTCGAAAATCTGTTCCGTGGCATAAGCCCCGATCTTGCGCTCGTAATCTTGATACAAGGGCTCGTCCGGCTTCATAAAGGTAATAATGTTCCGGTACAGTACAGATTTACTGTGCCGGTCAAGCTCATGGTCATAGGAAAAATATAGCAGTACCTCCCGCGGAATGATCCGGTCATAATCATCCGGCAGTGAGTATAGAAAATACTCATACAGTCTCGTCAGGCTGAGCCCCTTCTTTAACGCCCGCTCATACCAGATAAAATCGGAAGCGCTCCTCCTGTCTCCCCGGATCATCATCCCGCAGATCGCCTCCAGCAGTTCCACCCTTGGAGCTTCTTCATAGAGCATGCCAAGCATCTGGCAGCACAGGCGGTTGAAGTTTTTGGACGCCGACGCCAGTCTGGCCGCACGGACCGCCAGCTCCTCCACCACCAGCTTTCTCCTGGCCCCGAGAAATAGAGCCTGAATCTCAAAGCTGCCAAGACCGTACAGCAGCTCCGGCATCTCATTTAACAATTCCACTGCCTGAAGATATAAAAACGGACTGTGGCACCCCTTCATAAACAGGGTTTTCATAGTCAGGAGCATGTCTCCCGCATTGTCCTTCACCGTGGGGTCCAAGTGGGTCAGCAGATAAAACTGGAGGTACTCTTCCACGCCCTCGTCCATAAATTTATGCAGCAGGCGCAGAAATGACGCCTTATCGGCCGCATCCGAACCCGACTTGATGGTTAAATACTGCAGGATACAGTACAAATCCGGCCGGTTCTGCCGGTTCTCCAAAATACCGGCTCTCCTCTCATCCAGAATCTGAATCGCCCGGTCCTTCCGGTTTGACAAAAGATAGGCCTCCGCCATGAGAAGCTGCTGCATATCATCCGGCTCACACACCAGCCCAATCTGGTCCAATTCCTCCAGCATCTGGTTGAGCAGCAGGGCCGGTTCATAGGTGTGGCATTCATAATCCAGCCGCAGGCCCAGATAACGCCCAAACCGTTCATTGGTCAGTCTCCGCCCCAGGCCGCTTTTCTCCCGTCCCATATCCACCTGAATGGGAACCGTCATCACATCCACCATAGTTCTCACCGTGATGGTTCCATAATTTCTGCCTCCGTGGAGTCTGGAGGGCGCAATCTGAAACATCAGCTTACACACATCCCCCTCAAAATCCGCGTCGGTTACATTATTTTTCGAAAGCTGGATAAAATCTCCCACCGCTTTCACCGAGATGGGCAGAAATCCCCAGCCCTCCTTGAAAATCTCAAGAGTATCTTTCGTCACGGACTCCAAATTCTCGTAACTTTTCGTCTCCACAGGTACTAGTAGACGGACCGGTTTCTTTACTTTTAACGCAACGAGAAACTCTTCCAGCTGGGCCGGACGGCTTCCGTGTCCTTTGATTCCATCATAAAGAGACCGGATATGCATATCCTGCATAAACGGCACGGCCTGGGCAAAATCCTGGTACTCAAATAACCGGAGGGCCAATTCATAATCGTCCTCCGCCAAAGCAGCAAAATCGCCTGGTGTCTTCAGTTCATCCAAAATCCGTCCAGATTCCCCGGCATCGACGCGAAACGCATAAGGGATCTCCCGCTCGCCCGCATTGGTCACCAATTGGAACGATCCCTCAATCACATCCCCGTATTCCAGCGTCGTACTGTTCACTTCATAACCAATATGGTTTCTCAAGCCACCAAAGGTATTGGCGGCCAGCACAACCCTGGAATTGGACGAATAGACCAGTCCCTTGATGTGCACAGCATTTTCACTGGTTACGTAAAGCTCCCTGCGCACCTTCTCGCCGGCTCTCACCGGCTCATCAATCCGGGCTGGCTGAAGTACCAGAATCGGTATCTCTGCGTCTATCATTCCTTTTGCCAGTCTGTTTATCCGCTCTCTCATTTCACCACACCTGTCTTACGCTCATTGTCTATATAAGTCTACCATATTTCACACTGTTTTAAAAGCACAAACTTCGACACAATTCTCAACTTCCCGGACAACCGTTCTGACGGCGCATCTTCCCGGGTCGAAAACGGCTGATTGTCTGGAATTTATAATCGGAACTTGATTTAACAGACTAAAGTTGGTATGATAGAACTAGAATTTATGAAAACATGAAAAACACTGACGATGGAGAGAAAAACATGCTATCCGAACCTATGACGCTTTATAAACTGATGAATCTCTATATGTTGAAGCAGGTCAATTTTCCACTGACCAACTCCCAGCTGTCGGATTTTTTTCTGGCCCACGAGTACACCACTTATTTTACCCTGCAGCAGGCGCTGGGCGAATTGCGGGAAGCCGGTTTAGTCCGCATGGAATCCAGCCGTAATACCTCCCGCTATGAGATTACCAGGGAGGGGGAAGAGACCCTTTCTTTCTTTGGGAAGAACATCTCTCCCGCCATTATCGACGATATGGACCAGTATTTAAAAGAGAACCGGTTCCGCATGCGGGACGAGGTGGGCATCGTGGCCGACTACTACAAGTCCACCAACCAGGATTACATCGTCCACTGCGAGGTCCGGGAAGGCAAAACCGCCTTGATCGATCTCAACTTATCCGTCCCCGACCGGGAGCAGGCGGAAGCCATGTGCAGCAACTGGGAGCGGAAAAGCCAGGAAATTTACGCCTTTACCATGAAGGCGCTGATGAGTGATTCTTAATCTATTAGCAGGAGGCAATTGGAGTATGAAACCGCAGCCAACATTATTTCAAACCATTCAGCACGAGATTGAAAAAGAGAAGAAGCTGATCCGCAGAAAGAAATTCTTATTAAAACTAAAAGTATTTCTCTGCCTGATCCTTCCCGCTGTGATCACCCTGCTGACGGTCAAAGTCATCAAAACCTATTTAAAGATCAAACTGAAAAATGCCGTGATTCCCGGGTTAAAAAAGAAGACGGAACCAAAGCATCTAAAAAAAGAACCGGCAGGAGAAACACAGATTGTACCGCAGCCGGTGGGTGAACCCTATAAACCGGAGCCGGTGGAAATCACCACCGATGACCATGCCGGTTAATTTCGCGTTCCAATTAAAGAAACACCGCAGCGCAGGCTGCGATGTCTTATTTTATACTCTCTAAGTCTCCATCAACTGTCCGCTCTTGCTGAACCGGCACATCTTTCCGTCAATCTCAATGGTGGTATCCTTCACCATCTGATACTCCTCATAGTAATACCACAGCCCATTGATCTTGCGCCATCCGGTCCCCGGGAACAGCTTTGAATAATCCACAAAGGAAAATTCCAGGCAGACAAACCCGGTGATACCGTCCACCTTGGCCGAATCCGTGCTCTGCCACAAGGTGCGGTGCTTGAACTTGTTGCCCACGCCGTAGCGGACATACCAGATATTGTAGGGAATCTGCGTGTAATCCAAATTCTTGGTCAGCGTCTCATAATCCCCGTAAATCACCGTGCTGTATCCCGCGTCCTCAATCTTTTTACAGAATGCATTGACCAGATCCACAATCTCCTGCTTCGTCAATCCCTTGGAAGCCATATACTGGCTCTCCACATCCAGCGCAACGGGATAGGCCACCGAATAGCTCTTAATCTCATCCAGAACAGCCATGGCTTCCTGCGCCATCTTTTCTTTTGTCAGCGCCTTCGAATTGTACACCACACCGGCCTTGATTCCGTGCGCTTCCGCATTTTTCATGTTGGTGTCAAAGAAAGGGTCTTTCTCCGACGCGTCCCCCATGCGGATCATGGCAAACGTAATATCCTGGGATTTCAGCTTCTTCCAGTTGATCTCACCGGCCCGGTTCTGATACTTGGAAATGCTGATTCCCTTTTCTAAGGCGCCGTCTATGGCCGTCTTCCCGTCGGATGCGAAAAACTCACCGTCCGACAGCGACCATGGCTCTGCCGCCTGCGCGCTGGTCACAGAACCCATTATCATCACACCTGCCAGGCAGGCTGCTACCCATTTTCTCATGCTTACCTCTCCATTAATCTTGTTTGCGAAAATTCTGAATCTCTGCTGCCAGAAGTCTGACATTCTCAATTAACGAATCAAAAGCTCCGTACTTATACAAATTTAATCCTATGATCCCGATGGGAACCGCTAAAATCATGCCGGATATTCCATTCAGCTTAAATCCCAGATACAAAAACAGCAGCGTCATCAGCGGCGGTAGTCCCATGGAATCCCCCACGATTTTCGGCTGAATAATCTGCCTCACCACCTGGGTCAGCACATACAAAAGAATCAGTCCCACCGCAAACGGATACTCCCCCGTCAGCAGCTTCACAAACGCCCACGGAAAAAGGGCCGTCCCCGTTCCAAACAAAGGCAGAAAATCCAGTATGGCAATCAACACCGCAAGCAAAAGCCCATAGGGCACGCCCAGCACCACGAATCCCACCATCAGAATCCCGGCCACTACAAACATAATCCGAAACTGTGCCAGAAAATATCCCCCGATCAGTTTCTTTACATCCTGCCTGAAAAAATCATAATACTTCAAAAGTCCTGCCGGCGCCAGCTGCTTCCAAAACCGGACAATCTGCTCCCGCTCCACTATAAAGAAATAGGAGGACAGAATCACCACAATGGAATACACCAAAGCCGCCGGTATCCGTTTGGCCACGTTGCCCGCCACCGTCACCGTCGGAAATGCCACCTTCTGTACTAAATCGCTGACATAACCGCCCAGGTTCTCATTGAAGCGGTAGATCGCGTCCTGCACTCCCTGGGGCAGCCGTTCCACCAGATGTCCCAGATTGGCAAAGGCACCGGCCAGTTCCAGTTTCACCGACTCATAGATCTGTGGGAGATCCTTCACCAGCCCCGTCACCTCGATGGCAATCTTGGAGATCAGCAGATACAGCAGTCCAATCACCGCCGCCAGGACCACCACCACGATAATCACGGAGCTGTGCTTGCGCACGATCTTCAGCTTGCGCTCCAGCAGCCGGACCAGGGGATTGGCAATCATGGCAATCAGCCAGCCAATCACAAAGGGCATGAAGAACTTGAGAAGCTTCGGTCCCAGAAAGCAGATCAGAAAAATCCCTGTCACCGGCACCACAATATTTAAGATCATTCTCCAGATCCGTCTTCCATCCTTACCATCCATATAACCATCACCCGTCTATCGGTTTAAATATTCGTCCAGGAAGCCATAGAGCGCCTCCATCTCCTCATCAGTTCCTATGGTGATTCTAAGATAATTGTCAATCCGCGGGAGGTTGAAATAGCGGACAAACATCCGCTTCTCCTTCAGAGCCTCAAAGATCTCCTTCGCTCCCACCCGCTCATGGGTGGCGAACAGGAAATTGGCCCCGGAGGGAAGGCAGGTAAAGCCCAGCGCTCCCAGCCGCACTCTCGCTTCCTCCCTGGTCTTTATAATCTTCGCCAGTGTACTCTCAAAATATGCCACATCCTTCACCGCTTCCGCTCCCATCACAAGAGAGGGCAGATTCATGGTGTAGGAGTTATAAGAGTATTTTACATCATTTAACGCTTTTATTAAAGCAGAATTTCCCATGGCATAGCCAATCCGCACCCCGGCCATGTTCCGGGACTTGCTGAAGGTCCGCACCACCAGCAGGTTCTCGTACTGTTTCATCAGCGGCAGAGCCGTCTCCCCGCCAAAATCAATATAAGCCTCATCCACAATCACCACCGACTCCTGATTGTGGGCCACGATAGCCTCCACATCGGACAGCGGCATCAAAATCCCCGTCGGCGCGTTGGGATTCGGGAAGATCACCCCCCCGTTTTCCCGGAAGTAATCTTCCTTTCTGATCTGATATTCCCCGTCAAGGGCCGGCATCTCATAGGGAATCCGGAATAAATCCGCCCAAACCGGATAAAAGGAATAACTGATATCCGGAAACAGTATCGGTTTCCGGGAATTAAAAAAGGTCAGGAAGGCCATTCCCAACACATCATCGGAGCCCACCCCAACAAAAACCTGATTCGATTCCAGACCGTGGAATTCTGCCAGCGCATCCACCAGCACCGATGCCGCCGGGTCCGGATATTTGCGCAGGTCATCCACATTCATCTCCTGCAGCGCCTTTGCCACTCCGGGCGCAGGCGGGTAAGGGTTTTCATTGGTGTTCAGTTTTATGATATCTCCGCCCTTTGGCTGCTCTCCAGGCACATAGGGCACAACCTCCCTGATATTGGCTTCCCAGGCTCTCATGGCATCTCCTCCTTCGTCCTCATGCTGTCAATTCGTATCCAGTCAATTCTCCGCGGGCCACTGATATTCCCTAACAGTTCAGACGGCGGAAAAACCGGTGCAAAAAGCTGCGTCAAGCTTACATTCCTTTGCGATCGCCTCAAACGCCGGCAGCGAACGTTCAATCTGCCGGAAGGATACACAGTAAGCGATCCTCACATAGCCGGGGCAGGCAAAGGAACTTCCCGGAACCACAAGCACGCGATGCTTCTCGCAGATCTTCACAAACTCCGCTTCCTCTTCCATCGGAGACTTCACAAACAAATAGAAGGCCCCCTGGGGCTTGATGCAGGTAAAACCAAAATTTTTCAGACTGTTGTATAACAGATTCCGGTTCCTGTCATAGGCAGCCACGTCCGTCTGCTCATCCACACAGCGCAGTACCACCCGCTGCATCAGAGAAGGCGCGTTGACACAGCCAAGCACCCGGTTGGCAATACAGGCGGCCGTAAACAGCTCCCCGCTGCCCTGCATCTCATCCGGAATCACCAGATAACCGATCCGCTCTCCCGGCAGGGACAAGGATTTGCTGTAAGAATAGCACACCACCGTATCATGATAATATTTCGTCACATAAGGCACCGTCACCCCGTCATAGGCCAGTTCCCGGTATGGTTCATCGGAAATCAGCACAATCTGGGTGCGGTACTCTTCTTCTTTCGCTCTCAATAACTCGGCAATCCGGATCAGCGTCTCCTCCGAATAGACAACGCCGGTGGGATTGTTGGGGGTATTGATAATCACCGCCCTGGTCTTCTCCCCGATTCTGTCTGCAAATGCTCTCAGATCCGGCTGAAACGTCTCCGTATCCGGTGGAACTACCACCAGTTCCCCGTCATAATTCCTCACATAGGCGCCGTACTCCACAAAATAAGGGGCAAACACCACCACCTCATCCCCCGGATTCAAGAGAGTCTTCAAGATCACATTCAACCCGCTGGCGGCTCCCACCGTCATCAAAATATTGTTGGAATGAAAGGACGTGCCGAATCTCCGGTTTAACGAACCGGCAACAGCCTCCCGCACATCCTCAAACCCCGCGTTGCTCATATACCCGTGGACAAACGTGGATTCCTCCTGATTCAGCACATCAAAGACCGCCTGTTTCACCGCTTCCGGCGCCGGTACATTGGGATTGCCCAGACTGAAATCATAGACATTGTCCGCCCCGTAAATGCCGGCCAGACGCTTTCCTTCCTCAAACATGGCGCGGATGGCCGAATTGTTCTCCACCAGCGGTTTCATTTTCTCTGATATCATAGATGTCTCTCCTTTCGGGTCACATACGTTCTGTCACTGCTAATGCCGGTACCGACCGCAATACCATGCGGCCACACCGGTTACGATCAAATAAAACCAGGTAGTAGGATTGCTGAACCAGGTAGTAAAAAAGGACAGCACCAGATACGCCGCGAACTGGGCGTACAGAAGATATCCCACAGGGTTTCTCATCTTCCCCAGCTGCCGGACTAAAAGCCAGGCCACAAAACCCAGCAGGCAGCCAAACACCACCACCCCGATCACGCCAAAGTCATAATAGGCGTCATAAAACAAGGTCACCGTCGTCAGCTCCGCCTTATTCACATAGATGGGGAAGCTGGTCAGATACGGGAACAAAAATTTAAGCCCCGTCAAGGCCCAAAGCGGAAACATCATCCGAATCCCAAAGGTATGGGCCGGCAGCGCCTCCACCAGGCAGTTAAAATTCTCATAGTTGTTGGCAATATAAATGTAAGGCTGAGAGATGAAGATCGGCATCTTCTGATTCTTCATCTCGAAAATACTGTTTAAATACTCCACATCATGGCTTCTGGCCACGGTCAGCAGCAGATACAGCG
Source organism: Bacteroides thetaiotaomicron (assembly GCA_034142505.1). Taxonomy (GTDB): domain Bacteria; phylum Bacillota; class Clostridia; order Lachnospirales; family Lachnospiraceae; genus Hungatella_A. The sequence goes on from JAWZDV010000087.1 coordinate 36,177, forward strand.
GGATCATAGCCACAATCAGTCCCAGCACATAAACCGGCTCCACCTTCCGACGGTAGGCCCCGTAGGTAAACAGCGCCAGCATCACCGCAAAGATCAGCTGGAACCGGGACACGCAAAGCAGAGGAATCGCCAGGGAAACAACCGTCAGCACGCCAACCAGGATATTCCGCCTCCGGTACCGGCTGCCACCAAGCATCACATAGAGCACTGTCAGACTGGGAACCAGCACGCAGGATACCGTCAGATAATGAACTCCCGTCACGTGGAATTCCGAGTAGGCATGGGGCACCCCCCGCACCAGCAACGGAATATAGCCAAGGACCACCGTCTCAAAGATAAACGCCGCCAGAGAGACAAGCGTCAGCCCGATTATGCAGTGATACAGTGGCTTCGGCGACATCTCCCGCCTTCTTCTCCTTTGAATCTCCAAAGGCTCCTCAATCAGCCTGGACAGAATCTCAAATGTCAGGTAAAAGCACAGGTAGCCCAGCAGAAAACAAAGCCAGGTCATCATCTCCCAGTCTGCCTGCAGTCTGCTGAGCTTCAAGCAGGCAATTCCTTCCCCGCCCACCCAGAATGCGGAAAACAGGCCCCGCAGGTGCAGCGGATTCCCGGACCGCCGGTAATCTGTAAGATACAGATAACCGGCGGCCAGTAAAAGCACTGCCCCTGACAGGTAGTAATGTTCACTTCTTGCAAATAAAAAACTGGCCGCATAGCAGAGTAAATAGACAATCATAATCTTATCCTTTGTAGTTATCTGTTAATAAAAGCCCTCATATAGTCCTCCACCTCTTTTGTGGTGGCAAAACTCATGGCCTCATCAGCTGCCGCCTGCAGTTCGCTGACGCTGTAACCGGTGATCATCTTTCTGGCTTTCAAGATGGCGGACGCGCTCATACTGAACTCGTTTAAGCCAAAAGCCAGAAGCAGAGGAATCATCATCGGGTCGCTGGCAGCCTCGCCGCACATGCCCACCATGATGCCAGCCTCCCTCGCGCAGGAGATGATTCTCTTGATACTGCGAAGCACTGCCGGGTTGAAGGTGGAATACAGGTAAGATACCTTGTCATTGCCACGGTCCACCGACATGGTGTACTGGGTCAGGTCGTTGGTGCCGATGCTGAAGAAGTCCACTTCCTTTGCAAAGATATCCGCAATCAGGGAAGCGGCCGCCGTCTCCACCATGATTCCCACTTCAATGTCTTTGTTGTATGCAATTCCCTGGCTGTCAAGCTCTGCCTTCAGTTCCTCGATGAGAGCCTTCGCCTCCCGGTACTCGTCAATACAGGTTACCAGCGGAATCATGATCTTAATATTGCCAAAAGCGCTGGCACGCAGCAGGGCGCGCAGCTGCGGCTTGTAGATGTCGTCTTTCCGGTCGAGGCAGAACCGGATGGCACGGTAGCCCAGGAATGGGTTCTCGTCCTTTGCAAGGCCTAAATACGGAATCTCCTTGTCGCCGCCGATATCCAGCGTCCGGATGATCACCGGTTTGCCCTTCATAGCCTCGGCCACCTTCTTGTATGCCTCAAACTGCTCGTTCTCCGTCGGCATTAAGTTCCGGTCCATGAATAAGAACTCGGTCCGGAATAACCCAACGCCCTCTCCGTCGTACTGGAGCACCTTCTCCACATCCTCCGGCTTCCCGATATTGGCCACCAGTTCCACGCTGACGCCGTCTTTGGTCACGGTCGGCTTTCCGATATATTGTTCCAGTTCCTTCTTCTCCTGTAAAAACTGGGTTCTCTTCTCCGTATACTCTGCAATGACAGCAGCGTCCGGCTTCACAATAACGATTCCCTGGTCACCGTCCAGTACCAGCTCGTCGCCGTCTGCGATCTTGTCCATAATTCCTGACACCGCAACCACCGCGGGAATCTCCAGGGCTCTTGCCAGGATCGCGCTGTGGGAGGTCTTGCCGCCAAGCTCCGTCACAATACCGGTCACATGGGCCGGGTTGATACCGGCTGTCATGGAAGGAGTCAAATCCTTTGCCACAATTACGCTGCCTTCCGGCAATGACGCGATATCCACAGCCTTGATTCCTAAGAGGGACTGCTGCATTCTTGTCTTGATGTCCTTCATGTCGGTCGCTCTCTGCTGCATCAGCTCGTCGTCCATGGACGCGAACATATCCGCATAGGTATTGCAGACCGTCTCAATGGCGTATTCACTGCAAACACTCTCCCCTGTGATTGCATTTTCAATCTCACTGGTTAGCATCGGGTCCATGAGAAGCATCAAATGCCCCTGCATAATCTCGGCTTCCTTCTCTCCTACCTTCTCAGCCAGCTCCGTGGCGATCTTCTCTGTCTGTGCCAGTGTATCGCTGAGCGCCCCTCGAAACCGCTCTACCTCTACCTGTCCGTCTGTCACTCTGTCCGGCTTGATCACCATCTCCACTTCCTTGATGATGGCTGCCTTGCCGATGCCGATTCCGGCCGATGCATTAGTTCCCTTATACATAATGCGTCTCCTCCTTATTCTATGATTGATTTTTGTAAATCCTTATTCACCCAAGCCGTCCTCGACAGCTTTTACCATGGTAGCCAGCGCCTCCACTTCATCATCTCCCTCACAGACGAACTCAATCTCATCCCCTGATTTCACACAGGCTCCCAGCACGCTCAGCACGCTTTTGGCGTTGGCCGTGGTGTTCTTAAACTTAAATGAGATGGAGGACTGGAACATAATTGCTTTATTGCACAGGATGCCCGCAGGCCTTAAATGAAGTCCACTTGGATTCTTTATCATTACCTTCTCACTAACCATTATCCATACCCCGCATTTCTTTTTGTCTCTGTTCTTTTGTATTTGAATGAACTCCTGTTACCGCTATGACGAGGCCTTGGTGGTCTCTTTCTCTGACGCCTTGGTGGTCTCCCCCACGCCGTCCGAATCCTTTGTCACGTCATCCGGCGACGTGGAGCTGTTGGCCGGGTCCTTCGCCGTCACACTGATCTCAAAGCCCTCCGTGTTGACGACCTCGAAGCCCTGTCCCGGTGTCAGGCTTAAATTGCCCCGGTGGCTCCCTTCCGCCATACCGGTCACATCGATCACCGGTTTTAAATCCATCTCATTTAACGCGTCAAGGTCCTCCGTCAGTCCTTCAATATCCACCTGGATGGTGGAGACGTCAAACTCATATTTTAATTCTTCGGAAGCCCCCAGAAGCTCAGCATCCTTCAAATCAATCTTAAAGCCGCGGATCTCCAGCGGTTCCACCTTCAGTGTCACGGTGGCTATCATCTCGCTGTTCCCCGCGATGGTAACCTCCTCGGGAAGCAGTTCCGCCAGATTCACTTCCACTACCACATCCTTGGTGGCGCCGTCCAGATTCAGGTACTCGGACGGAATCACCACGGTGCTTATGGATGCCAGCGCCGCTTTCATACCCTGCACGGATATGGATTTCACATCACTCTCCACTCCGGTGAAACGGTATCCGTCGGCCGTATTCCCTCTCACCTGGAAGTCAACGCCTAGTTCCTTTACCTTTAACACCGTCACCTTGTAAGTGATCTCTGTTGTATTTAACGTCACATCACTGCCCATATTCAGGCTGTTGCCGTTGGCGTCATAGAACACCGGAGTCGTCACCGCCGTATAATCCCCGGTAGCTTCCGGGTCTATGGCAATGTCCACACCGATGGAATTGATCTGTCCAATATCTGAAACGGCTCCGGTGGCGTAAATCACTCTCGGCGTCAGGGCAATCTCCCCGATGACATAACCCGATGCCGGCTCCCCAGTCTTGCTGTGAACAAAAAGTTCAAACGGCTTTTCCTGTATCTCCTCCGTCTTAATCTGGATCACTCCCGGTTTGGTAGTGAGAGCCCCACTGATTAAAGACTTGTTATTCACCACATCGATCTTGACCGGAATAGAGCCGGTCACATCATACAGCTCCGACAAATCGACGTAAGCATAAAAGTCGCTGCTGCTGATCTTGTAAGCATCCAGCGTGTGCACGTCATAATAGACCGTGACCGAACTCTTGCCATTTACCTCGTAAGTCAGGTTGTTTTTTTCCAATACTTCTTCATTGATAATATCAACGACTACCTCTCTGTAATCCTGTTTTACCGGATTGGATACATTGGATACAATCAGCCATAAAAAGAATGCCAGAAAGATAGCGAGAACTTTAAGTCCCAGATTGTTTGTCAGCCTTTCTTTCATCTTTCTGCCTTCCCTTCCAAATCTTAAATCTGCCTCCGCTCTGCTCGTCTTTCTCCAGTCCTGTCAGCCGCTGCCGCAGGGTCTCGACATCGTTGATCCGGTCTAAGGTTCCATTCTCCGCGACGGTAATCTTCCCGGTCTCCTCCGACACCACGATGGTCACGCTGTCCGTGGACTCGCTGATGCCCATGGCCGCCCTGTGTCTGGTTCCCAGATCCTTGCTGATCGCCGTGTTGTCGGAGAGGGGCAGATAACAGGTCGCCGCCACAATCCGGTTTCCGCGGATAACTACCGCCCCATCATGAAGCGGCGTATTATGTTCAAAAATATTGATGAGCAGCTGGCTCGACACCACGCCGCCAATCTCAATTCCGGTTCTCTCAATCTCTTTCAGTGAGACGCCGCGCTCGATCACCATCAGCGCCCCCGTCTTCACCTTCGCCATCTCAAAGGTGGCGCGCACCAGTTCATTCACTGTCTTTTCCGTAAATCCCAGGTTCATCTTCCCGTCATCGAAGGAAAGAATGTCGGTCAGCAGATTCTTGCTGCCTAACTGCTCTAACGCCTTGCGAAGCTCCGGCTGAAAGATAATCACCAAAGCCGTTGCGGCAATCAGCGCCGTCTTTTCCAAAATCCACTGAATCGTGGACAGATTGAAAACATAAGCAAACATTGCAAATGCAAGGATCACTACGATTCCCTTCAGCAGCGTCCATGCCCTGGTACTTTTAATCCAGTTCAGTATTTCGTAAACCAGAAACGCGATAATCGCAATCTCCAGAATATTGGACTTCGTAATTCTGGGCAGAAATGACAGCCATGTATAAAGCGTGTCTAAAACGTCTGCCATGTTTTCACCTCCCTTTACCGGACACTGCATCGACATTGGGGTCCGGTGTTATTCCCTGATATTTTTCCGTCTGGCATTGATCTTCTGCACCTTCACATCCGGCGCGGACACGACGATCTTCGGCACTGCCTTGACGTAATAATGATAATCATCATCCTCATACTGCAAATACTCCGTCCTTGAGTAGTCCACCGCAAAGGCGAAGAAGTTGTAAATGCCTGCCACCAAAACCGAGAACACCGCTCCCAGCAGCAATTCTCCCATGGGGACGGAGACATTGAACATAAAATCCCCCACAAACACGGCCGCCAGCTGGGCTACCGTGCCGGCGATAATGGCGATCGACCAGGCATAATCCATAGACAGGGTGCGGATTAAGTACACCACCAGGATTCCAACCGCGAAAGCCGCGATCATTACCAGCATTAATTGATTGTTAAACAGGGCCTTGATCACCTGGGCATATTTCTGTGTGATATCCACGGAAGCGTCATTGGTCAGAATCCCCGCATTCTGCTTCACATACTGGATTGCATAGAAGAAGAACACCCCACAGCTGACCGGAATCACAGACACCAGACTTCCCGACAGCCCCACCAGCAGTGGAACCGCATAGGGAATCTTTAAGAAGAACAGGATCGGTGTAATCAGCAGCAGATAGCTGTCCCCCGGCTGAAATCCATAATATAGGATTCCCACAATCACCAAAACAATCAGCATCACCAGCGCCATCTCAAACGAAACACTGTATAAATGCAGCAGCATAAACACTGCCGCCAAAAACGTGATGGCCCCATAGGGAAGAAACGCGCTGATCAGTCCCAGCACAAGCGGAACCATCGGGTTCTTCAGTTTTCCCATGAACCCAATATTCTGATTCATCAGATAAAAGGTGGTGAAAGCGAGAAGAAATTTAATCGCCGGAACCACATACATATCATATTTGCCGTAAAAAGCCCTCAGTTTCTCTTTCAGTACAAGTAATTCAATCATGTTCTGCCGCCCTCCCTGGTCATATCTCTGGTCTTGTTCTGATACTCATAACGTTTTGACAGACGGCGCAGCCCGGTGATATATGCTTTCATACCGATGCTGGAATGTTTGTAGCGTTTGGTGTATACAATGAAAGTAGCCATCAGATAAAGCACCAGTCCGCCACCGTACAGGGTTCCGTATAAAAACAGAGCCTTCCATAAATTGTCCAGCACCTCGGCGCTGAACAGAAGTTCCACCTTATAAAGCGCCCACACGACAGTTCCCAGAATCCAGCAGAACGTGTATCCCACAAAAGAGCGCACCATATGGCTGCTCACATAATCCCCTCTAAAATAACGGCTCATGGGGAATACTCTTCTGCCTTCTTTTTTCTCAAACATGGAAATGCTGGTCATAAGTTTTATTTTATCTTCGTTCAACATAGACGTTCTCCTTACAATCCCATAACATATCACCTTAGTATATCACATAATCCTCCACATGGCGAGACTATGATATAAATTTTTAAGGAATCGTTAAGGATAACGAGCGCTATCGTATGTACGCGGCAGATAGAGACGATAAAGAGGGAACGGGCGGCCGCAATCCTGCGGCCGCCCTATTTTTCAGGTCGTTTTCCCATCTTCTCCGTATTTTTCCACATCTCTTTCCTGTCTGGACGTATTTGGTCCTAAGAAATCACCATTATGCCAGTAGGGATTAAATGTTTCCACTTTTTCTGCCTGCTTTTCCAGTTCTTTTGTTGATTCCTGCTTTCCCTGTTTGGTATCCATTTTATCACCTCTGGTATAGCATGGTTGAAAACAGGTTATTTTATGCCAGGCTTTTTTATTATTCGTATCTCAGCGCGTCAATCGGGTCTGCCTTCGCCGCTTTGGAGGCGGGATAGAGACCGAAGAAAATACCGACGATCGCCGAGAAGGTCACTGCCAGCACAACCACGCTGGGCTTCACCACCACGGGGAGACCCAGGGCCATACCGCCCAGGGACACAAGCCCAACGCCGATGATAATACCGATAATGCCGCCGCAGGCCGACAGGATGGCCGACTCCGTCAAAAACTGAATCAACACATCTCTCGTTCTGGCTCCCAGGGCCTTCCGGATACCGATCTCCCTGGTACGCTCGGTGACGGACACCAGCATGATGTTCATGATGCCGATACCGCCTACCAGCAGGGAGATAGCCGCGATTCCGCCTACCGCCACGGATAAGCCGCCCATCATGGTGTCCACACTGGTCATCTCCTGCATAGCCGTGTAGAGGTACATATCCTCCGGCTGCCGGCCGTGGAGATTGGCTGCATAAGCCTTCAACTCATTGAAAAATGCATCTAAATTAACATCGTCCTTGGCGTAGACATGGAGCTGGTAGAAATAGTCATTGGGCCAGGTCAATATGGTGTAAGGGATGTATGCCGAACCTTTGTCGGAGCTGCCGCCCATCATCAGTTTCTGAAATGCATTCATCTCCTTTTTATAGACCCCCACCACGGTGTAATCGTCAGTGGAACCGTAGATCGTGGTGCGGAAGGTTTTGCCAACGGCATTTTCCGTGCCGAACAGCTTCATGGCGCTGTCCACATCCATAACCACGTTTTTCTTGCGTCCTAAGATATCGCCCTCATTTAAGTAGCGGCCATAGATGACATCCACCGGCTGTACATCAATAAAATTATAATCAATACCACTGTAATTAAAATTGATCTTTGTTTTTTGGTTAATGGCCTCAGCACTGGCATAAGCGCTGCTGTCGATATAGGCGATCTTGTCTTTGAACACCTCATGAACCCGCTCCATCTCTTCCAGTGTAAAGTAGTCCGTCTGGCGGGTATCATCCACCCAGTAACCGATGGAAATGTATGCCTGGGTGATTCCCACGTCCTTGTACAGATCGGCAAATAAGTTTCTCATGGTATCACCGATGGATACGATGGAAATCACCGAGCCGATACCGATGATAATGCCTAGCATGGTCAGAAACGAACGCATCTTGTTGGCGCGGATGGCGGAGAACGCCATGCTCATATTCTCTAAAAGCATGATTCCACCTCCTTTGCAGTCTCTCCCTGCGGCCCGCGGTTCTTCCTGATATCACTGAGTACCTGGCCGTCCTGGAACCGGATGACGCGGTCCGTAAATTCCGCGATATTCTCCTCATGGGTAACGACCACCACGGTGGCCCCTTCCTGGTGCAGCTGGCTGAACAGCTCCATGATCTCCACGGAGGAGGCTGTGTCTAAGTTACCGGTAGGCTCATCGGCCAGGATTAAAGGCGGGTTGTTGGCAAGGGCTCTGGCGATCGCCACTCTCTGGCGCTGGCCGCCGGACAATTCATTTGGCCAGTGCTCGTAACGGGCGCCCAGTCCCACACGCTCCAGCAGCATCAACGCCCGCTCTCTTCTGGCCTTTTTTCCCTTGCGGGCATAGGTCATGGGAAGCTCCACATTTTTTAAAGCGGAGGTTCTTGAGATTAAGTTGAAGGACTGGAACACGAAACCAATCTTGTAATTCCGGATGGCCGACAGTTCATCCGGGTTCATGGACGCGGTGTCGATGCCGTCCAGGTAATAATGTCCCATAGTAGGCCGGTCCAAGCATCCCAGGATATTCATCAGGGTGGACTTACCGGAACCGGACTGACCCATAATCGCCACGAACTCGCCCCGTTTGATGGTTAAATTGATCTTTTTTAAGCCCAGCACCTTGATCGCGCCGGTATCGTAGATCTTGACCAGGTTATCCAGCCTGATCAAATCCTCGGTGACGTTCTCTGTGATGTAGGAGGGCATGGTCTTTTTAAACTTGCTTATTGGATTCTTCATCTGCTCCTCCTATCAGGCTGCCGGCATAACCATTACCTGCATGCCGTCTGTCATACCGGCATTGGGATTGGTCACCAGCTGTGCATTCTCAAGCTCAGGACTTCCCTCGGCCGGAATGATCTCCACCTGGATGTCGCTCTCCACGCCAGTCTCCACTTTTACTAATTTAATGATGTTGTTTTCCACAATGGCTATGTAAGATCCGTCTTCCTTCGTGATGACGGAGGAAATCGGAATCACTAACGTGTCCTTGGACTCATTTAACGTGATCTGCGCTCTGGCGGTGATGCCGGCAATCAGTTTGGAGTTGGCCTCGTCGATCTCAATTGTGGTCGGGATGACACGCTCGCTGGAGCCGCCGCCCTTTTCCTCACCGGTTGGCGAGATAGCCGCCACCGTTCCGCTCACGGTTTCCCCGTTTAATATGTCGGCGGATATGATGGCTTCCTGCCCGACGGAAATCTTGCCGATGGAATACTCGCTGACCGGAATCTTCATCTCCAGCACGTCTAAGTTCTCGATGATGAACATAGGCTTCTCGTCCTCGATCTTGTCGGCGAACCGGCCCACCTTGGCATTGACACGGGTCACCGTTCCCGCGATGGGGCTTTTGATCTCGGTGTTCTCCAACGAGGTCTTCTTTTTCTCCAGTTCAAACTCCGCGTTCTTAACCTGAAGAGAATAGGATTCGTTTGCCACCGGTTTTCCATCCTTTAATGTGAAGGTGCGAAGGGCTCTTGCCGCCTCGTCACGCTGTTTCTGGGCTGCTTCCAGTTCCAGCTGGGAAACGCTTCCGCCCTGGAATAACACGGTGGTCCGGTCTAAATTGGCCTGCGCGTCCTGGTGGTCCCTCACCGCTTTGGCGTAACCGTTCTCCGCGGCGATCTGCTGTTCGTTTAAGGTGCTTACCGCCAAATCATAGGAGTTCTGGGCGATTTCCACCTCTTTTTGAATGTCGGTGGCATCGATGGTGGCAATCACCTGATCCTTCTCCACCTTGTCGCCCTCTTTCACCTTGATGTCCAGCACCTCCGCGTGTAAGTTGGATACCACGTCAACGCTGTCGGTTCCCGAGATGGGGCCGCTTAAGGAAAGATTCTCCACAATATCCTGACGGACAATGGGCGCTGTCATCACCATAGCCTGCACCTGGCCGCCTCCGCCTGTCAGGGCTTTCAAGGCAATCAATACAACCAGGACCACGGCGGCCCCGCTGATGATCTTCCGGCGGAGGCTCCAGCCTTTGATTCTGGAAATGATGCCATGTCTGCCTTCCCCGGACGCCTCCCTTTTTTCTTTTTTATCGCGTTTGGCTTTTTTCTTTTTGCCTTTCTTGCCGGTGTTATCCACCTGCATCAAAGCTGCCAGTTCCGCCTCGAACGCTTCATCATCTTCTCTGCCATCCGCACCCTTTGCCGGCGCAGAATTTCCGGTGGCAGTTCTAGTGATTTTATCAGTCTCGGCCGCGATCGCTTTAGCCAGCTCATCAGCGGCAGCTTTGTCAGCATTGGCCGCATCACTGTCTTGATTTGGCATGTTCTCATTCTTCATACTTCTATTTTCCTCCATGATGTTCCCCTTTCACCGTTTCTCTATTACTATAACGAGAGAGATTTTACAATTACTTCAATAAATTTTATGTATCACCGTATTAATATATTTAATACAGTATATCATACACATAGTTGCCTGAAAGATCAAGCATTTTTTGCTATTTTCTCAATGAAGTTTGGGGAGAATTCTTCCCAGGGTGCGGACGGCTTCATCCAGCTGGATTATTTCTTCCTCTGTCAGCTGGTCCTCCAGCGTCCGGATAAAGGCGGTATTTTTTACATAATATTCATCCAGGTAGGTGATGGCGGACGGCGTCAGGCGGATACAGACGGATCTTCTGTCGTCCGCCTTGGCGATCCGCTCGATGAACCGGTGCTCCTCCAGCTTATCCACCAGCTTTGTCACCTGCTGTTTTGGAATCTTCAGCCGGCGGGCCAGCTCCGTCATGGTAACCGTCCCGCAGACCCGCAGCGTCTCCAGGCAGTAATATGTCTCCAGACTCATCTCGCGGCTCAATTTTTCCTTGAACGGACGCACCAGTTTGGAATGCCAGCCAGGCATCACCGCCAGCAGGTTTTTGACAAATATTTCTGATATCCGGGTTTCTTCCATCTCTCTCTCCTTCTTGACAACCGTGTGGAAACATGATATTCTTTTAAATTAGTAATCAAAGTATGACTATCATCCATCTATGAATAATCGCTTCGATTATATACTGTTTTTTCTATTAAATCAACAAAATCAATGCCATCCATACGATGGAAGACACCAAAGGAGATGCTGAATTTGAACAATTGCATGTTAACAACGATGATGGGAACGGTGAAAGAAAAATTTCGTTTCAGTACGTTAAATTTTCTTTTTATTATTGCTTATGTAAATCTGTTTCAGTGGATATTCGGTCCGGAGAATTCCATTGTGGGAGTGATCTTTACGATTATGATGTCGGCTTCCATGGTCCGGGATCTGACGGCCGCTCCGGTACGTCATCTGGTCTGCCAGTCCGGAGTGTTAATCTGGCTGGTACTGGCGGCTTACTGGGTCCAGGTGCTGGCGGCGCCGTGGTCGCTGTTTATCAACTTTATCACCATCCTGATGATTTTGTATGCTTATACATATGAATACTCCAGCCATCTTTATTTTCCATATCTGCTGTCCTACCTGTTTTTAATTTTTATTTCCCCGGTAAGCGCGGGGCAGCTGCCGCTGCGGATATGCGGTATGGCGGCCGGGGCCCTTTCCATCATTCTCTACCAGTTCATCATGGGACGAAAGCGGGTGGTGGAAACAGCCAGGGATGTGCTGGTGGAAATGATTGACGATATCCAGGAGATGATAGCATACCGGCTGGGTGAACAGGAACACGGTCCCCAGCTTTCCGGGGCCCGGAACAGACTCATCAGGCTGAGCCAGACGGTATATGACAGGCGGAAGAGAGTGCTTTGTATCTCGGAGGCCAGCTTCTCCATGATCAGCGTCGGGCGCGGACTGGAGCAGCTTTTTCTTCTCGTCCATGAACTGCCGGATTCTCTCTCCGATTCGGAGAAAAATGCTCTGATGAATGCCAGAGAGCAGCTGGAAGCTTTCCGTGGGTTTCTCCGGCAGAAAACCGCAGAGATTTCCGATATAAAGGTACCGGAAGAGTCCCCATTTTACAAAACATTTCTCTATATTCAGGACCGGCTGGCGCATATGACGGACCCGCAGTTACGGGTTCATTACCAAAAGACCGGACTGTCTTTGAAAATACGGCTCCAGACCGCCCTTGATCTAAGTCCGGTACGCGCCGTCTATGCCCTGCGGACCGCACTGCTTCTCTCCGCTGCCACGCTGCTGGTACAGACCATGGGACTTCCCCATGGAAAATGGCTGCTGTTCACACTGGCCTCTGTCTCCCTGCCTTACGCGGACGACGTGCCGCAGAAAATGAAGAAGCGGTTTCTGGCCACGGTGATTGGCGGGCTGGCTTCCGTTGTCATCTACGGACTGATTCCATCACCGGCTGGCCGGACGGCGGCGATGATGCTCTCCGGCTATCTCTCCTTCTACTTTTCCGATTATCTGGAGACCTTTGCCTGTTCCACCGTCGGAGCCCTTGGCGGCGCCGTCTTTATGAGCAGCTTTGGACTTCAGGCGGTGGGCCATGTGGCGCTGATCCGGCTTTTATATATTATGGCCGGCATTGCCATCGGTTATGTGGTAAACTGCCTGATCTGGCCCTTCAGCCGAAAGAAGGCCACCAGACAGCTTTGGGAGAAATACCAGTCGGTGTCGGAATTACTGTCCAATATCTGCCATGGCAGTATTGTGGATTCCCAGCTGTATTACCATCTGGTGATTCTGGCTCATCTGCTGGAGGAGAAATTGACCCAGAATGCGGCTTTAGAACAGTGGGAGTCCTTTCCCATAATGCTGGGAAAGCATCAGGAGCTGATCCGCCAGGCACACCGCACCTTTATCGCCAGCCGGGCTGACGCGCCAGCCTTCGATGGGGGACATCTTTCCTGAATAACGAAAGGTACCTGTAAGAGATTTTTCTCCTTTGCAGGTACCTTTTTTGATTGGCTGGTCAGACATCCCATTCCAGAAGTTTGCTTAAAAATTTGCCCAGTTCTTCTGTCCTGGGCTCTGTGAACAGCCGGGCGGAACCGCCGTATTCCAGGAGTTCACCGTTGCACAGGAAGGCCACCTTCTCGCAGGCATGGCGGGCGAAGCCCATCTCATGGGTTACGATGATAAAATCCATGCCCTCCTCCTTCAGTTCATTGACCGTGTCAAGCACTTCGGTGGTATACTCCGGGTCCAAGGCGCTGGTGGGCTCGTCAAGCAGCAGGAACTCCGGCCTGGCCGCAATGGCTCTGGCAATGGAGACACGCTGCTGCTGGCCGCCGGACAGGGCTGACGGGCGTTTCCCCGCGTCCTTAAGCAGGCCGAACCTGCGAAGCAGCTCCTCCGCCCTGGCTTTTGCCTCCTCCTTGGAATAGCCATGGACCTGGATCAGAGGCACGGTGATATTCTCCATGGCCGTCATATGGCGGAACAGGCCGTTCTGCTGGAAGACAAAGCCGATTCTCCTGCGGTATTTTAACAGTTCCTCCTCGCCGGAGGGGAGGGGGATTCCGTTGATGGACAAGGTGCCGGAGGACGGTTCGATGAGGCCGCCCAAGACCCTGAGCAGGGTGGATTTACCGCCGCCGGAGGGACCGATGATGGCGAGGGCCTGGAACTCATCGCTGTAATCCAGGTTATTTAATATCACATTTCCGCTGTCAAATCGTTTGGACAGGCCGTGTAACTCAATTTTCATATTGAAATCTCCGTTCCAGTTTTCTGCTGATAAAGGATATGGGCAGGGTCAGGCAAAGATACAGAAGGCCCAGCACCAGATAACACTCAAACAGCTTGAAGTTGGTCGCGCTGATCTCCCGCATGGTCTGAGTCAGCTCGATGACGGCGATCATGGACAGCAGGGAGGAATCCTTGATAATGGACGCAAACTGCCCCGTGAGTGCCGGAAGCGTCCTGGCAATCAGCTGGGGAAGGAGGACAAACCGGATGGTCTGTCTGCCGGTAAATCCCACCGCCTTGGCTGCCTCCAGCTGGGAATCCTCGATGGAAAGCAGGCTTCCCCGGATGATCTCCGCAATGTAAGCGCCCTCGAAAATGGACAGAATCAGCACTCCCGCCACAAAGCGGTTCTGAATCCCCCAGGCCGTGCCGATAATATAGAAAAACAGATAAATCTGCATGATTAGGGGCGTGCCGCGGATAAATTTCACATAGATGCCGCATAAATATCTGATACACAATATCCCGGATTCCTGCCCGGCCGCGCTGGCAATTCCGATTGCCAGGCTGAGCAGCAGGCTCACAAGGCTCAGCAGCACCGTCAGCACAAAGCCGTCCACAAGCCTGACTCTGAAATCCAGCACAAATGAAAAATCAAAGGTCACATGAATCGCCTTCAGTGAAATCCCGAACACCACCGCCAGCAAAAGGCAGACAATCAGAAGATTGAGTGCGGCCGCCGCCGGGGAAGTTCTCTCCTGTTTCTTAGAGACAAACAGTCCTTTTAACTTCATAAACCAGTTCCTTTTCTTTGGCATATCAGTTTTCTCTCAAATCGAAAAACCAGCGGAAACCCAGCTCACCAAATGCCTCTTTCTCTTTTGATAAATACTTCTCCGTCAGTTCGTCAAAGCCGCCGTTCGCCGTGTATTCCCCGATAAATGCATTCAACTGGTCCAACAGCTCGGTGTTCCCCTTCTGCACCGCGATTCCCCACTTGTCCACATCCTGGAACGGGATAAACACGGCGGCCGTGGTGTCGGTATTCTCCTGCCAGTTACGGTAAATGGTCAGCTGGTCGTAGATAAACCCGTCGGCCTTCCCCTGGGCCACCTCCGTCACGCAGGCGCTCTCATCCGCAAGGGCGATGATCTTGGCATTGGTCAACTGGTTATTGGCATAAATATATCCGGTGGAACCGGTCTTCACCGCCACCGTCTTCCCTGCCTGGTTCAAGTCTTCCACTGCGGTGATCCCGGAATCCTTGTTCGTCAGAACCGCCAGCATCGCATTGGCATAAGGGTCGGAAAAGTCCACCGTCTTCCCTCTCTCCTCCGTAATCGTCATGGAAGACATCACCATATCCGCCTTTCCCGTCTGAAGGGAAGGAATCAGCCCATCCCAGGACGTGTTCTCAATCCGCACCTCACGCCCGATCGACTCTCCAAAAGCCTTCATAAAGTCCACACTCACGCCGGTCGGATTCCCCTGGGCGTCCTTCGTCTCAAAGGGAGGATACGTCAGTTCCATGGCAACCACCAGCGGCTCACTCTCTCCCTTGGCCCCGCCTTTCCCCGCGCAGCCCGAAACCACAGCCGATGCCGCCAGCACAGCCGCCAGCAATACTTGTATTGATTTTTTCATAAATTCTCCTATCCGTGCAAAATCACCCGCACAAGTTCCTATTTCATCCCACCATTCTCCCGGCAGCCGCCGGTTCGAATGTATGTTCTGTTTCATTGTACTCCATATCGGCTCATTCCGCAAGGGATTTCTTTACAAAAAAACAGCATCGACTGCATCTCATATCATTTGCTGTCAATGCTGTTTGATTGGTATTTAAAGTTCTATCAGCTGGTACGTCCGGCTTCCTGCGCCGATTTCATCCGCGGTCTCCACCGTGTGAACACCGTTTCTGGATTCGATGCGCTCGATTAAGTCCTGCTTTCCGGCATCGTCGGAGCGGTATACCAGATCAAGACAGGCCTGGTCCAGGGCTACCGGGTCCAGGGACGCCAGGATGCCGATGTCTCCGATTTTCGGATCTTCGGCGACGGCACAGCAGTCGCAGTCCACGGACATATTGCACATGATATTGAGAAAGGCCATGTTGCCCTTAAAGTATTCCACCACCGTCTTAGCCGCATCCGCCATGGACTCTAAAAAGGCATTCTGCTTCGTACTCCACATGGCTTCCGGGTTTCCGGCGCCGTGGATGCAGGCTTTTCCGTGAGAGGAGGCAATTCCGATGGAGATATTTTTCAGTGCTCCGCCGAAGCCCCCCATGGGATGCCCTTTGAAATGGGACAGAACCAGCATCGATTCATAATTCTTCATATGGCTGCCGACAAAGTTCCTGTCAATCCGCTTCCCGCCGGCCACCGGCAGTTCCAAGTCTCCCTCTTCATCCAGGATATCCACCTCGCTGATCTTTGTCCAGCCGTGAAGCTTCATGGTGTCCCAATGCTTTTTGCTGGTGTTACGCTCCCCGTCATAAGCGGTATTGCACTCCACCACCGTCCCGTCCACATAGTCAATCATGGGCTTCAAAAAATCCGGACGGATAAAATTCTGATTTCCCACCTCTCCCGAGTGTACCTTCACCGCCACCTTCCCAGGCAGCTTCACCCCCAGAGTTTCATACAGCTTAATCACTGCTTCCGGAGTGATTTCCTTTGTAAAATAGACCTTTGAACCTTCCATCTGTGTCATTCTCCTTTATCTGATTTCATACCTTTTCTATACTCTATCATTGGAGTGGACTCCAGACGCAAGCTTTTTTTTTTACTTTTATAAATAAATTTTTATGGCCACAGCCATGCGATCCCCAGCAGAACCACCGGTACCGTCACCACCATCAGCACCATGCTGAGCACCACCGTCGCGGCGGCAAACTGTTTTTCGCAGCCATAGCGCTCTGCCAGAATCACATTTAAGGAGCCGCAGGGAAGGGCGGTCATCAGGACCATGACGCGGGCCAGGGAAGCTTCTGTGCCCGCAGCTTTTAACAAAAGGGCCAGAACGGCCGGGAATGCCAGCAGGCGCAGGCCGGAAACAAAATAGGATAAGGCATCGCTAAACAGGGCACGGCCTTTCATACCGGCCATATCGCAGCCGATGATCATCATGGACAGCGGCACCGTCATACTGCCGACGGCGTCAAAGCTCTCCGTCACGATGGCCGGGAAACGCAAAGGCGAGAGAAAGATGGCTATGGCAGCCAGAGAAGTGGCGGTCATGGGATCGAGAAGCATTTCCTTCCAGTCCACCTCCTTCTTTCCTGACAGCAGCGCCGTTCCGGCGGTAAACAAAAAGATCTGGTACGCCAGATTGTAGATGACCGCATACAGCGTCCCCTCTTTTCCATACAGTTCCGCCACCACAGGAAACCCGATAAATCCCACATTGGCAAACACCGCCATAGTGGCGGCGATCCCCCTCCTGCTCCGTTCTGTTTTCAACCGGCCAAACAGCCATACCGTCAGAACCAGCGCGGCGGCATAGTAGCCGCAGGCTATGGCTCCCGACCGGAACAGACCTCCCGCCATACCGGGGGAAAAGACGCTGTCCGAG
This sequence comes from Bacteroides thetaiotaomicron, assembly GCA_034142505.1. GTDB lineage: Bacteria > Bacillota > Clostridia > Lachnospirales > Lachnospiraceae > Hungatella_A. Next base: position 53,448 of record JAWZDV010000087.1, read on the forward strand.
GAAGTTAAAATACTGAGCGGAAGAATCACCGTGAGCAGAAGGTTTGACAGCCCTTTTTGCAGTTCCCCGGTGATGATCTCCCGCCTGCGCAGAAAAAATCCCAGAGCTGCCATAAATACAATTTTAAATAACAGCTGACCCAGCACCGAAAGCGACATATATCAATACCCCTGCGTCAAATCCACTGGATTTTTCATGGAAGCAATATCCGGATACAGGGACAGGTTGTGACAGAGAATCTCCATCATCCGCGGCATGTAGGACGCCTGCCTGTCACCTGCAATGTGGGGTGTGATCATCACGTTGTCCATGGTCCACAGCGGGCTGTCGGCCGGAAGCGGTTCCGTCTCCATCACATCGAGAATGGCCCCCGCCAGCTTTTTCTGTCTCAGCGCCACGATGAGATCTTCTTCCTTTACAATCGGCCCTCTTCCCACATTCATGAAAACCGCCGTCTCCTTCATCCAGTCAAATACCTCGCCGGAAAACAGATGATACGTCTCCTCCGTAAGCGGCATGCAGATCACCACAAAATCGCAGACCGCCAGAAACTCTTTCAGCTCTGCCGTCACAAAAGCCCCATCCAGCCACTCACAGTCCACCTTCCCCCGGTCCAGACCATAGACCAGCATGTCAAATGCTTTCGCCCGCTTTGCCGTCTCCCGTCCCACCATGCCCATTCCGAGAATGCCCAGGGACTTCCCCGCCAGCTCATCCAGCCGCGTCACCATGTCCCACCGTTTCTCTTGATAAGCCTTATAGAAGGCCGCCTGGTTCCGGACCACATTGAGCATCATATTCATCACATATTCCGCAATCGTAATCGAGTTGATCCCCCGGGAATTGGTCACCGCGACGCCCATCTCATAAAGCAGCTGTTTGGGCATGGCGTCAATGCCCGCCTGGCCGCTGTGAATCCACCGAAGCGATGTCATCCGGCGGACGATTTCCTCTGTCATCCCATTTCCGTAGGTCAATAAAATCTCCACTCCGGCCAGTTCCTCACCGTCAAGCTCCGTAAGCGCCCCCACATGCTGTACCGGAAGCTGCGGCAGCCGCTCCGCCAGCATGTTCCGGTACTTCTCTCCTAACTCCAATGTCGATACAATCTTCATCTATAAACCTCCTCTACCCCTTCACTCCGCCGCTCCCCAAGCCGGCAATAAAATGCTTCTGCGCGCAGATAAAAAACAGAATAATCGGGATTGCCGAGATCGTCAGCCCGGCCAAAAGCACCGACCACTCCGCATGCATTTCCCCCTGAAACGCCATCAGGCCGATGGGAATCGTCTTGCGTTTATCATTGTTAATAAAAATCAGTGCAAACGAAAACTCATTCCACGCGTAAAATGCCGTCAGCACAAGACTCGTCATGAGAATCGGTTTGCTCACCGGCAGAAAGACCGATTTCAAAATCTGGAAACTGTTACAGCCGTCAATCTTGGCCGCGTCGATATAAGCGTGGTCAATCTCCTTAAAGGAATTGTACATCAGCATAAAGGACATCGGCATCTGGTACGCCGTGTAGACCAGAATCAGGGACAGCAGCGTGTCATAGAGATGCAGATGCTGAATCTCCTGGTACAGCGGAATCAGACTGACAATCGGCGAAAACATAAGCCCCCCGATGGCCAGCGCGTGAAACAGCCGCCGCCCTGCAAATGTAAACGTGGACACCGCGTAAGCATAACAGCAGCAAAGCGCCACATTCAGTCCGCAGACGGACACCGTCACCACCAGACTGTTTAAGAAATATTTGGAAATGCCGCTGCTCCAGGCAGTCATGTAGTTTTCCACCAGCCATTTCTTAGGAAGCCCCCATAAATTGGCAAAGATCTCGTTGGTGGACTTAAACGAGCTGACCACCATCCAGATAACCGGGATCACAATCAGGACGAAAAAGATTCCGGGAATGATCCACAAAACCACTTCTCCAAGGATTTTCTTCGCTTTACTCACCGTCTTCTCCCTCCTTTTTTCACCTGGAATAATCCGGTCTGGAAGCCGGACAGCAGCATGGAACAAAGCAGAATCACATTGCCGAATGCCGACGCGTATCCGATATTTCCGTGGACGAAAGCATTTTTATACATGATCGTACTTAAGACCTCGCTGGTCCCGTAGGGTCCCCCGTTGGTGATAATATAAACCTCATTGAACACTAAGAATCCGCCTGAGATGGTGATAATCATCGTCATCAGAATGGTATCCTTAATTAACGGAACCGTCACGTGCAGAAACATCTTCAGACGGCTGGCTCCGTCCAGGGAAGCTGCTTCGTAAAGCTCCGGTGGAATCCTCTGAATCGCCACGATTAAAAGCATCATCGTGTAACCGATACTCTTCCACTGGGACACGGCGATCACCGCATAGATGGCGGTTTTTTCATTACCCAGCCAGCCGGCCGCCAGATGGTCGAGATGCACCGTCCGCAAAAAACCGTTTAACAGCCCCTGCGGTTCATAGATAAAGGTAAACAAAAGCCCGATTACCGTCAAAGAAATCAGGGATGGGATGAAAAAAGTGGTCCGAAAGACCGCCGACAGCCGTCTGGATTTCATATTTTCCAGAATCGCAGCCAGAATCATGGCAAATCCCACCTGAAAGAGAAGTGATATGACAATATACCGGATATTATTTTTTAATGCAACCCAAAACGCACTGTCCCCCAACAGCTTTTCGTAATTGCGAAGTCCAATCCATTTTTTAGTACCCGAAAAAATATCCCATTTTAGAAAACTGTAAATGATATTCTGTACAATCGGGTAATAGACAAATGTGAGCAGAATCAGAAGCCCGGGGAGAATGTAAAGGTATGGGGCTATTTTTTTCTTCTTCATTAAAACCCTCCATCGTGACAATGAAGTGCCGGTTTGACAGCTGCCCCATTGCCGGGAGTGATGGCCGCCGCCAGACTCACCCGGTTTGCGGCGGCCATACTCCTTCTTTTTTACTGGTCCGCTTTTACTTCTTCCGCTTTTTTCTGTACGTCCGCCATCACAGCCTCCGCGGTCTTATTGCCGCCGGTCATAGCCTGGATTCCGGCCATATAGGAAGCCGCCACCTCGCTGTCCATGGCATTGTCCAGCCATAAGTTGATGCTGCTGGCCTTTCTGATGGTATCGGCGATCTCCACCAGTTTTTCGTCCGCTGTCTCTGTGGTGATAGCCCCCTCCACACAGCTGATCATCTTCGTATCCTTTACCATCTTGGATGCCATGTCCACGGAGGTCAGATACTGGAGGAATTTCACCGCCTCCTCCGGATGCTTCGTCTGGGCGGACACCATCAGCCCCTGAGGCGCTCCTGTCAACGCGTTCTGGTCTCCCTTTCCCTCGGCAATATCTGGAAAATCAAACCAGGACCAGTCAAACTCCGCCGGCGCGATATACTGAACCTGATTGAACTGCTCATAGTAAATAGCCGCCTTGCCGGTGATAAAATCGCTGATTCCCGTGTCATAGGAAGTGGAATTAAACTCCGGTGTGAAGTAGGGAGTCAGCTCCATCAGCCGGTTTAAAGCCTCTATGTAAGCCGGATCGGAGAAATCGCCCTCCAGCGCATAGTCCTTTTCCAAAACCTCCGCGCCAACCATCCGCTGGTTCAGCGTCGTCATGTAGTGGCCGGTAGCCCAGTCCTCCTGATTCCCCAGAGAGATTGGAATATAGCTGGTCCCCTTCAGGGTCTCCAGCACCGTCATAAATTCCTCCCAGTTTTCCGGTACCTCCAGATTCAATTCTTTGAAAATGTCTTTGTTATAATAAAATGTTTTCCCGTCCATAATCAACGGAATCCCGTAGATCTTATCGTCAAAGGTAAACGGTCCGAACTGGTTGGCAATGATATGGTCCGACCATTCCGTGTTGTCCTTCACATAACCGGTCAAATCCAGAGCCCGGCCTCCTTTGGCGAAATTCTCCGCATACACGCCGCTCCATGCAAAATAGATATCCGGCGCGTCGTTGCTGGCCAGCTTCACATTGATTTCCTGTTTGTAATTGGCGTTATCCGCGCTGCTCAGCTCCACCGTGATGTCAGGATTCTCCTCGTGGAAAGCGGCTGCCGCCTGCTCAAAAAATTCCTTGCTGGCCCCATCCGAGAATCTGGTAAACATAGTAATCGTTACGGCCTCACCGGAAGCTTCCCCTTTAGCTCCCTCCGACGTCTTGCCTGCCGCCGTATCCGCGGTCTTTTCCGCTGCCTCCCTGTTCGTCTCCGTCGCGGTCCCCCCACCGCATCCGCCGAGCATTCCAGCCACCATCGCCACTGCCAACAGACTGCCAATCATGTTCTTCAATTTCATAGTTTTCCTCCTTTTGCCCCTTTATGCCTTCTTTGTTTTTAATACCTATGTGTTCTGCTCCGTTTAATACTCTACGATATGCATATATCTCCTGATATCCAGCGAATGCTTCCTCACATCCGCAATGGTCTGGGCGTACATCCGGCAGATATTGTTGATCACAAGCGGAGCCAGATATCCTCTCCACGCCTCGTCAATTCCCGTAAAATCAACCTCTGCCATATCAATCCGGAAGACCCGGTCCGTATAAGTGGTTAAAAACTTAAGCGCTCTCTCCTCCAGAAAACGGGTCTGGTCCAGTCCCATCAGGAGAACCACCGGACTGTCCTTCTCGATGATTTCAAATGGCCCGTGGAAGAACTCTCCCGCATGAATCGGAATGGCGTTGATCCACTGCATTTCCATCAGATAACAGTTACAGAATACGTAGGACTGGGAATAATCGCTTCCGCTGGCCAGAGAATAGATCACCCGGTCATCCCTGCAGGACTTGGCAAATGCTTCCGCCTGCGGCCGGTACTGCTCCTTCGCCCGGCCGATCACCGCGGTGAGCCGTTCCAGATTTGCCGCCATATCATCGAAGATGGCAAGATCCTCCTGCTGGTCTAAGATTCCGGCCGTCAGCAGATACATCACGCCGTAGCTGGTATCGATGGCATCCGCCGTCCCGTAATACCCGTACCGCACGTAGAATTCTCCCTCCTGCTCCAGCGGGGTATTCTCCTCCATGGCAATAGTGATCACCGTCGCCCCCTTCTTTCTGGCGTACGCCGCCGCCGCCACGGTCTCCGGCGTTTTCCCCTCCTGGGAACAGAGAATCACCACGGATTCCTCTCCAAGAGCCGGCTGGTTCCGGTAGATAAATTCATTGGAATTGAGACTCTGGGCCGCCAGCCGCCTCGCCATCGTATCCACCAGAAACTGGCTTGGCTGCATAAGCGCCGATGACCCCCCGCAGGCCACAACATAGAGATTCTTGAATCTCCTCCCTTTGATTCCCTCCAATACCTCTTTGACGCCGGGTAAAACCTTCACTTCCGGATAGTTCATGATGCTGCTCTCCTTTTCTCTTTTCTTTTTACTGGTCTAACTGGTACTACCATTTAGATTGAAAAATCAATCAGCTGCTCTCTTTTCTATTGATTGATTCTTCCATCCAGGATGTCTTTGATATTAAAATGCTTCCGGCCGACACTCTTCGCGGTTTCCACATCCCGCTCTTTGATCGCGTCAATGATGGCCCGGTGCTCTCTCTGGCCGGAGTTCACGCGGCTGGGATACAGCTCGGTGATACGGAACAGTTTTTTGTCGGTCAAATTGTACAACGCGCTGATCAGCACCGGAAACACACTGTTGTGGGTGCTGTCGGCCAGCTGGATATGAAACCGGATATCCCCGCTGTTGTACTTCTTGGGATTGCTCTTGCTGGCCTCCATCTCCTCATAAATGGTCTCCAGCTGCCGGATATCCTCCTGTGTGGCCCGCTCCACCGCTTTTTCGAAAACGGCCAGCTCCACAGCTTCCCGGACTTCCTCAATATCGGAAAGACTGTTCACATTTTCAAACAGAATACTCTCCAACTGGCTGACTAACTTTTCGTTCTGCTTATCCGCAACGTAAGCGCCTCTGCCCGAATGGATCTCGATAATTCCCTTCTCGCTCAAAACACGGAGCGCTTCCCGGAGCACATTGCGGCTGACGCCGTATTCCTCCGCCATGGTCCGCTCCGACGGCAGCTTTGCGCCTACCGGCAGATCGTGAATCTTCTCCTCCAACTGTTCAGAGATGTCGTTATACAAAAAATTAGACATGAACCTGCTCTCCCTTACCTTCATTTAGCCGGACTGCCCCGAAATAGGAGATCGTCTCCTCCGCGCGGGCCGCTCCGCAGTCCAGGCACTCCTTCACATCTTTTCCCTGGGCATGGGCATAGAGGAAACCGGCGATAAAGGAATCTCCGGCCCCGATGGTATCCACCACCTCCACCCGGTTTCCCGGCTTCCGGATAAATTCCCTGCCCGTAAATGCCAGACTGCCCTCGGCGCCCAGCATAGCCACCGCACACGGCGTTCCCTGGCGGTAAGCGTCCGCCAAGTAATCCCGGATATAGGAATCGTCCCTCTCATAGGAAAAAAATGAAAAATCTGCTAGCTTTAATATAGCATTTCTGGCAGGAAGCGTCAATTTATTTGCGAAATCATAGCAGATTCTGACCTCCCCGGATAGCTTAGGCAGAAGCGCTTCCACCTTCCCGTACACGGAGGTGTGAAGGTAATCGTGGGACCGGATAAACGCAATGTCCTCTCCATCCGGCTGAAAGTCTCCCAGCACGCCCTCGTCATATGCAAGAAAATGCCGCTCGTGGCCCGCCAGTTCCAGCCTGGTCACTGCCGTCTTCCCCTTCAGCGTGTGAAGATGGGAGATGTCGACGCCGGCCTTCGTCAGGGTTTCCTTTAAAAAGTCCCCCGCTCCATCCTCCCCCACCGCCCCGGAATAGGAGGACTGCCCGCCCAACTGGCTTAAGTAGACGGAGACGTTGAAAGAACAGCCCCCGGCACACTGCCTTCCGTCCTTTTCGTAGTAATCGACGCAGTTGTCGCCGACTGCAATAAACTTCATTGTTCATTTCCTTTCTTTTTGTTATTGGTACTACCAGTAATACCAATATTATAAATCAGGTGAGTGGACTACGTCAATAATAATTTATTATTTAACAATAAAAGTCTTTTCTGACATAAAAACAAGAACGTGAGTCCATTCAGACTCACGCCCGCTTTACCTAAAAAATGCATGGACCATGGTACGTGTTCCCTGTACCATGGTCCATGCATTTTATATTTTATTATCTTTACCTAAATTAATACAGCTTCGCCCCCGCCGGAATCCGGTCATCTACCATCAGAAGGTTCAGCCCCTCTTTCCCGTCTTCCTCGTGAACCGCAGAAATCAGCATCCCGCAGGAATCAATCCCCATCATCTTTCTTGGCGGCAGATTCACAATCGCAATCGCCGTCTTTCCAATCAGCTCTTCCGGCTCATAATACTCGTGGATTCCGCTTAAAATCGTGCGGTCCGTGCCGCTTCCGTCATCTAAGGTAAACTGCAGAAGCTTCTTGCTCTTGGGCACGGCGACGCAGTCCTTTACCTTTACCGCCCGGTAATCAGACTTTGCAAAGGTATCGAAATCTACCATCTCCTCAAACAACGGCTCTATCTTCACCTTGGAAAAATCAATTTTTTCCTGAATCTTCTCCGCTGTATTTCCTGCTTCGGCAGCAGTCTGGGAAGAAGCCGGATCTGCCTTCTTCGAATCACCGGAACCGCCCAGTGTCTTCATGGTCGGGAACAGCAGCACGTCGCGGATCGCAGGGCTGTTGGTGAACAGCATCACCAGACGGTCAATGCCGTAGCCAATTCCACCGGTCGGCGGCATACCTACTTCAAGCGCATTTAAGAAATCCTCATCCGTGGTATTTGCTTCCTCATCACCAGCCGCCAGAGCCGCTTCCTGTGCCTTGAAACGTTCTCTCTGGTCAATGGGGTCATTTAACTCGGAATAGGCGTTGCACATCTCTCTCGCATAGATAAACAGCTCAAAACGCTCCACCAGCTCCGGTTTATCCGGCTTTCTCTTGGTCAGTGGGGATACCTCCACCGGATGATCCATGATGAAAGTCGGCTGAATCAGATGCTCCTCCACAAACTCCTCAAAGAACAGGTTGATAATATCGCCCCGCACATGTCTCTCTTCGTAGTGAACACCTTTCTCATCCGCCAGCTTCTTCGCTTCCTCCGTCGTCTGAATCTCCTCGAAATCAATGCCGGTATACTTCTTGATGGCATCAATCATGGTCAGTCGCTCAAAGGGCTTGCCTAAGTCAATCTCCACCTCCGCATAAGGAATGGTAGTGGTGCCGCAGACTTCTTTGGCGATATGGCGGAACATATTCTCCGTCAAATCCATCATGCCGTGATAGTCCGTATAAGCCTGATATAATTCCATCAGCGTGAACTCCGGGTTATGTCTGGTGTCCAGACCTTCATTACGGAACACACGTCCGATCTCGTACACTCTCTCCATGCCGCCGACAATCAGGCGCTTCAAGTAAAGCTCTAAGGAAATTCTCAGCTTCACGTCCTCATCCAGCGCATTGTAATGGGTCTCAAAAGGTCTTGCAGCCGCGCCGCCTGCATTGGACACCAGCATCGGTGTCTCCACCTCCAAAAATCCTTCCCCGTCCAAATATCTCCGGATACAGCTGATAATCTTCGAGCGCATCACGAAGGTATTCTTCACCTCTTCGTTCATAATCAAATCGGTATATCTCTGACGGTAACGGGTATCCGTGTTGGTCAGCCCGTGATACTTCTCCGGCAGAATCTGAAGGCTCTTGGACAACAGCGTCACGGACGTGGCATGGATGGAGATTTCCCCGGTCTTGGTGGTAAATGCAGTTCCCTTCAGTCCCACAAGATCACCGATATCCAATTTCTTAAAGTCCTTGTACTCTTCCTCGCCGATGCTGTCTCTCGCCACATAGGACTGAATATTGCCCTTTAAATCCTGGATGTTGCAGAAAGACGCCTTGCCCATCACCCGCTTGGACATCATACGTCCGGCGATGGAAACCTCTTTGCCTTCCCACTCCTCATAATGTTCCTTGATGTCCGCGCTGTGCACAGTCACATCATACTTGGTAATCTGAAACGGGTCCTTGCCGGCTTCCTGTAACTCGGCCAGCTTCTCCCGGCGTACCTTCAATAAATGATTCAAATCCTCCTGCTGATTCTGGTTCTGGTTCTCTGCCACGGGCTTTCTCTCCTTTGTCTCTAACGGATTATGATACTCTCTGGATCTCCAGTACCTTGTACTGAATCACTCCAACCTGTGTCTCAACGTCAACAACATCGCCGATCTTTTTGCCAATCAGGGCCTTGCCTACCGGCGATTCGTTGGAAATCTTGTTCTGAAGGCTGTTGGCCTCGGTGGAACCCACGATCTTGAATTCCATCTCCTCGTCAAAATCGATCTCGTAAACCTTCACCTTACAGCCTACGTTGATCTTGTCAAGGTCAATCTCATCTTCCACCACAACCTCAGCATTCTTAAGCAGCTTCTCAAGCTCTTCAATCCGAAGCTCAATGTCTCTCTGCTCGTCTTTGGCTGCATCGTACTCGGCATTCTCGGATAAATCGCCCTGCTCTCTGGCCTCTTTGATCTTCTGGGCTACTTCTTTCCGTTTTACCACCTTCAAATTCTGAAGTTCGTCCTCGTACTGTTTCAATCCGGCATATGTTAATATGTTTTTCTTCTCCGCCATGTTCATCTACCTTCCTTTACCCATTCTATTTTCTTTTTTACTGATCCCTGACTGCTGTCACATTCAAGGTATTATATCTTAAGAAACCAATAATGTCAAGAAACTATGTTCCCTATGTTTCCTATATTTTATGCAGGATCAACCGTTTAAAATCCTCATAAGTTTCGACCTGGTTCACTTCATTTCGCAGGGCCGATGAGTGGGGCAGTCCGACGGTGTACCACGCCACATGTTTGCGCATCTCCCGAATCCCCATATACTCACCCTTATATTTCACCTGAAGCTCCCCATGCCGCAGAAGCATTTCCCGGATTTCCTCTCTGCCCGGCCTGGGAAGCAGTTCTCCGGTATCCAGATAATGGTTGATCTCCCGGAAGATCCATGGATTCCCCTTGGCTCCTCTGGCAATCATCAGCCCATCGCATCCGGTTTCCTCAAGCATCCGTCCGGCATCCTGCGGCGTGAAAATGTCTCCGTTTCCAATCACCGGAATCTTCACCGCCTCCTTCACCTGCCGGATGATCTCCCAGTCCGCCTTCCCGGAGTAATACTGCTCTCTGGTTCTCCCGTGGACAGCCACCGCCGCCACGCCGCAGTTCTCGGCAATCTTCGCGATCTCCACCGCATTGATGCAGGTTTCGTCAAACCCCCGCCGGAATTTGACGGTTACCGGCTTCTTCACCGCCTTCACCATAGCCGTCAGAATCTCCTCCACCAGCTTGGGATTCTTCATGAGCGCCGAGCCTTCCCCGTTATTCACCACCTTGGGAACCGGACAGCCCATGTTGATATCAATGATATCGTAAGGCCCTTCCTCAATCTTTTTGGCCATCTCACTCATAATCACCGGGTCGGAGCCAAACAGCTGCACCGCAATGGGACGCTCCTCCTCCCGGACCTCCAAAAGCGGCCCTGTATTCTTGTTCTTATAATATATCGCTTTGGCGCTGACCATCTCCGTGCACATCAGCCCGCAGCCCTGCTCCTTGCAGAGCAGACGAAACGGCAGGTCGGTCACTCCCGCCATTGGCGCCAGGATCAGGTTGTTGTCCAGCGACACATTTCCAATGGTTAATCTCATCAATCACTCTTCCTCTAGTTCCTGTCCCAGGAAAAACACCCGGTAATACAGTTCCAGCGCCTCCAAAAGTTCCCGCTTCTCCAGCTGGTACTGCTTGATCTTCAATACACTTCCGATCTCGTCAAACAGGTAGTCCTCCTCCGGGGCCGTCACCTGGAATTCCAAGTTTCCGTCCCCGTCAAACTCCATGGTCAGCACGCCGCCCACATCTTCCGTGTAGAGCACGCACATCACCTGAAGTTCCTCTTTGATCCCTTCCGGCAGTCCCCGAAACTCTTCATTAAAATAATACTTCTGTTCATAGGAACTGGCGCCGCACAGCACTTTCTTCTCTTCCAAATTCTGCTCCTTTAATACCTCCAAAGAGGGGCTGTGTCTCCAGCCCCTCTTCGTCCGTTATCCTGTTAACCGTATATTCCCCCTCATCACTGAGGGGGAATCCGTCATGTCATTACCGTGTTAAAATCTTACTGATTGTATACTGGTCCTCCGGAATATCCTTGTGCATTGCCAAAGCTTCCTGGATATCAAAGTCCACATACTCGCCGCCCTTGTAAGCCACCACCCGGTTGCTCTGACCGGACGCTAACAGTTCCACTGCCTTGGCTCCCATGATGGAAGCATACACACGGTCCTTGCAGGTCGGTGTGCCGCCACGCTGCATGTGTCCCAAAATCGTTGCTCTCGTCTCAATGCCGGTAGCCGCCTCAATCCGTCTCGCCATGGAGGTGGAATGTCCGATCCCCTCCGCATTGATGATAATGTTGTGCTTCTTGCCATACTTCCGGTTCTGGATAATGTGGTCGATCAGCCGCTGCTCATCCCCGTCATACCGCTCCGGCAGCAGAATGTCCTCCGCCCCGTTGGCAATCCCGCACCACAGCGCCAGGTAACCTGCATTTCTGCCCATAACCTCGATGATACTGCACCGCTCATGGGAGGTGGAGGTATCCCGCACCTTGTCGATGGCTTCCATGGCCGTATTCACCGCCGTGTCAAACCCGATGGTGTAATCCGTACAGGCGATATCAAGGTCAATGGTTCCCGGAAGTCCGATGGTGTTGATCCCCAGGGCCGACAGCTTTCCGGCTCCACGGAAAGATCCGTCACCGCCGATGACAACCAGACCGTCTATTCCATGTTTCTTACAAATCTCTGCACCTTTCTTCTGCCCTTCCGCAGTGGTGAATTCGGTACATCTGGCCGTATAAAGGATGGTTCCTCCGCGGTGGATGATATCGGAAACACTGGTGCCCTGCATATCCACAATCTCTTCCTGCAGAAGCCCTGCATAACCTCTCATGATTCCCTTTACAGAAAGCCCCTTTGCGATACCGGTTCTCACCACTGCACGGATTGCAGCGTTCATACCGGGGGCATCACCACCACTTGTCAAAACACCAATTGTCTTTACTGTCTTAGCCATTCTTTCTTACCTCCTATGATTGTAAGAACTAACTTTATTTTTCATTATTTTTTCTCATACAATGCCTATTCTAATTCATTTTCCGTATCTTTTCAATAGTTTTTTCTACAACCTTGACATTTTTTTCACCAACTATTTCGGAGAGAGCCGAAACCAGTTCCGGGCTGCTCATCACATTCCAGTTGGCCGGCAGCACTTTCTTCGCCTTTTCCTTTGCCAGATAAATGACAACGCTGTCGGACCCCTCCGACTCTTTCAGGCAGTCCATGACCCGGCCTTCCAAGGCTCCGTAGGCTTCCTTGTCCTCAAACTGAAGCCACACCTGCCTTGGCAGCTTTTCAAAGGGCACAATCCGCTCGCAGATCACCTTTCCCACCGGATCGTCCCCGATGGACGCGCGGCCCTGAACGAACACTTTGGCATCCTGAATCAGCTGGTCTTTGTATTTCTCATAGTCTCTCGGGAATACTAATACCTCCACCGATCCGACTAAATCCTCCACCGTCACAAACGCCATCATTTTGTTAGTCTTGGTAGTTTTCACGTTTTTGCCGGTTATCATACCTCCAATGGTCACATAGGAACCATCTTCCACTTTTGCGCTCTCGGTCTCCTCGTCCACGATGAAATCCGTAGCCATGGCCGTGATGTTGGCCCGCCAGCTGGATTCATAGGCTTCCATGGGATGACCGCTTATGTAAACGCCAAGAATTTCTTTTTCAAACGCCAGCAGATCCTCTTTTGCAAATTCTTCCACATCGGGCAGAGTGATCTGGAAGCTCTCCTTATCCTCCTCGCCCGCAAAATCAAACAGGCTCATCTGGCCTTCCATGCCGGACTTCCGCTCTTTGTTCTTCTGATCCAGAATATCCGGAGCGATTAAAAGCTTCTGTCTCCGGTTTCCCGGAAGGGAATCCAGCGCCCCGCCTTTGATAAAGTTCTCCAGGGTCCGCTTATTCACCTCTTTGTTGCTGAGCCGCCCCACAAAATCCTCCATGGACACGTAGGGACCGCCTGCCTCCCGCTCCGCAATAATCACGTCCACCACGGATTTACCCACACTCTTGATCGCGGACAAGCCGTAACGGATAGAATCACCGGACACGGAAAAACCGCCCTCCCCTTCGTTGATATCCGGGGATAAGATCTCAATCCCCATCTGCCGGCAGGTCAGTATGTATTCCGACACCTTGGTGATATTGTCCATGACGGAAGTCATAATCGCCGCCATAAACTCCTTCGGGTAGTAATATTTTAAGTAAGCCGTCTGGTAGGAGACCACCGCGTAGCAGGCCGCATGGGACTTGTTGAACGCGTACTTGGCAAAATCGATCATCTCGTCGAAAATCAAATTGGCGGTCTTCTCGTCAATGCCGTTGTTGATACACCCCTTGACGCCCTCCTCCACATTTCCATAGACAAAATTCTGCCGCTCCTTCTCCATGACGGAGGCCTTCTTTTTGGACATGGCGCGCCGCACCATATCGCTCCGGCCCAGCGTATACCCCGCCAGATCCCGCACGATCTGCATAACCTGCTCCTGATAGACGATACAGCCGTAGGTGGGGCTTAAGATCGGCTCTAACTGCGGACACTCATAGGTGATGGCTCCCTTTTCATTTTTCCCCTTCAAATACCGGGGAATAAAATCCATGGGACCCGGGCGGTAGAGGGAAATGCCGGCGATAATGTCCTCCAAATTCTCCGGCTTCAACTCCTTCATAAAGGACTTCATACCCGAACTCTCCAGCTGGAACACGCCGTCATTTTTCCCGGTTCCCAGAGCCTCCAGCACGCCCTTGTCATTGTAATCAATGTTGTGCATATCCAGGTTAAATCCCTGGGTTCTCTTCACCTCTCTCACGGCATTCTGGATCACCGTCAGGGTGCGAAGCCCCAGGAAATCCATCTTTAACAGCCCCAGTTCCTCCAGCGTTGTCATGGTAAACTGGGTGGTGATGGTGCCGTCCGCCGCCTTGGAAAGCGGCAC
>JAWZDV010000088.1:0-11797 GCA_034142505.1 Bacteroides thetaiotaomicron
TAGCCCCGGAAGCATGAGACCAGCCAGAGCCCGCCCAGGGAGCCTTCCGGACGATGTAACCTACCCATCTCGTGATTTCCCTCCACAACATTATCCCCCATTTTTGTATTAGGTTAAACCGCCGCCACAATCCGCCCCGCAATAGCGCTGGCCGCGGCTGTCGCCGGGGACGCTAAAAAGATCTCCACCTTGGAGGTTCCCATTCGTCCTAAGAAGTTTCGGTTGTTGGTGGCAACCACCCGCTCGCCGTCGCTTAAGATACCACCGGTTCGCCCGCAGCATAAACCGCAGCCCGGATGGGTGACGATGGCCCCGGCCCCGATCAGAGTGTCGATGACGCCCAGTCTGGCGGCCTCCAGATAGATCTTCCGGCTGGCCGGAGTCACGATCAGTTTCACATAGGGCGCCACCTGTTTTCCCTTTAAAATATCAGCTGCCACCACAAGATCCTCCAGCCGCCCGTTGGTGCAGGAACCGATGAAGACCTGGTCAATGGGCGTCCCTGCCAGCTGGCTGACAGGCCTTATATTGTCCACCTGGGACGGACACGCCAGCACCGGCACAAACTCCTCCGCCCGGTAGCTGATGGTGCGGCAGTATACCGCATCCTCATCTCCCCGAATGTCCTTCATCTCCTTTGTAAGCTCCACCTGACAGTACTCCGCCGTCTTCTCATCCGGCGTGAACAAAGCGCATTTGGCCCCGGCTTCCACGGCCATATTGGCAATGGTCATCCGGCTGGACACACTCATCTCCTCCACCGCGCTGCCTGAGAATTCCAACGCCCGGTAGGTCGCTCCGTCAGCCCCCAGATCACCGATCAGCCGCAGGATGATATCCTTTGACATCACGCAGTCCGGCAGTTTCCCGTCGATCACCACCTTGATGGTCTCCGGCACCCGCACCCACATGGTACCCGTACCCAGGATACTGGCCATCTCCGTGTACCCGATTCCCGAGGAAAATGCTCCCACACAGCCGTAGGTCGTCGTATGGCTGTCTGTGCCGAACACCACATTTCCCGGCTTCACATACCCGGCCTCCGTCATCAGCTGATGGCAGATGCCGTCACTCCGGTGGACATGAGTCAGCCCGTATTTCTCCGCAAAATCATCCCCCACCCGGAAATGTCTCGTATCGTCCACCTGGCTGGCCGGCACCAGATGATCATAGATCAGCACCACCTTCTCCGCGTCCCAGAGTCTGGTAAATCCCATCTCCTCAAACTTGTCAGCCACAAAGGGAATAAAAATATCGTGAATCATCACCCGGTCTACGTTCACGGTGACGATGTCACCTGGTTTCACCTCTGTTTTCCCGGTATTTTGTTTGATAATCTTCTCTATCGCTGTTGCTCCCATCACATTCTCCTTAATCCAGACCGTTTAATTTACGCATCGCCTTTACCAGACCTCCGGCATTTATAATATCCACCAAATTATCCGGAAGCGACGCAATGGGATACTCTTTCCCCTGATGCTTCACGCACCGGTTCACTTCCACGGTGATCTCATCGCCTTCCGCCACATCGTCCCATAAGTCCGGCTGCTCCATCAACAGCAGGCCGTTGTTGATGGAATTGCGGAAGAAAATGCGGGCGTAGGATTTAGCAATCACGCAGCGGATGCCAAGAGCCTTGATAATCTCCGGCGCCTGCTCCCTGGAGGAACCACAGCCGAAATTCTTGCCGGCCACTAGGATATCTCCCTCCTTGATCTGCCCCGCCAGTTCCGGGCGCAGAGGGGAAAACCCATACTGCTTCATATCATCAATCGTCTTCAGCGCCAGGTACTCTGTCGGGATGATGATATCCGTATCGATATCATCCCCCAGCACCCAGACTCTGCCTGTAAATGTCTCCATAAGCTATGTACCCTTTCTTTCTCTTCCACTATATTAACTGGTCCGCCGTGGTAATTACCCCGGCCACCGCCGAAGCCGCCACCGTGGCCGCCGAAGCCAGATACACCTTGGAACTTGGATGTCCCGCCCGGCCCTTAAAGTTTCTGGTGCCGGTGCTGATTAACACCTCATTTTCTCCAATCACACCCTGGCAGCTGCCCCAGCACACGCTGCAGTTGGCATTCATCACAATGGCGCCTGCTTCCATGAAAATCTCAATCAGACCTTCCTCTAACGCCTGCCGGTACACGTCATTGCTGGCCGGCACCACCAGAAACCGTACATGCTCCGCCACTTTCTTTCCCTTAATCACAGCCGCGCCAACCCGCAGGTCGTCGATCCGCCCGTTGTTGCAGGAGCCTAAGAATGCCTCGTCAATGGCAATCCCCGCCACTTCGCTGGCCGGCACCACGTCATCTACAAAGTCAGGCCTCGCCGCCACCGGCTCCACCTTAGAAAGATCAAAGGTATACTCTCTGACATACACCGCGTCCTCGTCGCTGTGGTACACCGCCTTCGGCGTCCTGCCATGCTCTTTCAAGTACTCCAGAGCGATCTCATCCGCCTCCACAATCCCCGTCTTGGCTCCCGCCTCCACCGCCAGATTGCACAGCACCATCCGGTCATTGACGCTTAATGTCTTCACGCCTTCCCCGGTAAACTCCATCACCTGATAGTTGCACCCGTTGGCCCCCACCTCCCCGATGATGGTCAGCATCAAATCCCTCGGATAAACACCAGGTCTCAGCTTCCCGACCAGGTTAAATTTTACCGTCTCCGGCACCAGCACCCAGGAAGTTCCTGTCACCATGCCGTATAAATAATCCGTACAGCCCACGCCTGTTCCGAAGGCTCCCAGCGCCCCATAGGTACAGGTATGGCTGTCGGCGCCAAAAATCAACTCTCCGGGACGGACATAATGCTCCATCATGATCTGATGGCAGACGCCCTTCCCCTCCCAGAAATCAATCCCGTTCTCCCTGGCAAAATCCCGCATTTTCTTCTGGGATGCCGCGGTCTTTGGATTGTCCGCCGGCACATTGTGGTCCACAATAAACACCAGCTTGGACGCATCCGCGATTCTTGGATGGTCCAGCTGATTCCGGTACATGTCGATGGTCAGATGGGTAGTCCCGTCATTACTCATCAGACGGTCTAAATTCACCGTATGGATATCCCCCGGTTTCACGCTCTCCACGCCGGCCGCCGCCGCTATTATCTTCTCTGCTATGGTCATTCCCATGGCTGTTCCTCCCTATTCCGTTTTATTCAATGACGCAATCAGTCCGCCCTGGTTCAAAATATTCTGCATATACTCCGGCAGCTTCGTACAGGTGTATTCCACCCCCTTCGCCTTCGCCACGCCGTCGCTTAAAGACAATTCCATCTCGTCCCCCGTCTCCACGTGATCCGGCAGTTCTTTGCACACAATCACCGGCAGTCCGATATTGATGGCGTTCCGGTAAAAAATTCTGGCAAAGGACTTGGCCACCACCGCTTTCACTCCCAATGCTTTCAGCACGCTTGGCGCCTGCTCTCTGGAGGAACCGCAGCCAAAGTTCTCTCCTCCCACCACATAATCCCCCGGCTTTACCTTCTTCGGAAAATCCGGGTCCAGGGATTCAAATGTATGTACTTTCATCTCTTCAATATTCGGCAATAACAGATACTGGGACGCGATAATCTGGTCCGTATCCAAATCGTTGTGAAACTTAAAAACCGTACCGCTGGACATGGTCAATGCCTCCTTCATTCTAGTTTTTCTCTTTACATTCTAACACAGGAGTTGCTATAATAGAAATACATAATATGAATATTTACTATGAAATTGAGTTATAGAGAGTGATAGAGAATACAGGAGGTTTCCCATGGACCAGAATTTATCCCAGTACCGCATTTTTTATGAAGTAGCCAAGGCCGGCAACATTTCCAAAGCCGCCAAGGAACTGTATATCAGCCAGCCGGCCATCAGCAAATCCATCAGCAAGCTGGAGGACAGCCTTGGCACCACCCTGTTTCACCGCAATTCCAGGGGCGTGCAGCTGACGGAGGAGGGACAGGTCCTCTTCTCCCACACCCTGGCCGCTTTTGAGGCCCTGGCCCAGGGGGAGCAGGAACTGAAGCGAATTAAAAATTTTCATATGGGGCACATCAGCATCGGCGTCAGCAACACGCTTTGCCGGTTTATTATGGTGTCCTATTTAAAAGGGTATATTGAGCAGTATCCCCACATGAAAATCACCATAGAAAGCCAGTCCTCCACCCACACCCTGGCCATGCTTGACAAAGAGCGCATCGATATCGGTCTGGTGGCGGAGCCGAGATCCCAGAAGAACCTGGCGTTTATCCCGGTGATGGAGATCGAGGACATCTTCGTGGCCGCTCCCAGTTATTTAGAGAACTTGAAGCTGCGGGAGGGAGAAAACGCCGACGTGTTCCAGGACGGCAACATCATGCTGCTGGACCGCAACAACATCACCAGACATTATATTGATGACTATATGAATTTGAATCATATGGAGGCTAACAGCCTTTTGGAGGTCACCACCATGGATCTGCTGATTGAATTTGCCAGAATCGGTCTGGGAGCCGCCTGCGTGATCCGGGAATTCGTCAAAGACGACTTGGAAACCGGCCGTCTGGTCCAATTAAAGCTGGGAAATCCCATCAATAAAAGAACGATTGGATTTGCCTATCACCCCAATCGTTCTTCGAAAGCGCTTGATACCTTTATTGAATTCATTAAACACACTCACGTGTGATGGCCGGACTATCACATGGCCTTCGAAAGCAGCAGCCTGAAAATGAGCAGCAGAACCCCGTACACAGCACCCACCACCAGCAGTACGGTAAGCACGGTTTTGCTGATCAGCCCGGCAAACAGCATTCCGATATAGAGGACGAGGAAGAAACTGTATCCTGCGTAGGCCCAGCACCGCAGCCCCAGCATGCGGTTTCTCTCATCCGTCTCGATAATCTCCTGTTTCTTTTTCAGTTCCGGCACCTTTAAATAGCGCATGTTCTTGATCGCCGTCACAAGGCCGGCTCCCATCAGTCCGCCGCCTGCGCCGACATAAAACCCTTCCATAAAATCACTTCCCCCCGCTTCCAGAAAAAGGATCGGCAGACGGTCCACCATCAGCACAATGATCACGGCCACAAGCCCAAGGGCCGCCAGTACAAACCCCATAACAATTCTTCTCTTACATCGTTTTTCAAAATCAATGGGACTATCGATAAACATCTGGTTTAATAACATCTCTACTCCTCCTCCTCAAATAAAAATATTTCTTCAATACTCATTCCGAATAACTTTGCAATCTTGTGGGCCAGCTGAAGCGACGCGTTGTACTTGCCGTTCTCCAGCGAGATAATCGTCTGCCTCGTCACGCCCAATTGGTCGGCCAGTTCTTCCTGAGTGACCTTGCTGCTCTTTCGCAGCTCCTGTATTCTTGTCTTCACTGATACATCCCCTCACTCTTTTCTTTGATTTACCTTTGCAAAAGTAATGTTTGCTTTACATTTTTAGTATAGTATACTTTACATTAAATGTCAAGTGTATTTTACTTTTTTTGTTCAGGATAAATCGGAATGTCACATCCGCCAGCATATGAATAACAAAAAGCTCTGGAACCGGCTGTCGGCTGGTTCCAGAGCTGTGTTGTATACTATGTGTTATGCATATTGGTTATATGATGTGTAGCATCCGTTTTTAGTTGTCAATCAGTTTGTTGCCATCGTTCCAGCTGTACAGCTTGCGAAGCTCCGCTCCGGTTGCCTCCAGCTGATGAGCCGCCTCTCTCTTTCTCATAGCATTGAAATGAGGGCAGTTTACCTTGTTCTCGGATAACCAGTCTTTTGCAAAGGTTCCGTCCTGGATATCGGACAGAATCTGTTTCATGGCCTTCTTGGTCTCCTCGGTTACAATCTTCGGACCGGTGATATAGTCGCCGTACTCCGCGGTGTTGGAGATGGAATATCTCATGCCGGCAAAGCCGCTCTCGAAGATCAGGTCTACAATCAGCTTCATCTCATGGATACACTCGAAGTATGCGCTCTCCGGCTCATATCCGGCTTCCACCAGAGTCTCAAACCCGGCTTTCATCAAAGCGGTAACGCCGCCGCAGAGAACTGCCTGCTCGCCGAAAAGATCCGTCTCCGTCTCTTCACGGAAGGTAGTCTTCAGGACACCTGCTCTTGCTCCGCCAATTGCCAGTGAATACGCCAGCGCTAAATCTTTTGCTTTCCCTGTGGCATCCTGATGAACCGCGATCAGACACGGAACGCCCTTGCCCTCCTGATACTGGCTTCTCACGGTGTGTCCCGGTCCCTTTGGTGCGATCATGGTAACATCCACATTCTTCGGAGGCACAATCTGTCCGAAATGGATGGCAAAACCATGGGCGAACATCAGCATCTTGCCCTCTGTCAAATTCGGCTCGATGGCTTCTTTGTACATGTCTGCCTGCTTCTCATCGTTGATCAGAACCATGATGATGTCTGCTTTCTTTGCCGCCTCTGCTGCTGTATACACTTCAAAGCCAGCTTTCTCTGCCTTGGCCCAGCTTCTGCTGCCCTCATAGAGACCGATGATCACGTGGCATCCGGACTCCTTTGCGTTCAGTGCATGGGCATGGCCCTGGCTGCCATATCCGATGACAGCGATTGTCTTTCCCTCCAGCATGGATAAGTTACAATCTTCCTGATAATAAATCTTTGCCATTTTTCTTCCTCCTAAATATCATTCTTCTGTTAATCTTTATCGTTAAAGCGTATCACCGACGACTCTCTGTCCGCCTTTGGCTTACCCTCTAGCTAACTGCCAAACAACCTATGTACTGCAATCCGGCTTATGGGAGATAACGAATATCCTCCGACCCTCTCTCGAGTCCCGTCAGTCCCGTTCTTGCCAGTTCCAGAATCTCATAATCCTCCAAAAGATTCACCAGCGCGTCCAATTTGCTCTGGTCTCCTGTCAGCATCACCGTCAGGGAATCCTTGCCCACATCCACGATGGTAGCCCGGAAAATGTCGGAGATAGCGCTGACTGCCTGACGTTCACTGGCATTGGCGCGGACCTTAACCATAACCAGCTCCCGGTACACAGATTTTCCCGGCTCCAGCTTCTTGATGTCCCGGACATCCTCCAGCTTGCGCAGCTGTTTCTCAATCTGCTCTAAAATCCCCTGATCCCCGAAAGACACCACCGTCATACGGGAATAACGCTCATCCGCAGTGACGCCTACGGTCAAACTTTCAATATTATAACCGCGGCGGCTGAACAGTCCGGCAACCCGGCTCAGCACACCTGCCGTATTGTCTACAAGAAGCGATAACACAATCCGATTCATAGGCCCCTCCTATTTCTTATTCTAATACCGTATAGTATTATTTAATCTTAACAATCTGCCGGGTATTTGTCAACTATATAAAAGGAATGGATATCATGAATTCAAGTTATAGCAATTGCGCCGGTCCGCCTGCGGTATTCCCTGGGGGAAATGCCTTTGTGCTTCTTGAAGCAGTCCCCAAAATAATTGCCGTCCTCAAAGCCGCAGGCTCCCGCAATCTTTGTCACGGGCAGACTGGTGTGGACCAGCAGTTTTTCTGCCTGGGCCAGCCTTGTGCAGACCACGTATTCCTTGAATCCAAATCCGGTCACCTGCTTAAAGCGGCGGGAAAAATAGGTGGGTGTCATGTGAACCATATCTGCCATGTCCTCTAACGACAGAGGCTTCTCATAGTTCTGGCTGATGTAGCGGGCGGCATCCTGGATGATTTGCTCCGTCTCCCCCGCAGCCTCCTGGGTCCGGGAGACACCATGCCTCCCGGCCGTCGCCAGCATTTCATAAAAATGATTCTTCGCCAGAAATACCGACAGCGGGTCCCCCAGCCCCATCTCTTCCTCAATCTTATCAAGCAGCAGTTCCAGCTGGGGGCGGACCGGTATGGGAATCTGAAGCCGCTGGTTGTTAAACGTATGTTTAAGATTCTCTTCTCCCCATACCTCCATCAGTGGTTTCAGCAGATTGGCGTCAAACGAGACTGCAACCCGCTCCGCCCCGCCCTCCTCCGGGTAGGTGGCCCGGTGAAGCATTCCCGGCGGTAACAGCAGCAGATCTCCCGCTTCCACATGGTGAAGGCTATGGCCGATAAACATCCGGCAGCAGCCCGATACCAGGTAATACAACTCATAGAATTCGTGATAATGGGAATGCGCCATACTGTACTTCGTGCTCCGCACCACACGGCTGATTAAAAATTCATTCACTGGAATCTCCCCCTTCTGCTACCAGTATATCACAGGGTGACGACAAGTGCAAATTATCTGTACTATTTAAAAATATGACAGGAAATCTGTATCAAATATCGTTTTTTTGTATTATGATAGAGCCGATTCAGATAAAAATAAGAAAAAGAGGATTGAGATGGAACAGAAAGCCGGCCTTTCAGAAAAAGACAAAGCCTTTCGGGAATTTGCCCTGTCGGGGAATATGTGGAGTGTGGTGCTCCAGGTGGGAACGCCGCTGGCATTATACCAGAGTCTGACCCAGCTGTTTAAGATCTTCGACACCATGATGGCTTCCCATATCAGCGCCACCGCGGTGTCGGCTGTGGCCTATTTATCACAGTTAAACATGATGCTGTCGGCTCTTGGCGGCGGTCTGGCCATTGGAGCCAGCATTCAGATCAGCGCTGCCTACGGGGCCGGAGACTTTGATCTGGTGAAAAAACGGGTCAGCACCCTCTTTGCCATGTGCGGCATACTGGGAATCGGACTGCTGGCACTGCTGATTCCATTTGCCCCGCAGTTTCTGCGGCTTGCCAGGACGCCTGAGGAATTCATTTCCACGGGAACCACCTATTTTATCCTGGAACTGCTCGGCATGGTGATCAGCTTCTTTAACAACGTATACATCGCCATCCTGCGTGCCAGAGGGGATTCCAAACGGATTCTGTATTTAAATTTTGTGGTCCTCGGCGTCAAGCTGGGGCTGACGGCCCTGTTTGTCTATGTACTGGATGGGAATATCAATATGATCTCCGCGGCCACCATCATTTCCCAGCTGCTGCTTTTGATGGCGGCTGTGATAAACCTGAATGAGAAGGGAAATGCGTTCGGTTTTTCCTTAAAGAGCATCAGCCTTTCCAGGCCTGTGACCGCTCCCATGGTCCGGCTGTCGATTCCGGTGGTTGCGGAGAAGATGGCATTTTCCTTCGGGAAGGTGGTGATCAACTCCATGAGCACCGTATACAGCGCTCTGACCGTAGGAGCGCTGGGAGTGTCCAACAATATTGGGGGATTCAGCACCAACCCGCAAAACGGCTACCAGGAGGGAGGCGCCGCCATCATCAGCCAGAACCTGGGCGCCAGACAGGTCCGGCGGGCTCTTCAGGCATTTGGCTGTGTTCTGGTGATCAATGTGATCGTGGGCGGGGTGTTTATGTCCCTGTCCCTGCTGTTCCTGGATCAGATCAGCGGTCTGTTCGCCGGCAATGACGCCGACTTCAGCCGGATGATTGCCTCCATCTACCGCATGGAAGCTATGGGGGCCATCCCTCTTGGCATCAACGCGGCCGTCATGGCCCTGCTCTACGGCTTCGGGAAAACGAAGCTGACACTGTTCATCAACTTCAGCCGTGTCTTCCTCTTCCGGGTTCCAGTGCTGTGGTTCTTACAGAAGTTTACGGACTTAGGGGAGGTCAGCGTAGGGATCGTCATGGCGGTCAGCAACATTGCCACGGGGATGCTGGCGGCTGTCGTGGGGTTCGTTGTCATCTGCCGGATCTGCCGGGATCACCATGTGGTCCTGCTAAAAAGCAGAGAGCGGGTATGGAATTAAAGTAAATACCGCAGCAGCCAGTCAAAGGGCTTTAACAGCCGGATTCTGGTCTCCCGCTTTTTGCTGATCTCCTGGGGGACCTGGCCATCAGCGAGATCGTAGGTCGATGCATCCTTTACCACAAGGGCATCATTTTCATAAGTCTCCATGTACTCCCGCATCATGGCAGTCAGGGGGACGCTGTCGATGACCAGCATCAGTTCGGTGTCAAGGTAGGCGCTCCGCATATCCCAGTTGAAGGAGCCGACTCCTGTCAGACGGTCTCCGGCGGTAAAACATTTTCCATGGTAGGAGACTCCCTGGTCGTACTCCAGAATCTGAAGACCGGTGTCCAGGATCTTTGGCTTGTGGATTTCGTAGTCCATGGCGCCGAAGGGATTGCCGTTGTTGGCTACGGAGTTGGTCATCATGGTGACATTGCCGTTGGCAGTGCAGAGTGCGGTTAAGCGTTCCATCATGTAATCATTGCAGAGGATGTAGGGCGTGTGGAACAGGATCCCGCCTTCCGCCTGGCCCAGCAGTTCCGTCAAGTTGTAAAATAGAACCGGCTCCTTCACCTTGGCTTCTATGGGATTGGACAAAAGGCGGATCTGATTGGTCTCCACGGTCATCTGGGTGTAATCGACCGGCTCAAACCAGTCTTGGTGGGTGGTCTGCATGTCTTGATAGAGTGAGTCCAGCTCCGCTCTGGCCCCCTCGATCTTCTCTTTTCCCCGCTTTGACGCAGGCATGTCATTCATGACAACTTTGCAGTCGGGCAGCTTCCATACGGACTGAAAATAATCTTCTACCTGCAAAAGGGAGGAAGCTTCGTCCGCCTCCTCACAGGTAACCATCACATCCCAATCATAATTCTTATAGTTCGTCTCTTCTCCCAGGAAATAATCGTAGGTGTTGCGGCCTCCCAGGATATAGGCGGTGTCATCTACCAGCAGATATTTGTCGTGGAGACGGGCCATCAGCTTCGTGGGCTTTAGGAGATTGACCGGGTTGTAAACCTTGATTGTCACCGTGTCCATGGTGCCCAGGGCCTGGAAGTTTATCTCTCCCTGGGTGTTCATGAGATAGGAGTACCCGTCAATTAAAATCTGTATCTCCACACCCCGCTTTGCCGCGTCATGAAGGGCCGCCAGCATCTTCGTTCCGCTGTTGTCCGCGTGGAAATCAAAGGTGGACAGCACGATCCGCTCCGACGCCTGGGATATCAGCCGAAGACGCTCCGTCAGCGCCTCCTCGTTGCGAAACAGAATCACCGCCCGGTCTTTGCCGGCGTGGTCACTGTAAAAATCAGATTGTTCAAAATCAGCCTCCGTCTTATGCGTAACGCCTCCCTGTTTGATGTAAGGAAGACAGACCATGGCGATATAACAGACTATCACTGCAAAAACGATTCCTATGCGTCTTTTCCGCTTCATATGTTGTTTGGCTCCTATGTATCATTTTCTTTCAGTAGTATATCACAGCTTTGTCATAAAAAACAGGACGCAGATTTCTATTTTCTGCATCCTATTTTTTGAACTGGTGTTTTCATTCCTATTTTATCTGATTTTCGAAATCTTCTATGGAACTGGCCTTTGACGACAGTTTGTGCCAACGTTTTAAGGTATCCGGATTTTCCTGTTTCAGAATTGTATTTTTCAATCCGTCTGGTACTTCTCCCAATTCTTCCAGAAGTTCCAGCACACTTTCTCTTCTTGCTGTTAGTTCTCCCTCTGCGAAACTCAATTCCTTTTCACTGGCTATAAATTCTTCTTCATCATATTCATACAGCAACATATCCACTACCTCCGCTCTGTTCTTCCTCAGAAACTCTGCAAGGATATTGTTCCGGATGCACTCCTCAATCGCATGGTCTATGGCTCTCGTCAGATCTTTTTCCCGCTCCCAGTACTTTCTGACTGATGACACCAACTGGGCGTATTCATACAGCGTCTGGCATCGTTCCATCAGTTCCCGGTTATATCCCAGATTCACGTTCAGGATCGTCGCCGACATTTCCAGGCAGGGCGGTTCTCCTCCATCCTGGACTGTGTAGGAATCAGATAACTTCA
>JAWZDV010000089.1:0-23776 GCA_034142505.1 Bacteroides thetaiotaomicron
ATAATTAGCATTATAAGAACCGAATAGACAAAAGGAGGTTCATATAAGATATGGGAAATATTTATATTGCATTAGGCGGTGGAGGCGGTATCTCTTCGGATGAAGTGAATGCGGCTTCCAGCCATGTATTAGAAGGCAAAACATATTTAGGAGCAGATACAGATGATGAAATTGGCGTTGGAACTATGCCAAATAATCCAGCACAAAATGTTACTTTAAATTGTGGACAAAGTGTTACCATACCGCTGGGGTATAACCCCGGAAGTATTATAACAGCAAACAGCCTTGCCAGTCAAACGGGTGGCGCTACGGCTGATGACTCTAAGGTACTCTCCTCTTACACATATTGGAGAGATGGAGTCAAAAGAACCGGAAATCTCTCAGTTACATCCGTAGTGTCTTTTAGGATAGCCCAGTATTCCAGTTATACGATAATTGCAAGCTGGGCGAATCCGTCAAAAGGACCATGGTCAGGTATACGTGTGATCTGTAAACAGGGTGGTTATCCATCAAGTGTCAATGATGGGACTCTATTCTATGAAGGGAGTGGAACATCCTCATTCGTAACTCTTGCCGGAGGCACATGGTATTTTAGAGCTTGGAACTACCTCACAACAAGTTATGGAAGAATATACGGAAGTTATGTTGACGGTGGGGCCATAAACAATGTGATTGTCCATGGACAGCAAATATTTACAACATCAAGTACATTTACTATTCCCACAGGCATTTCTTCTATTGATCTGTTTGGTGTTGGTGGAGGAGCCGGTGGAAGTACGTATCACGACAATGATGATGGTACTGATGGTAGCGGCGGTGGCGGTGGCGGGGCTGGATATACGACCACTGTATCAGGTTTAAGTGTCTCGGGAGGTCAAGTTCTTGTCATTAATATAGGCGCAGGCGGTGCCGGAGGCGTTTCTACAACAAAAAAACCATGGGATGTTGCATATGGAAAGTATGGGGCCGACACAACAATTTTGAGAAATGGTACATCCTTATTGACTGCTAAAGGTGGGAGATGCGGAGGTACCGAAAGATATGGTGGGTCTGGCGGAAGTGGCGGTGGGTCCGCAATAAGTTATCCAAGAGATGTTGACGGCGGATCTGACGGTACAGATGGCGGAACATATAGATATGGCGGTACTGGTCAGCATACAACCACACGTGCATTCGGTGAATCATCAAATACTCTCTATGCCGGGGGTGGCGGCGGTGGTAACTGGGATGGTTCATACGGTAAAGGCGGGGCTGGAGGCGGTGGAAATGGCGGAGATTGGACTAACGACTTTACATCTAGCGGAGCATCTGGAACAGGTGGTGGTGGTGGTGGATTATGCGAAAGATGGTGGCATGATGCTGGCGCCGGTGGTTCTGGAGTTGCAATAATCCGTTGGTAATAAAAAAGGAGAAAAAATAAATGATTGTACATCAAATTTTTGCACAAATTTGTGAAAAAGAAATTAAAAATATAATTGTATGTGATAATTATGAATTGGCAAATTATCTAGCTCGTGCTACATACGGCGACGATGCATTTGCGGTAGATTGCTTACAGTATCCGTGTCAAATCGGAGATCAATACAGTAACAACACATTTTACAAATCTGACGGAGTCACTCCCATCGAGTACCGTCCGACTCAGGAACAGCAGGTAGAACAATTACAGAACGAAAATACTGCCTTACAGCTGGCTCTCACCAATCAGTATGAGGAAAATCTCGCACTGCAGGAGGAACTGACCAGCGCGCAGCTGGCAATCACAGAACTCTATGAAGGATTGGAGGTGTAAACAATGGCAAGAGTCTACGCAGATTTAATCCGCAAAGGAATCAAAACTCTGGACCAGGTTCCAGCTAAAATCAGAGAAGAAGTCCGCGCATTAATCAACAATCACTAAGAGGACCGGAGGGGCCGTACCGGCCCCTCTCCCCTTTCCCACCAAAACAAGGAGGTGAATTATGCAAGCATCCATCTATCATATAACCCCATTTGACGCCAATACCGGCGGAACAATCAAGTTTAACTGGCAGGGCAACCAGATCTTCAAAAACCGCTGCATCATCAAACACAACGAGACAAATGAGATTGTATATGATAAAACCATCGATTCTTTCAAATACGAACACGTCATTGATCTCACCGAAGCCAATCTTGCAAACGGCGAAAAATACAATGCCTTCATCACCGTATTTGACAAGGACGGCGTCGAATCTGATCTCCAGGCTATCGGAGAACATTTTCTATGCCTGAAAACGCCCTCGTTTCAATTTACCAACATCACCAACGGGCAGGTGATCTCCACTTCATCCTACCAGTTCCTGCTAAGCTATTCACAGGAAAATGGCGAGCTGCTGGATTCCTGGTCGATCTCGGTCTACACCCGCTCCCATACCCTGCTGTCCTCATCCGGTCTCAGCTACAACACTGAGGCCATGGAATACACCTTTTCCGGTTTTTCCAACAAAAATGAATACAGCATCAAGGCCACCGGGCGAACCGTCAACGGAATTGATGTGGAGACAGATTTTATTAACATTTCCATCTCATACAGCATCCGTGACGTTTTCTCCCTGTTGGAGCCCGTCAACCTAAAAGAGATCGGAGCCATCAACATTCGCTCCAATATCGTCTCCTCCGAAGGCCATTTAAAAAATACTCCGGCCGCCTATATTGACGGCGAGTACATCGACTTAAGGGACAATGAATTGACCTACAAGGAAGGTTTTTCCTTTCACGGTGACTTTTCCAAAGTTATTGTCTTTTACGGATGTGAATACAATCAGGAATTCATCCATCTCTACGCCGATGACCCGGAACAGTTAACCGGCACCGTCACCTACCGGGCCGGAAAATTCGGGCCCCCTGACATGCGGGCCTGCTACGAACTGAAAACCAGCAGTAACCAAACCCATTCCATCTGTTACAGCAATATCATTGATCTCCCGGACAGTACCGATAAAATCGGTCTCTGTATGACACGAATCAACGGCCTGTATCATTTACAGGCAGCAAATTTAGGAAAGGTGGTGACTTCATGATATTAGGTTCTACATTTGCCGGTTCTGACTCTGCGATCTCTTATGCAGTGGTCCCCGAAGCCCCGATTACTTCATTTACCCTGACAGGAATGGTACTGGATGAACTGTACGCGACGAAAGAACTTCTGGTAAACTATAATTGGAATATCCCTGCCGACTGGACCTTCAATACTTATTTACATGCGTTATACCAAAACGATGTCTACGCCGGCAATGTCAGTTTCTCAGAAAGCATTGTCCAGAAAATTAAAATCAAGAAGCGGTACAAGGGAGAATTTGCCTGGAAAACCATTTACGAAAAGGAAATTCACAGCAATGAAGACTTTGCCATCGAATTCTACGACTACTACTCTCCTTCCAAAAAAGAGATTGAATACGCTTATGTCGCTGTTATTTCCGGCGCTGACACGGATACCATTTCCACATCGGTATATTCGGAATTTGAGTGCTATTTCATCTGTGACAAACATGCCAGCTATCCCATGATTCTGGATACCAGCAACACGGTCACCTACAACAAAGAATCTCAGACCATCATCTCGCCCGGCTGTAAATATCCTTATGTGGTGAATAACGGCATCGCCCGCTACTACTCCGGCACACTGAATGCTACATTTATTGAGTTGAATACAGATGGATTTGATGTAGAAAACGGATGGAATTACCGGAATCAGATTGATCAATTTCTATCTGACGGCAAGCCTAAAATACTAAAATCCTTTGAGGGCGACATGTATATGGTTCAAGTAGTCGGAAACTTATCCCGGACGGAAAATGGCCACTATCAGAACATTTCCCATTCTATTGAATGGATGGAATGCGGTGATCCCACAAAAATCGCCGACTTGTATGATAAGGGCTTCATCGATACCGATATCGATAGAGAGTAGGTGATGAAGCGATGAACAACACTCCAACCAGTGCAGACTTTCGTCTGATCCGACAGACGCCAAAGGATGTATTTGTTAAAATTGAATTGCTGAACAAGCAGTTTAAGATACTGGAATCGCTGAATACCAATTTGATTTCCGATAATCTGAGTATCGACAGCGAATCGAAGCAGCGCAGAACTTATTCCTGCTCCCTGCATGTCACGGACAGCACGTTTGTAATTGGTGAAAATAAGAAAATCTGGCTTGATAAATACATCCGCATCTACTATGGAATCAAATCCATCCGAACCGATGAGATCACCTGGTGGCTGATCGGCACCTTCACCTACATTGATATGAATTATACTTATCATGCTACGGACAACACTCTCTCGCTGACCTGCGGGGATTTAATGACGGATTTTGACGGCACCAAAGGCGGCGTGATTGGCGGATACTCTCTCACCATCCCGGCCGGCCAGGATATCCGGGAAAGCGTCATTGCTCTGATCAAAAATGCCGGCATCACAAACTATACCGTGGAAGACATTGGAAAAGAAATCCCTTATGATTTGGAATTCAATGATTCTGTGACCTACTGTGATGTATGGACGAAAATTTGTGAACTGTATGATTCCTGGGAATTTTTTTTCAGCCCGGACGGCACCTTTATCTGGCGGGAAATTCCAACCGGTTATACGGAACCGTGCATCATGGACGATACGGTATTGCAGGATATTTATATCAATGAATCCTTAAGTACCAGCTTTTCCGGCATTTACAATGTGACGGAGATTTGGGGCAGGATTCTGGAATTGGATCAGAATGACCGGTATGCACAAACTTCTGCCTTTGCTGATGGTATCTATATGATTGATCTGGAAGGCGTTACCACTCTGGATGATTTAAACCATTTAGACCGCATTGCCATCAAGATCTGCTCCGATAACCCATCTGGCGCAAAAGTAAGTATCAACGGGCTTGCTCCTCTTCCGATTGTAAATGATGACGGGTCTGTGGTCCCTGCCGGGCGGATGAAGGCAGATACCACCTATGTATTTTCTTACCGACGGAATCTAGGCGATGCCGTACAGAATTGTCTCTATCTGCTGGGCCAATATCAGGCCTATGCCGTCTATGAAGAGACAAATCCTGACTGCCCATTTTCCACTGTGAGACTGGGCTGCGAAATCAGGCGGAGGGAAACTTATGAACAGTTGTATTCCGACGACCTCTGCTACAATCAGGCGGAATATCTGACCTATCAGACCACCGCCATGATGGACACCGTCACCCTGGAATTATTGATTATTCCATGGCTCGATGTCAACCAAAAAATCAGTTATACCCCAAAATCAACGGGGATCACCAGTCAATATATGATTAAAAATTTATCATGGTCTACCATGAGCGGAACTATGACACTGACTCTCTACCGTTTTTTAGAGAGTTTTTCTTATGTAAAAAACAAAATATCCGCAAGAGACAGGAGGATTTCATGAGTTACACATTAGAATCAAAAACAGGAAAATATATCGACACTCCCCTTACCAATTTCCCGGTAAGTGAGGATGTCTGGAACCGAATGATGGACGTCACCAGCAGTTTAATGCCGCTGGTGACTCAGTACAATGAATATTTTAAACAGGGAAATATCACCGCCTGCAATGCGCTGGTGGAAAGCAATCCGGGGCTTAAGGATTGCTTTTTTGATGCGGAAAAATTCAACTGGATGCGGGATGCGATCATCGCCGTCCAGAGGTATTTTCTGGAAGATGTAGAGCAGCTCATCAAAGATACCGCCCAGAACGCCGTAGGAATCAATGACAATCCAGATGCCGAACAGGCGGATATCGTGGCTTACTCGGCCGAGAAGGTGAACCAGCTGCTTCAGAATATCACAGAGCTGGCCAGCCAGTCCAATGAAACACTGAATCAGAAAATCGACCGCCTGCACAATCACCGAACCATCACCCTGATCGCCGATGGATGGAGCGATGCCTATCCATTCAGCCAGACGGTTGATGTTCCGGGAATTACGGCGGATGACAGTATCAAAGTCATTGATATCTACGCCCCGGCCGATGCCACACTGGAGCAGATCAAGTCCTACAAAAAGGCCGCCGGACTTTTGATGCATAGTACGGGTGGCGTGACAGACGGGCATTTGATTTTTAAAGCTTATAAAAAACCGGCGGTGGACTTTCAAATTATAACGGAGGGGGCGTGAGGTTATGGGGAATCTATGTATTAACTTTGGTGGTGGAGGTGGGATCACCTCCGACGATGTCACCACAACGAGAGATACTGTTCTGGCAGGATTTAAAACCTTAATGACCGACAGTAACGATGAACCCGTGGAAGGCGCCATTCCCGTGTACAGTGGGAATGTGAAAGCAGAGCAAGTATACTTAGACGATAATAAAGTAACCTTTG
Organism: Bacteroides thetaiotaomicron; assembly: GCA_034142505.1. GTDB lineage: Bacteria > Bacillota > Clostridia > Lachnospirales > Lachnospiraceae > Hungatella_A. The sequence goes on from JAWZDV010000089.1 coordinate 6,350, forward strand.
GCACCCCCTATGGGTACAGCAGATTCAACAATTCATCCAACGATATGAGATCATACAAAACCTACGGCGAATTGGCCGCTGCCATTGGACTGACTTCCAATAAAGTGGCTGTCAACAACTCTATACTTGGTATAGCAGGTACCTATAAAGGGCTTGGAAATGTAACGGCCGCTCAGGTATTGTCGGGATATACGTTTTCCTCATCCAGCATTAGCAATGGCACTGGTACTCTGTCCATCTCCTCCGTAGTGTCTTTTAGGGTTGCCCAGTATTCCAGTTACACGGTAATTGCAAGCTGGGCGAATCCGTCAAAGGGGCCATGGTCAGGACTGCGTGTGATCTGTAAACAGGGTGGTTATCCCTCAAATGTAAATGATGGGACTCTTTTCTATGAAGGAAGTGGAACATCAAGGACCGTCACTCTGGCAGGAGGCACATGGTATTTTAGAGCTTGGAACTATATTACTACAAATTTCGGAAGAATGTATGGAGGTTATGTTGACGGTGGAAGCATCAATAATGTAATTGTTCATGGACAACAGGTATTTACTTTCTCAGGTACATTTACCATACCAACGGGTATTACTTCCATTGACTTGTTTGGAGTTGGCGGCGGTGGTGGTGGAAACACTTATCAGTCATCCGGCGATACTGCTTCAGCAGGTGGTGGTGGCGGTGGCTCTGGATATACAGCCACTGTATCAGGTTTAAGTGTATCTGCCGGTCAAGTTCTTTCAATTAATATAGGCGCTGGTGGAGCCGGTGGAGTTACTACAAATAGAAAGCCATGGGAAATTGCGAGAGGAAAAGACGGAGGTAACACAACCATATCAAGAAATGGTACCGTCTTATTGACTGCTAAAGGTGGAATCGCATCTGACAGCCCTTACTTCGGTCAATACATCTATGGCGGGAGCGGTGGCAGTGGCGGCGGAATGGCATCTAACTATCCCAGGCAATGTGACGGGGGAAGTGACGGTAATGATTGTGGACCAAACCATAACCATAACAATGGGTATGGTCAGCATACCACAACACGAGCATTCGGCGAATCTTCCAATACACTATATGCTGGAGGCGGCGGTGCTGGAAACTGGGACGGTTCATATGGTAAAGGCGGAGCTGGTGGTGGTGGAAATGGCGGAGATTGGACCAATGATGTAACTTCTAGTGGAACAGCAGGAACAGGCGGTGGCGGTGGCGGCGTATGCGAAAGACATTGGCATGATGCTGGTGCTGGTGGTTCTGGAATTGTGATAATTCGCTGGTGATATTAGTGTCGCATTAAAAATTCCATTAAAAATTCTCAAGGCGGGAAGCTAAAACTTCCCGCCTTATCCTTAGAGTCTCTCGTTACAATTCCAACGTCTTAATACACTTCCTCAAACACCCCTTCAACGGCTCCAATTCATCTTCTAAATACCAGTTATTCAAGGCAATATTAAATTCCTCTGCATGATCTTTACCGATCGTTAATATTCCTTCCCCGGCCTGAATCAAAATCTTGCTGGCCACAATCGTGGAGGTTCTTTTATTACCATCCCAAAACAACTGCTGCTTACAGGCATATGCAAAATACTCCAATGCACGGTCCAGTTGATCTTCGATTCCATTAATGCTGTCGATCTCACAAATCACCTGCTCTTTAATAGGAATAGAGGGAATAAAATCTCCCACGCCCATTTTTCCTGTACGCAATACTCCCCACTGCAGGCTTTCATTTCTTGATACAAATTCATTGATCTTGCAGACATAATCTAAGGTAAGCGGCTCATCAACCGTTTCTATACAATATCTCCAACCATCGCGAAGATTCAACACCGTCTGTATATCATCTACTGTAACTCCATTGACAACTGCCCCATCAATAATCGTCTGTGTCTGCGGAAATGTGACATTACAGCCTTCAATATAAGCTGTATTGTAAACCAATTCTACAAATGTTTTCTTCGCCAGAAATATATTTTGCTGCCGTGTCAGCATACTGCGCTCCCGATCCAATATCATTTATTCTTGCCCCAATGTCACTCTCCGCCCGGCATCTTTTCCCATATCCTGTAGCGTCCACTCCTGCTACCGCTGTCTCTCCACCAGCATCTCCGCCTTCATCGAACACCGTCTCTTACTCCGGTACTGTTTCCCGATCAATCCCCAGAAAAGTAACGTCTCCACGACCACCAAAGCCGCCATTCCCCATCCGGGCAGACCGGTCATCATGCTGTCCCAGCGGATCATCATCACGCACTCCAGCGCGATCAGCAGGAAATACAGACTTCCATAGACCGTAATCCGTTTCTCCGCCCGGATCATCCGGTCACGGCAGATGACAAGTTCTAAAAGAACCTGGTCTTTCTCCACTAAATCCACCTGGGCCCGGCTCTCCGAGAGCATCCCTTTCATCTCCCCGTCAAAATATTCATCCAGGTTCCCGGACAGATTCTTCGCGCCGTCCTTCACTCCGTTTTTCACAATCACAGCGATATCCTTCACCCTCTTAAGCATCGTGCAGCCCCTCCACGTTTATCTTCTATATTCTATATTCTATCTTTCATTCTGTTTTCCCTGTCTTTCCTCCATCATACACCAAAAACCAGCAAAAGAAAAGTTCATAATTCCGTTACCAATTTCATAATCCTTTTAGAATCTAGTCAAACTTATGACACATCTTAATTGTATAATAGAGACATAAACATAGAATGATGTACAAAAGAGGGGTCAGAACCTCTGTAAATATGTTTTTTCCTAAGCCGGTGGTATTGATTCGCTCAGTATTGCCGGCTCAACCTAATTATTGGGCATTTCTCCTCCCTCTATCACATATTCTCCGCCCTCTCCCGAATACTCTTCCTGAAATTAATCACATCATGCTGATACTCCCCATCCATAAATCCTGACGTAATCATAAAATCCGCCGTAGCCTTATTGATCGCCATCGGAATATCGTACACCTGGGCAATCCGCATCAGTGCTTTTACATCCGGGTCGTGGGGCTGGGCGGTCAGGGGGTCTGAGAAGAAGACAACGAAGTCTATGACTCCCTCCACAATCTTCGCCCCGATCTGCTGGTCGCCGCCCAGAGGTCCGCTGTTGTATCCTTTCACCCTCAGACCGGTCTTGTCCGCAATCATCCTGGCTGTTGTCCCCGTTCCATACAGATTGTGCTGTGACAGCACCTCATAATGCTCCTTGCACCACTCAATCAGCTTCGGCTTCTCATTGTCATGGGCAATGAGGGCGATATCCTTTTTCTTTCCTATTGTAAATGTAATATAATCACTGTTCATCATTTCTTCCACAGCTCCTCTCCTTATTTCCTTAAAACATACCATATCTGACTTCCGAACTCAAGCATTGCCATGTAAAATTTTGTTATTTATCTAATCACCCAATCCATTTACACAATCATCATTTCCCTGTATAATTATTGTATCATTTACGGAATCATCATCATAAAAATATACAACCAGAAAGGCGGCCCCCAATATGGCATATGAGAGTATCCGGCTGGATACCAGCGTCCTGATTGAGGAAGTGGTATCCCTGCATTACTTTGAATATATGAGCGACTTTATCTTTCCCGGGGAGAGTCATGATTTCTGGGAACTGGTATGTGTGGACAAGGGGGAAATCGACGTGAGGGCCGATGATCAGGTTCTCACCCTGAAACGTGGTTCCATCATATTCCACAAGCCCAATGAGTTTCACAATGTACTCACCAACGGGCAGGTGGCGCCCAATCTGATTGTCATCGGTTTTGTCTGCCATTCGCCCTGTATGGACGCGTTTCGTGACCAGGTGCTGACGATTCAGGAGCGGGAAGCCAGCCTGCTGGCACAGATTATCGCGGAGACGAGAAATGCATTTGCCGGGCGGATGGACGACCCTTATCAGGAACGGCTCATACGGCTTGTGGAACCGGCAGCTTTCGGCGCGGAACAGCTGATCCGCCAGGCGCTGGAAGCGCTGATCATCCAGCTGTACCGGAGGTATTTTGCCAACACCGTACAGGTGCGGCCATTCCGCCAGTTGGGCGTACCTGTGGACAATGAGACCTGCAACCGGGTGATCCGGTATATGGAGGAGCATATCAGTGAACAGCTGACCATCCAGCAGATCTGCCGGGACAATCTAACCGGACGGTCCCGGCTTCAAAAACTGTTTCAGGAACACTGTGGCCGGGGGATCATTGATTATTTCAACCATATGAAGATTGACGCGGCCAAGCAGATGATCCGGGACCAGCAGCTGAACTTTACGGAGATTTCCGACCGGCTTGGGTATGCATCCATCCACTATTTTTCCAGGCAGTTTAAAAACCTGACGGGAATGACGCCGTCGGAGTATGCCATGTCCATCCGGTTACTGTCAGAGAAAAACAGATAACTCCGCCAAAAAACGGCCGCAGAATCCGTCCGGTATGTCCTCATACCGGCCCGGTGTCCTGCGGCCGCTTGTCAAATCAAATCTGATACCCTGTCTGTCACTGCACAAAATAATCCCTGCAGTCCACTTCAATGGTATGCTTCATCCGGTGCATACTGTAAAAAAGATGATCTTTCAGCGCCTTCTCAAGCCCTTCCTTATCTTTCTTCTTCAACAGCTCAAACAGCAGGTTATGCTCTTTGATGATTCTGGTAAAATCCGTCTCCGTCACAAAATCCAGCATCCGGAATCTGGTGTAATGAAGCTGCTGGGCCTGCACTAACTCCCAGATCTTCATCTTGCCCGTGGCCTCAAACCAGATCGCATGCATCTGGGCATCCAGCCGGTAAAACTGCTCCGGCTCAAATCCTGGCTCCAGAATCAGGGCCCCCTGTTTACGGATCATATAACGGATCTCTTCCATCATCATCGGGGTGGCAATCTCCATGAAATCACCCATAACCATGAGTTCCACGGCCACCCTCATGTAAATCATCTGCTTGATATTGCTTAAATTCAGCAGGGTCACATAGGTGCCCCCGTAAGGGATGCACTCGATGAAATCCTGTTCCTGTAACCGTCTGAGCGCATCCCGTACCGGGGTTCTGGACACGCCGAACCGCTCACAGATCTCATTTTCACTGATTGCCTGCCCGGGTTTTAGTTCCAGATCCAGAATCTCCTGCTTCAATGTCTCAAACACCATATCCCCGCGGTTTTTGTAGATCTTCTCTTCCACGTTTCGATTCCCCTCTCCCACCTTTGTTCCCTGTGGCAAATGACGACTGTCAGGCAGGCATCACGATCCAATTGAAATCGTTCTTTCTGAAACCTGCCAATTAGGATGGCTGTTTGCCGATGTAAGCCTGAATACCACCGTCCACATACAGAATCTGTCCGTTTACAAAGTCGGAAGCGTCGGAAGCTAAGAATACTGCCGGTCCGCCTAAATCCTCCGCCTCGCCCCAGCGTCCTGCCGGAGTCTTGGAGATGATGAACTGGTCAAACGGATGTCTGGAGCCGTCAGCCTGGGTCTCACGCAGCGGAGCGGTCTGGGGAGTTGCAATGTAGCCAGGCCCGATGCCGTTGCACTGGATGTTGTACTCGCCGTACTCGGAAGCAATGTTTCTGGTCAGCATCTTCAAACCGCCCTTGGCAGCCGCATAAGCGGAAACAGTCTCGCGGCCAAACTCGGACATCATGGAGCAGATGTTGATGATCTTGCCGTGGCCCTTCTTCATCATGCCGGGGATCACTGCCTTCGCCACAATGAAAGGAGCGTTCAAGTCAACGTCAATCACCTGTCTGAAGTCTTTCGCGGACATCTCGATCATCGGGATACGTTTGATAATGCCTGCGTTGTTCACCAGTACATCCACAACACCAACCTCTGCCTCGATCTTGGCGATCATCGCGTTCACAGCGTCCTCATCGGTCACATCGCACACATAGCCGTGGGCCTTGATTCCCTCAGCCTCATAAGCAGCGATTCCCTTGTCCACCAGTTCCTGCTTGATGTCGTTAAATACGATGGTTGCGCCGGCGCCCGCCATTGCCTTTGCAATCGCGAAACCAATGCCGTAGGAAGCTCCTGTCACAAGCGCTACTTTCCCTGCCAGAGAAAAATTTGTTTTGTTGTCCATGATACATTCTCCTTTTCTTAGATCATTTTTTAACATGATAGACTGCTATCACCACTTTGTATACAACTATCGTAGTTTGTATACAAACTCGTTATATGTATACATTACCATAGTTATCCAGAGAATGCAAGCACATTTTACAACTTGATTTGATTGATATATTCCACCATCTTCTCCGCCATCCTCCGATGCCCGGTTCTGGAAAAATGAATCCCGTCACAGCCTATTCCATCCGCCCCCACCACACCGTCCGCATCCAGAAAATCGGCGCCATACCGGCCGGCAGTCAAACGGTACTCTCCCGCCAGCTGACTGACCTTCTCCACGGACCGTTCTGAAAATTCGATCCAGTCTTCCTTCTGCTGCAGATGAGCCGGCGATACCACCAGCAGTCTTGGCGTCTGTCCCTTTCTCCCGCACACGCTCCGGATCAGCAGCAGCACCTCGTCCAGCCCGTAACCGATCTCCACGGCATTAACTCCGTAGCGGTCCTTGCTGTCATTGGTCCCCAGCATCAGAACCACCGCGTCCAGCGGAAACTGGGAGATCATGCAGGAATACAGGTAATCCAGGGCGCACACCCCCGGTTCAATCCGGTCGGTAAATGCCGTCGTCCTGCCATTCATCCCCTCCTCAATCACCGCATAGCCGCTGCCAAGCCGGTCCGCCAGCATGCCGGTCCAGCGCTCCCCCTCGTCATACCGCGTTCCATCCAAAGGATTGTATCCCCAGGTATTGGAGTCGCCGATACACAAAATTCGTTTTTTCATTGCCCGCCGCCTCATTTCCCCGCAGTTACAGCACCTTGCTGAGGAACGTCTTCGTTCTCTCATTCTGCGGATGTTCAAAGATTTCCTTAGGAGTCCCGCTTTCCGCGACCACTCCGCCGTCCATAAAGTAAACCCAGTCTCCCACCTCTCTGGCAAAGCCCATCTCGTGGGTGACGACAATCATGGTCATGCCCTCGCTGGCCAGCTGCTTCATGACCTCCAGCACCTCCCCCACCATCTCCGGGTCCAGGGCGGAGGTCGGTTCGTCAAACAGCATCACCTTGGGGGAGAGCGTCAAGGCTCTCGCGATCGCCACACGCTGTTTCTGGCCTCCGGACAGCTTGCTTGGATAGCTGTCCGCCTTATCTCCCACGCCTACGCGGTCCAGCAGGGTTCTCGCCTTAGCCTGCGCCTCCTCCTCCGTCATCAGCTTCAGCTTTAACGGAGCCAGCGTTAAATTTTCCAGAATCGTCAGATGGGGAAATAAATTAAAATGCTGGAACACCATGCCCACGTTCAGCCGCAGCTTGTCCACGTCGCATTTGGGGTCCATCACATCCACGCCGTTAATATTGATTTCGCCGCTGTCCGGCTGCTCCAGTAAATTCAGGCAGCGCAGGAACGTACTTTTGCCGGAGCCCGACGGTCCGATGACGCAGACGCATTCCCCGTCCTTAATCTGTGCATTCACGCCCTTTAACACCGAAAGGCTTCCGAATGATTTATGTAAGTTTGTAACCTTAATCACTTTCCCTCAGCCTCCTCTCGAACTTCGCCATACCGATGCTTAACATCTTGGTCAGCGCGTAGTAGATCACCGCGGCTCCGATCAATGGCAGAAACATTTTATAAGTGCGGGACGTGATGTAATTGGCCGCCTTCGTCAGATCATAGATGGCGATATAGCCAAGAATCGACGTTTCCTTAATTAATAGAATAAACTCATTGCCCAAGGACGGCAGAATATTCTTCACCGCCTGGGGTATGATGATATAGCGCATGGTAATGCCGTAAGAAAGCCCCAGGGACCGTCCGCCCTCCATCTGACCACGGTCCACCGCCATGATGCCCGCCCGGATATTTTCCGCCACATAGGCGGCGCTGTTCATACCGAAGCTGATCACCGCCGCCACAATTCCCATGCGGCTGTGAAATACCACAAAATACATAATCAAAAGCTGAAGCAGCGACGGCGTTCCCCGGATGATATCAATATAGGTATTCGCCACCATAGACAGCACCGTATTCTTGTTCTTTTTGACCGCCGTCATTTTCATAATCGCCAGAATCATGCCCAGTGCCAGACCCACCACCACCGACGCTACACTGACGCCGATGGTGACCTTCAGTCCGTCCAGCATAAATTTCCACCGGTTTCCTTCCAGAAACACAAATTTAAAATCTTCTATGAATGTTCCCACTGTTTCTCCCGCCTGTTATTCTAAAAAATACTTTTCGTATATGGTATCATAGGTTCCATTGTCACGAAGCTCTGAAAGCGCCTTGTTGACCGCCTCCAAAAGCTTGGTATCGCCTTTCTTGATGGCAAACACCGAGTCCTCGCCGGTGCCCTCCACCTCGTGGCCGGTCAGCGCCCCGTCTCTGTCCTTCACAAATTTTTCGGCAATGACCGCGTCCGTGATCACCGCGTCCGCCGCTCCGTTCTCCAGTTCCTGGATGGCCTGGGTGGCGTTCTTGAAACGTTTCACCTGGCCTGCCGCTACCTGGCCGTAATCCTCATTTTCCCCGGAAGCGATCATATCGCTCATGGAGCCCTCCAGCACGGCGATGGTCTTTCCCTCCAGTTCCTCAAAGGTCCGGTACTCCGTTCCCTTCACCGTCACAATACTCTGGAATCCCGCATAGTAGACATCCGAGAAATCACAGCTCTTCTCCCGCTCCGCCGTGGGCCCGATGGCCGCCGCAATCAGTTCCACATTGCCTGCCTCCATGGAGCCAATGAGGGAGTCAAAGGCCATGTCAATCCACTCGATCTCAAGCCCCGCCTGGTCTGCGATGGCATTCATCAGTTCAATATCGAAGCCTTTCAGTTCCCCATTCTCATCCAGAAACTCAAACGGCTCGTACTCCGCATTGGTTCCAACCACAATCTTTCCGTCATCAATTCCCGATACATCCTTCTTCTCCCCACAGGCCGTGAAAGTCACTGCCATTGCCAGTGATAACATCACTGCCGCCGTTTTTTTATTCATTTGTCTTATCCTCCATATTCTATTGTCTCACGCGTCTCCAAACACTTCCACATAAATCCGTCTCGTCTGCGGCCCGTCAAACTCCACCACATAGATGTCCTGGGCTCCTCCGCACACGATTTTTCCGTCCACCACCGGGAATACACAGTGGTTTCCGCACAGCAGGCTCTTGATATGGCCCGTGGAGTTATTCCCGGTCGCCCCGTAGCTTGGGAGAAAATGGGCATGGGCATAATCCGCTTCCAACGGCACCATCCTGGCCAGCGTGTCCCCGATATCCGTCTCCACACAGGGCAGGCCCTCATTGACCATAATCCCGGTTGTGGTATGGGCCGTCACCACCAGCACCAGCCCGTTTTTCACCGGACTCTGCTCCACAATGCGGTGGACGTCTTCGGTAATCATATGAAACTGCTCCGGCTTCCGGCTCATCCACTCGATGGTCTTCAAATCTACCATTCCTCTTCCTCCTCTCCCAGAAAACGAAGGGCATTCTTATAGTAAATGCCTTCCCTGGCGTAATCCCTCATCTCCACCTTCCCAAGCGCCCGCAGCAGCTTGAACTGGCGGAATCTCGGTCCGTTTGATGCAAACATGATCTGCCGGTACAGCGCCCGGTCCGTCCAGAGCGGTCCCATATCCACCGTAAACAGCCGCTTCATGGATTCCTCCGGCGAATCCAGGTAGAGTACCGAGGTATCCGTATAGACATTTGGATACTTGATCATCAGCATCACCATCTCCCGCACAAACGGCCAGGCAAAATGGGCCAGACACATGCGAAGCTTTGGATACCTCACCGCCACCGCCTCAAACTTGAGGGGATGGGCGTACTCCGTGATGGCGTTCGGCTCCCAGCTGAGCCCCGCGTGAAAAATCACCGGTTTGTTGTACTCCAGACATTTCTCATAGATGGGAAATAAAAACTCCTCCCCCGGATAAAAATGCTGTTTTGCCGGATTGAGCTTCAGTCCCTTTAATCCCAGCGTCCCAAACGCGTAATCCAAAACCTCCAGCGCGTCCTCCCGTCTCGGGTCCACACTGGCAAAACCGATAAAACGGTCCGGGTAATCGGAAACCAGCTTGGCAATCTGGTCGTTATCCACCACCCAGCCGCCTTCCGTGGTGGTTAAATCAAGGGGCAGCAGGGCCGCCTGATCCACGCCCGCGTAATCCATCTCCGCAAACATTTCCTCATAGCCGTAGGGCGACTGCTTGAAGACGCCGAATGCGTTTTTCCGAAACTCCACTTCCTCCGGGTTTTCACAGACCGCGCCGTAGAAAATGGGGTGAATATGCATATCAATAATCATAGCTTTCCTCCTCTAATATGGCTCAAACTTCGTGATCACCCCGGCGCTGGTCTTCGCCCCCAGCTCCTGGCACTTGGGAATCTCAAACCCCTGCATGATGCCATAGGTAAACCCGGCAATATAGGAGTCCCCGGCTCCCACCGTATTCACCACCTTGACCGGCACGATTCCATAGCGGTAATACTGTCTGCCGTCATAGCTGATGCTCCCCTGCTCCCCCAGCGTCGCCGTCACGATGGCCGGCCCGAAGGACTGAATCCGTTTGATATGCTCCCGTATGTAGTCGTCCTCCTTCTCATAGGACAAAAACGCGTAATCCACATGTTTGTAATTTTCATCGGTATTAAATTCCGGATCATCGCTGAACGTAGAAAAATCCATGACAACCTTGATACCGGATGCATGGAGCTCAGCCAGATCCCCCAGCACGTTGCCGAAGAGATCCGTGTGCATATAATCAAAGGTCTTAATGTAATCCTTATCTTCTTTCGTCAGGGAAAATGTTCCCATCACGCCCTCTACTTCTTCCAGATGAACCCGGTCCACGCCGTCAATCAAATCCATCTTCATCTGACAGGTAGCCCCGTGGGCCTCATGTAAATGGGTAATGTCTATCTGCTCCTTCAAAAGCATTTCCCTCATGGTTTTTCCATAGTCGTCATCCCCGGTCACACTGACCACACTCACGGGAATCCCCATCCGGCGAAGATGAACGCCCCAGTCCACACCGTTTCCGGTGGGATAACATTTCCCAAGTTTCTCATATACATCCATGCAGGAAAAGCCTGCTGCCACAGCACGGATTTCTTGTTTCTGCTCCATCTTGTTTCCTCCTTTTTAAGCAAACAGGTGCAAAAATAGTATTTGCACCTGTTCACGAATCACATACGAAGTTTATTCATACACTTTTCCGTATCCAAACGCACCGCTGATTCCACAGATTTTCGCCGCAAACTTCGCCGCCTCCTCCAGCGATTCCCGGATCGCCTGGGGGCCTGTCACACCTTTTTTCAAGTGGTCCGTGTAACCCACCATAAAGGACGTGATCAGGGAGTCGCCGGCGCCCATGGTGTCCACCACATGTTCAATGGGAGCCGCCTTCTGCACATAGAATTCTGTCCCGTCATAGAGGATACAGCCATCCGCCCCTCTGGAGGCCACGGCCAGCTTCGGGCCGTAGGATACGATTTTCTTTAAATGTTCTCTCGCTTCCTCGTCTGTCCCGTCAAAGGAGCAGAAGGCATAATCCACGCTGGGGGCTACCTTCCGGTAATATTCCTCTGTGGAGTCATCGGAGAAGTCGAAGGATACCGGCACGCCTGCCGCCTTGATCTTCGGAAGCTCCGCCTCGGTAAAGCAGTAATTCCCGGAGTGGACGAAATCAAACTGGCGGATATACTCCAGGTCAAAACGGTCCAGCACAAACGGAGTCTCCCCGCGGATTCCGCCTTCGTTGGAGCCTAAGAAGACGCGGTCGCCGTCCACTAAGGTGGCTCTGGCACAGCCGTTCTCGCCTTCCAGCTGTTTGCATTTTACCGTCTCAATGCCAATCTCCTCCAGCGTGTGGATCACATGCTCCGCTTCCGCGTCATTTCCGAAGTATCCCATATAAGCGCTTCTTACGGCTCCGAACATCTGGGCATAGACTGCGAAGTTCACGCAGTTTCCACCCGGATACATGGTTTTGATATGTTCATATTTGTCAACAACATTGTCGCCAAATCCCAATGCATTTACATGATAATCAGCCATTTTTATTACCCCATCTTTCTAATCATTGGGACAACTCGTCCCGAACAGTTACTTAGTACTCCACAACACCCATATACCGTCTCAAATCCGTCGGATGGCAGCGCTTGTTCTGAAGTGCGTTCCGGTAAGCCACGCTCATGGCGTAGAATACCATCGGGTTGAAATACTCCACACAGCTGTCGTCAATTGCCTCTAAGCCCAACTGGTCGGCGTCGATAATCTCATACTTTTTGCCATACTGGTTTAAGAAGGTCTCCACCCGCTCGTCGATGATGCGGTTTCTTCCCCGTCCCTTTAAGAGGATGTAGAGATGGTCCTCATCCGTCACCTCAAACGGGCCGTGGAAATACTCGGCGGAGTTTAAGTAGCAGCAGTCAATCCACTGCATTTCCTGCAGGGAGCAGATGGCAAAGCCGTAAGCGGCTGCGTAGGAAGCGCCGGACCCCATCACATACAGGAATGGCTCCCTGGCGTACTTCTCGGCAAACAGCCAGGTCTGGTTCTGCACCTTTTTCACGGCCGCCCGGACAATGCCGTCAATGCGGTCAAGTCCTGCCGCCACCGCGTCATACAGCTGATAATCCGGCTCCTGTACCTTCATCAATTCGTTTAAGATATGTAACACGATGCCCTGCGGCTTGTCTTTTTCATTTACCGTGTCGGCCCAGTCATAGACAATCGGGTACATGGTATCGTCGTTGCAGGCGGAACTTGGATCGTGGGTCATGGTCACAACCGCCGCGCCTCTCTCCCTGCTCAAATATGCCGCTTCCACCGTCTCCTTCGTGTTGCCGCCATGGGAGCAGATAAACACCAGACTCGTTTTCCCAAGATGGGTCGGCGGCGTCACCACGAACTCCTTGCTGGTGATCCAGTCCGCATGCATGGACTTTGACTCGGTGCGGACAAAGTAGTATCCCGGATACAAATCCACCAGAGACCCTCCGCAGGCAACAAAGTAAACATCCTCAATCTTTTCTCTTCCCTCTAACATCTTAGCCACTAATTCTTTCATTTTTCAAATCCCTTTCTTTCTTTTATTTCCCCTTTAACCCCCTGATATACCAGGAACAGCTTTACCGTTCGTGGACTTTCTTTGATATTCCAGGAACAGCTTTATCGTTCGTGGACTTTCCTTGATATTCCAGGAACAGCTTTATCGTTCGTGGACTTTCCTTATACAATCGCTGAGATACCGCAGAAAATCAGCGCCAGCACCGTAACCAGGATGAAGAATTTCCAGATGGTCTTCCACCACTGGCCGAATGAAATCTTGCAAACGGCAAGTCCTGCCACGGTCATACCGGCTGTCGGGCTCAGCATGTTGGTCAGCTGGTTCGCAAACTGAAGTACGGTTACGCTGGCCTCCGGATTGACGCCCTGCAAGTCACACAGCGGAGCCATGATCGGCATGGTTAAGGAAGCCAGAGCGGAGGAGGACGGAACCAACAGGGTTAAGATCGACTGAACCACATACATCACCGTGGTAAATGCCGCCGTACCGATGTTGGCCAGGCTGCTTGACAGCCCGTTTAAGATGGTGTCGATAATCATGCCGTTTTCCGCGATTACCAGGATTCCACGGCAGACGCCGACTACCACAGCCGCGAAAGCTAAGTCCTTCACACCGATGACAAACTGTTCCGCAATCTCTTTTTCCTTCAGTCCGCCCACAATTCCCATCAGGATTCCCATGATTAAGAAGATGGCGGAAATCTCATCCATGTACCAGCCGTATTTGAGAATGCCGAAGACGATGGTGCCCATGCCGATTCCAAAGACCACCAGCACCAGCTTATCCTGAAGGTTAAACCGGGTATCCTCCTCATCCATGGCAAACTCTTCTTTTTTGGCGGCATCATCCTTAAAGGTGATGGAGCTCTGCGGATTCTTGTGTACCTTCGCCGCGTAACGCATCACGAAGATGATCGCCACAGTCATCATGATCAGCCACCAGCCAAACCGGAGCAGCAGCTGGGGATTGCCCTTGATGCCGGCAACGCCCTGGGCAATCAGCACGTTGAACGGGTTGGTGGTGGATGCCGCATAACCGATCTGCGGCCCTAAGAACACCACCATGAAGGTAGTCATGGAATCATATCCCATGGCAAAGAAGATCGGCATCAGCATGATATAGAACGGAATCACTTCCTCCGACATGCCGAAGGTGGTTCCACCGATGCCCAGCAGGATCATCATAATGGGAATCAGCAGTACCTCTTTTCCCTGTAACTTCCGGATGACCTTCCGGATTCCCCGGTTCATGGCGTTGGTCTTGGTCAGAATCTGGAAGGTTCCGCCAATCAGCAGGATAAACGCCACCACGTCGGCCGCCGCCTGAATACCTCTTGTGGGCGCCATCAGCACTTCCAGCACGCCCTGGCGCAAATCGCCGCCATCCGCCAGCTTGTCAACGACCTGGTAGGTGCCCGCAATCGCAACCTCCCGCTCCCCGGCCGGCGTATCCAGTAACTGTCTCTCAAACTGTCCGCTTGGCAGCACCCATGTCAGCACGGCAAACGCAATAATCAAAATAAATGCCAGAGTATACACATGCGGTAACTGCAGTCTGAATTTTTTCTTTGTCTCCATTCCTCTTCTCCTCTGCTTTTTACTTTTTCCTGTTACTTCTTATATGTAATCCTGCCATTCGTCATCGTCATGGCAACCGTTACATCCCTCATCTGCTCCATGGGAACTTCAAACACGTTGTGATCCAGCACGGCAATGTCTGCCAGCTTCCCCGCCTCCAGCGTCCCCAGCTTATCTTCCATCCCCAGATTGTAAGCGCCGCCCCAGGTCCAGGCCTTTAACATTTCCGGGATCGTGATCGTGTTCTGCTTATTGAAAGGTTCTCCCCCCTCCGGGAAATATCCTCCGCAGCCGTGGTAAATGGCCTCCGGAATGTCCGTGATCATCAGCGGCAAGTCCGTCGCCCCGGAGAGTGTCACGCCGCTGTCCAGCATCTTCCGCCGGTTCCAGTAGTATTTCCCCCGCTCGCTGCCGATGGTTTTCCCGATGGCCGCCTTCACCTCGTCCCCCGGGTCCAGCGACATGATCTGGAAGTAAATTTCCCCGGTCACTCCCAGGGCCCCCATTTTTTCCAGATCCTTTGGGTTGGAGAACTCCATATCGGTGATAGCATGTCGGTTCACCAGCTTTCCGTTCTCTTTCCGGCATTTGTCATACATTTCCACCACCTTGTGAACCGCCCCGTCTCCCTGGGCGTGGAGAGAATAGCGGAATCCGTTTTCATCCGCTTCTAAAAGCTCCTTCTCAATCAGCGGATAATCGATCTCCATGCCGCAGCAGCTGTCGGTCCCCTCGTAAGGCTCCAGCAGATCGCCCCTGGTGCTGGCTACGGTTCCGTCCGTCATCCGGTTGTAGCCGGAGAACCGGACAAAGTTCCCGGTAAATTCCTTTGCCATCCGTTTCCCGTACTCGATGTTTGCGCCTTCCCCGACAGGCTGCGACATAAAGAAGAACCGAAGGGTTAAGTCCTCCTCCTTCTCCTTTAAGAAGCCGGTGAAACCGTAGAAATCATCAAACCCCATCTCCTTGACGGTGGTGACGCCCCGGCTGTTCATCAGCTTCATGTACGCCTCAAACTCCGGTTCGATAAAATCCCGGTCATTTAAGTATTCCCTCATGATCCGGTGATAAGCCTCCGGATAACATTCCTCCGGCGTAAATCCGTAGGTGTCTCTGGCCTTTTGATTCATGATGCAGGCTCCCCGGCTGGCCGCAAATAAGATCACCGCCCGGCCTGGGTAAGTCTCATTTAGCATCTCCTCCACCGGTCCGGCCTCCAGCTTTTGCGGATTCCAGCCGTGTCCAAAGATTGTGCTGCCTGGCGTCCTCTCCCGCGCATACTCCTGAAGGCGTTCCATACACTCCTTCGCCGTGCCAATCTGTGATACATCCATGCCGATGTGGAAAATAGCGTAGCCGGTAAAGAAGGTGTGGACATCGATAAACCCCGGCGTGATCAATTGGTTTCCGCAATCAATCACCTTTGTATTCTCACCGATCAGGGACTGATCAATCTCATCAAAGCCAACCTTGATGATCTTCTCACCCGCGGTGGCGACATATCCCTTTTCTGGTGAATCTGCCAGTCCCGTGAACACACAGTCTGATTTCAAAATAAAATCAGCATACAAGTTGCACATTTTTTCTCCCTCCGTTCTCTTTTTTTTGACTAACCACACTATAACATACTATAACGTTATATTCAATGGTTATATATCGTTATAGTATAATTTCTGCTATTATTACTATATTTACAATTGTCATATTGTGCATTTTTGCTAATTTGGCTTTATTTTTGTGTCTTGTTATTTTCCGGTCTCCCATGTATAATAAAATGTAGATTGAACTTGAAGAATTAAGGAGATAATACATGAAATTAAATGCAGGCAATGAGATCCCCCTTTACCAGCAATTAAAAGAAGAAATCAAAGAAGCAATCAAGAATGGCACCTTTCCAAGCGGCACCAAGATCCCCACGGAATCCGAGCTGAGCGAGAAATTTAACGTCAGCCGCATTACGGTGAGACGGGCGGTCCAGGAGCTTTGCCAGGAGGATTACTTAACCAAGAAGCAGGGGAAGGGAACATTTGTCAAACATACAAAGGTAAAACGGAAAATCGAACATCTCTTAAGCTTTGGGGAGGCGTGCAAGGCCAACGGCATGGTGCCATCCAGACTGGTAACCAAGCGGAAACTGGTGAAATTGGCCGAGGAGGACGCGAAGGTCATGGGAGTGGAGACCGGCAGTACGGCAGTCTATACCCAGCGGATCAATCTGGCCGACGGCTTTCCCATCATGTGCGAGAACAACTTATTTCCCTATCCCAAATATTCGTTTTTATTGGACGAGACCTTAGACGGCTCACTCTACCAGCTGCTGGCAGAGAATTACCACATCATCGTCTCCTCCTCCTCCAACTCCTATCTGGATATTGTCCGGGCCAGCGGAGATTTAAGCAAGGTGCTGAATGTTCCAAACGGCGAGCCGCTGTTTTTCCTGTACACGGAGATCCATGATTCGGAGGGACAGCTGGTACATATTGGGAAGCAGTATATTGTGGGGGATCAATACAGATTTTATCTGGAGGATTATACGAAAGAGTAGAAAAAAGAATAGTTCTTTTGCAAGGCTTCTTTCTGAACTATGGGTAGATGGGGAGTTTATGGAGGAAAGATGCGAGAGGTAAGGTGCATTCGTTCGTGAGGGGAATGGGGCTGGGGGAGGCGAACGCTGGCTTCGGAGGGGGAATCACTAAGGCCCCGGGAAACGGCTTTGGACAAG
>JAWZDV010000090.1:0-50359 GCA_034142505.1 Bacteroides thetaiotaomicron
TATTGGCATTATAGCATATGCAGGTTTGTATTTCAAGATACCTAAAAATGATTTTATGATCAGGCCAGACTTAACTGCATCGATCAGGTCAAGCATTTGATCAGGGAGACTGGAATTCCAGCGGATCATGTGATACGGCACTATGATGCAAAAAGAAAATACTGCCCTCGCAAGATGATGGACAATCCGGAGTTATGGACCGACTTCTGTCTGCAGATCCGTGGTGTTGAGGATAAGGTGGAGAGTTTCGAAGACATGGCAGGTGTGTGGCATTTTACGCTCAACGGTGTGCTGGAAAAATCCAAATGGGTTAGATATAAGAACAAGTGGTTCTACGTAGATGATGCAGGCAACATGCTGACAGGTTACCAGATTATCGGGGGACTTCCGTATCTGCTGAATCCAAGCAAGGCCGATATGGCCACCTATGGGGCTCTGATGGTGACCACGGACCTTACACCAGGGAAATCTTGTTGTACAGATTTTATACTAGAGGGGGTTAGCAGGGGCGGCCGTTGTGGTGGCCCCACTCAAATACTATTCTTCTTTTTCTTTCGCCGGCATAAAGGTCAGCAGATCTTCAATCCTGCATTCCAGCGCCGTGCACAACTTCTGCAGCACAAATGTATCCAGCCGGGTAACAGCATTGTCACAGTAGTTGTTGACCTGGCTCCAGTTCATCTCCGCCTTATGAGTCAGCTGATTCCGATTCATTCCTTTCTTCTTCAATAGTTCCTTCAGGTTGATTTCCAGCACCCCGTACTTTTCGTCCGCATTCATTGTGTTGTTTCTCCTTCTTATTTGTGATTTTTATGGCGACAAAAGAAGTATAGCAGAAACCTATGATTGGAACTAAAAGTTGTTGAAAAGGAAGAAATATTTAGTCTATAAATAGTCCATAAATAAATTCCGTACCATAGTTTAAGATAAAGCAAAAACCCTCGAAAACACAGTGTTTTCAAGGGCTTCACCTAGTAGCGGAAAAAGGACTTGAACCTTCGACACCACGGGTATGAACCGTGTGCTCTAGCCAGCTGAGCTATTCCGCCATATTTAATTTTAGAAAGATATGGGACCTATAGGGCTCGAACCTATGACCCTCTGCTTGTAAGGCAGATGCTCTCCCAGCTGAGCTAAGATCCCATAGTCTTGGCCGCGGTTAACTCGCGACTGCTTAGATAGTATAAATGGATTTGTCCGAATTGTCAATACTTTTTCTACAATAATTTTATAGAAATTTTCTTTCATGGAAGTAGTATTTATGATATACTTAGGAATAGCAAATAACGGGAGGTTTCCATGTACTATTTTATCGTAAATCCCAACTCCAAAAGCGGGAAGGGAAAGAAGATATGGAGAAGACTTGAGAAACAGTTAATCAACTCGGGAGTGGAGTATGAGGCGCATTTAACGGAGAAGCCGGGAGATGCGGCGGATTTGGCGGCGCTCCTGACGGAAGGCTGTAAGGAGCCCAGGATTATCGTGGCCATGGGCGGAGACGGGACGGTCAACGAAGTGTTGAACGGCCTGGCTTTCTGTGGCCCTGTGACCCTGGGCTATATTCCTACCGGTTCCGGCAATGATCTGGCCAGGAGTTTGAAGCTTCCCAGGCGGCCGGGGCGGTGTCTGAAAAAAATCTTAAATCCCAGATATCATAAGCTGCTGGACTACGGAGTGTTGTCCTATGGAAGGGAAGAGGTGGGGCACCGACGTTTTGCGGTCAGCGCCGGTATCGGTTTTGATGCCGCCGTCTGCCACAATCTTCTGTATTCCAGGCTGAAATGTGTGTTAAACCGGACTCATCTGGGCAAATTAAGTTATATCCTGATCGGTCTCAAGCAGCTGGTGCTGGCTCATCCCACGAAAGGATATCTGTTGTTAGACGGAGTGCAGAAAGTGGAATTCAACCACATTTACTTCGTGTCCGCCCATATTCATCCTTACGAGGGCGGCGGCTTCAAGTTTGCTCCAAAGGCCAAACCGGCGGACGGTATGCTGGACATCTGCGTGGTCCACAACGCCGCCAAACGAAACCTGATCCCGATTCTGGTCAATGCTTACTTAGGAGGCCACACCAAATACCGCGGCGTCCGCCATTACACCTGCCAGGAGGCCGAGATCCATACGGACAAGACCATGCCGGTGCATGTGGATGGGGAGAGCTGTTACTGCCAGAATGATTTGCAGATCCGGTGTATCGAGAAGAAACTCCGGCTGATTGTGTAACAGACTGATCAATAGATAAGATTTATCATATAGAAGGGATTTTTAATGAGAATAGGACAAGGCTATGATGTGCATAAATTAGTGGAAGGCAGGGATTTGATTCTGGGCGGTGTGACCGTGCCGTATGAGAAGGGGCTTTTGGGCCACTCCGATGCGGATGTGCTGGTACACGCGGTGATGGACGCGCTGCTGGGAGCGGCGGCTCTTGGCGATATCGGGCAGCATTTTCCGGACACGGACCCGGCGTACAAGGGGATCTCCAGTATCGAACTGCTCAAACACGTGGGAAAGCTTTTGGAGGAGAAAGGGTATGTGGTGGAGAATATTGACGCCACCGTTATTGCCCAGCGGCCAAAGCTTGCTCCCTACCGCCCGCAGATGGCGGAACATATCGCGGCTGCCTTAAACCTGCCGGTTGACAA
Source organism: Bacteroides thetaiotaomicron (assembly GCA_034142505.1). GTDB lineage: Bacteria > Bacillota > Clostridia > Lachnospirales > Lachnospiraceae > Hungatella_A. Next base: position 2,649 of record JAWZDV010000090.1, read on the forward strand.
GGTCAGCGTGAAAGCGACGACGGAGGAAGGACTTGGATTTACGGGAAGCGGGGAGGGAATCTCCTCACAGGCCATTACACTGTTGACAGCGGTGGAGGATTACTGTTATGATGAGAAAATCATGAAGAGCGACTGCGGCGGCTGTCAGGGATGCTGCCAGAAACGCCAGTAACGGAGAGTCCGATTCAAATAGAAGAAAAGAGAGGGGATAGGAATATGAAAATATTTAACACATTGACGAGAAAAAAAGAAGAATTCGTGCCGTTGGAGCCGGGAAAAGTGAAGATGTACGTCTGCGGACCGACGGTCTACAATTTTATTCATATTGGAAATGCACGGCCCATGATCGTGTTTGACACGGTGAGACGGTACTTTGAGTACAAGGGCTATGACGTGAATTACGTATCCAACTTTACGGATGTGGATGACAAGATCATCAAGAAAGCCATCGAGGAGGGCGTGGATGCCGATACCATTTCCCAGCGTTATATCGAGGAGTGCAAGAAGGATATGGCGGGGATGAATGTAAAACCGGCCACCACTCACCCCCAGGCAACCCAGGAGATTTGCGGGATGCTGGAGATGATACAGACGCTGATTGATTCCGGCCACGCGTACAAGGCGGCGGACGGAACCGTATATTTTAGAACCGGTTCCTTTCAGGAGTATGGAAAATTGTCCCACAAGAATCTGGAGGATTTACAGTCCGGGTTCCGTGAGATCAAGGTAACCGGGGAAGAGGGCAAGGAGGACCCGTCGGATTTCGTGCTGTGGAAGCCGAAGAAAGAGGGGGAGCCTTACTGGGAGTCTCCCTGGTGCAACGGTCGTCCGGGCTGGCATATTGAATGCTCGGTGATGTCGAAGAAATATTTGGGCGACCAGATTGATATTCATGCCGGCGGCGAGGATTTAATCTTCCCCCATCATGAGAATGAGATCGCCCAGAGCGAGGCGGCCAACGGAAAAGAGTTCGCGAAATACTGGATGCACAATGCATTCTTGAATATTGACAACCGGAAAATGTCAAAGTCGCTGGGGAATTTCTTCACCGTGAGAGAGATCAGCGAGAAGTACGATCTTCAGGTGCTGCGGTTCTTTATGCTGAGCGCCCATTACCGGAGTCCGCTGAACTTCAGCGCGGAACTGATGGAATCGTCCAAGAACGGGCTGGAGAGAATTCTGACGGCAGTGGAGAAGCTGCGTGATCTGGAGGCGAAGGCGGCAGCCGGTGAGATGACGGAGGCGGAGACTGCCAGTGCGGCGGAAGCCAAGGCGCTGGTTGAGAAGTATGAGGCTGCTATGGACGATGACTTCAATACGGCAGATGCCATTTCCGCGGTGTTTGAACTGGTGAAGCTGAGCAATTCCACGGCAGATGCGGATAGCACGAAGGCTTATGTTTTTTATATGAAAGAGACCATTGAGAATTTGTGCGACGTGCTGGGGATCATCACCGAGAAGAAGGAAGAAGTGCTGGATAGCGAGGTGGAGGCTCTGATCGAGGCAAGACAGCAGGCCAGAAAGGATAAGAATTTTGCACTTGCCGATGAGATTCGCGGGAAACTGCTGGATATGGGCATTGTGCTGGAGGATACAAGAGAAGGAGTTAAATGGAAGAGAGCATAGTAAATGGTGAGGGGGACTTTCCTTTCCTTGCATATATGAAAGAATCCTTACGGCTGCAGGCGGTTGACCCCTGCAGCTATTCTCCGTTAGCCCTGGCGTATATCGGGGACGCGGTGTATGAGCTGATCATCCGCACCAAGGTGGTGAACCACGGGAGCATGCAGGTAAATAAGATGCATAAGCGGAGTGCCGGTCTTGTGAAGGCGGAGACTCAGGCAAATTTAATTAAGGTGCTGGAGGAGGATTTGACGGCGGAGGAGCTGGCGGTGTTTAAGCGGGGGCGCAATGCCAAATCCGTGACCACGGCCAAACACGCCACGATGATTGATTACCGGATGGCTACCGGGTTTGAAGCGCTGGTGGGATATTTATATATAACGGAGCAGTTTGACAGGGTGATTGAGCTTGTCAGTGCGGGACTGGAACGGATTGGAGAATTGGAATGAGCGATAGAAGACAGGAGATGAAAGGCCGGAGCGGCGACAACCGGGCGAAGGAGATCCGGGATGGCCGGAGAGCGACGGGGCAGACCAGGGACCGGAAGGCTGGCCGGCCGGCGGATATGGATCGAAGAGAGGACAGGCTTGACGGCAATGGTCCGGAGTCTGCGGGAAATGACGACGGGCGCGGGGACGAGCTGGTGATTGAGGGCCGCAACGCGGTGCTGGAGGCATTTCGGTCAGGGAAGACGATTGATAAGCTGTTTGTGCTGGACGGATGCAAGGATGGGCCGATACAGTCGATAGTGAGGGAAGCCAGGAAGCATGACACGATTATCAATTATGTGGTGAAGGAACGGCTGGACCAGCTGTCGGAGAATGGGAAGCACCAGGGCGCGGGGACGAGCTGGTGATTGAGGGCCGCAACGCGGTGCTGGAGGCATTTCGGTCAGGGAAGACGATTGATAAGCTGTTTGTGCTGGACGGATGCAAGGATGGGCCGATACAGTCGATAGTGAGGGAAGCCAGGAAGCATGACACGATTATCAATTATGTGGTGAAGGAACGGCTGGACCAGCTGTCGGAGAATGGGAAGCACCAGGGCGTGATTGCCATGGCGGCGGCTTATGAGTACGCGGAGGTGGAAGATATTCTGAACGCGGCGAGAGAGAAAGGGGAACCGCCCTTTATCTTTCTGCTGGATGGAATTGAGGACCCGCATAATCTGGGAGCCATTATCCGTACGGCCAATCTGGCCGGCGCTCATGGGGTGATTATCCCGAAGCGGCGGGCGGTGGGACTGACGGCTACGGTGGCCAGGACGTCGGCCGGGGCGCTTAATTACACGCCGGTGGCGAAGGTGACGAATCTGGCGGCGACGATTGAGGAACTGAAAAAGGAAGGACTGTGGTTTGTCTGTGCGGACATGGGCGGTGAGCTGATGTACCGGATGAACCTGACCGGCCCCATCGGGCTTGTGATCGGCAATGAAGGGGACGGCGTAGGCAAATTAGTGAAAGAAAAATGCGACATGACCGCGTCGATTCCGATGAAAGGGGATATTGATTCCCTGAATGCTTCGGTGGCGGCCGGGGTGCTGGCCTATGAGATTGTGCGGCAGAGGCTGGGAGCGGAATTGAAGTGAGCGCGGCGCAAAAAACAGGAATAGATAAGAAACATGGCTTTGTCTTTGAGTGATCGGGGACAAAGCCTTTTTTGATGTCCGTGACGGCGTATAAAATGAAGGCCGGATTCCGATACTAGAAAGAGCAGGACAGAACATGTTCCCGGTTGTGGAGGGAAATGTGGGATGGAATAGAAAGGATGCAGATGGATATGAGAAAGGATAAACGAAAGGTAGTGCTGGTGGGCTGTGGAATGGTGGGGATGAGTTACGCGTACTCGCTGTTGAACCAGAATGTGTGTGATGAGCTTGTTCTCATTGATATTGATAAAAAGAGGGCGGAGGGGGAAGCCATGGATTTGAACCATGGCCTGGCATTTTCCGGTTCCAATATGAAAATATACGCGGGGGAATACAACGACTGCCGTGATGCGGATATTGTGGTGATCAGCGCGGGAGTGGCCCAGAAGCCGGGGGAGACCAGGCTGGACCTGTTGAAACGGAATGCGAAGGTGTTCCAGTCCATCATTGAGCCCATCACGGCTTCCGGGTTTAACGGACTGTTTTTGGTGGCGACCAATCCGGTGGACATCATGACGAGAATCACCTATGCGCTGTCGGGCTTTAATCCGAGGCGTGTGCTGGGAACCGGAACGGCCCTGGATACCGCCAGACTCCGCTATCTGCTGGGAGAGTATTTGACCGTGGACCCGCGCAATGTCCACGCTTATGTGATGGGGGAACACGGGGACAGCGAGTTCGTGCCCTGGAGCCAGGCGATGGTCTCCACAAAGCCGGTGATGGAGCTGTGCCAGGAGATGAATGACCAGGTCTGCCAGACCAGACTTTCCGAGATCGAGGAGGAGGTCCGGGGGGCGGCCTACAAGATTATCGAGGCGAAGAAGGCGACCTACTATGGCATTGGGATGGCTATGACGAGAATTACAAGGGCGATTCTGGGTGATGAAAACAGCGTGCTGACGGTGTCCGCCATGCTGAAGGGAGAGTACGGCCAGACGGACGTCTACGCCGGCGTGCCGTGTATCATCAACCAGAACGGGATTCAGAAGGTGCTGCCGCTGTCCTTGAATGAGGAAGAACTGGAGCAGTTTGCATCGTCCTGTAAGACGCTGAATGACAGCTTTGAGCAGATGAAGGGGAAGATGTCGTAAGCGGCCGGTGATGGCTGGGAAAGACATGGAAGTTTCGGGATGTTTATGGTATACTTACAATACCTGGCTCCCGATGGGCTGACTGCCGGGATCACAGGAGGAGGTTACTGCCATGATTGATTCTCACAATCGGAAGATTGACTATATCCGTATTTCACTTACGGACCGCTGCAACTTGCGTTGTGTATACTGCATGCCCGAGGAGGGCGTGGAAATGCTGCCCCATGAGAAGATACTGACTTACGAAGAAATCCTCCGGCTGTGCCGCTGCTTTGCACGGCTGGGGATACATAAAGTGAAGCTGACAGGCGGAGAGCCTCTGGTCCGCCGGGGGGTTCCCTGGCTGGTGGAACAGTTAAAGCAGATCGAAGGAATTGACAACGTCACCATCACCACTAACGGCATACTTCTGACGGAACAGATGGAGGAATTGTACCGGGCGGGGATCGACAGTGTGAATATCAGCCTGGATACCCTGGATCGGGAGATGTTTCGGCAGCTGACAAGATTCGACCGTCTGGACAGCGTTTTGGCTGGGATTGACAAGGCCCTGTCCTATCCGGACGTGACGGCAAAGATCAACTGTGTTCCGGTTGGAGGGGCGGCGGCGGAAAAGACGGTTATCCGGATGGCGGGTCTGGCAAAGGACCGGCCCCTTCATGTCCGTTTCATCGAGCTAATGCCAATCGGCATGGGGAAAGAACTGACAGGCAGTGACGAGGAAGCGTTAAAGGCCATTATTTCCAGGGCATATGGTCCGATGATTCCCTATGGGGAGCCGCTGGGCAATGGTCCTGGCGTTTATTACCGGCTGGAAGGCTTTGAGGGGAAGATCGGATTTATCAGCGCCGTCAGCCACAAGTTCTGCCACAAATGCAACCGGATTCGCCTGACCTCCGAGGGTATTTTGAAAAACTGCCTGCAATACAGCGGGGGAGTGAATCTGAGGGATGTTATGGAAGCTGGCTGTACTGATAAGGAGCTGGAAGTTCTGATTCATGATACTATTGAACAAAAACCGGCCGGCCACCAGTTTGGCGGGGCGCAGCCGGATGAAAGAGAGGAGAGCGGCACGGAAAACAGAAAGATGTCGCAGATAGGGGGATAATACATATGGGAATTGTAAAAGCAGTGTGCATCAGTGAAAAAAAGGGGACGCAGAAGGTGAATATCCATTCTGCCAGATTTATAGAGAATTACGGGATTGAGCATGACGCCCATGCCGGCAACTGGCACCGCCAGGTCAGCCTGATTTCCAAAGAGCGCATCGACGCGTTTAAGGAGCGTGGCGCCCAGGTGGAGGACGGGGCATTTGGTGAAAATTTAATCGTGGAAGGCTATGATTTTAAAACGCTTCCCGTAGGCACCGTGTTCCGCTGCAATGACGTCATCCTGGAGATGACCCAGATTGGCAAGGAATGCCATGCCCACTGTGCTATTTACAAACAGGTAGGTGACTGTATTATGCCGAGAGAGGGCGTGTTTGCGGTGGTGAAACACGGCGGCGTCATCTCGGAGGGGGATGAACTGGTGATCGTGGAGGAAGATTAAGAACAGGGGACCCGCGGGCGGGTCCCCTGTCTGCTGTCAGTCTTCCACGGTAAACGCGCGCAGAATATTGTCTGACCAGGTGTTGCCGATCATGTAGGTGGTGTAATTCCTGCGGGCCGCGATATCTACCTGGAAGGAGAGCAGCGGTTCATTGACTCCGCCGCCATTGGTGTAGGCGCCGATCACGATAATTGGAATTTCTCTGATCACGGAGAAATTGCTGGAGTTTGTCACGTAGAACTGGTAGGAGCCGGCCATGGCCTGCTTGTAGGAGGTGACCTCCTGGAAGCTTACATTCCGGAACACGGTCTCGCCGCCGTAGAGCAGCAAATCAAAGTTGGAACCGCTGTATGCCATGTTGGCAAAGCGGTAGCAGCCTGCATTGTAGGGCAGGTTGTTACAGCCGGTATCGGTGACTTTCACCATGTTAAGCCCGCCGGACGGCGTATCCGTGAGAACCATGGTAGCCTTGACGCCGGCGGTAAACGGGAAGGTCTGCTGTAACAGGATGCTGCGAAGTCCGGTAGCCCTTCTGACCGTCACGGTGTGGAACCCGTCAGCGACCCAGTCATAAGTGGAGACTGTACCAAATCTGGAGTTCACTGCATAGGTTGTATTATCAATTGAAATATTGACCGGGAAGGAATTGGTCGATGCATTGAGGAAACGCACCTGGCCAAAATACTGGGTGGATGGATAGGATGGCGTCGTCGGGAAACTGGGGAAGAGCGGAAAACTGGGGATATTAACGCCAGGACCCGGTGCCACCGGCCGTCCTCCTTCCGGAGCAATTGGTGGAACCGGAATATTTTCCGGGCCTGGGAATACGGGCTGGCCGCCCTCGGGAGCAATCGGAGGAACCGGAACGTTCTCACCTGGTTCTACCGGCTGTCCTCCTTCCGGCGCGATCGGGGGAACAGGAACCTGTTCCATGCCATTGCCTGGAGCCGCCGGCATACCGCCTTCCGGGGCAACCGGCGTGGTCAGTCCATAGTCCGGGGTGGCTCTAAGATTCATATTACTGCCAGCGCCATTCGTATTGTTGCTGTTACCATTGCGATTCATCTCATTTTCAGCCATAAAATGCCTCTTTGTTTTTTACTTTACATTATGATGAAAAAAAATAATTGGTTACTGGTTGACAAAACTTATTTATCATGATAATATATCTAAGGCTCAAGTACGGCTTGGGCATCATGCTGATGTGGCACAGGTGGTAGCGCACCTCATTGGTAGTGAGGAGGTCACGGGTCCGAGTCCCGTCATCAGCTTACAAATCCCTTGAATATTCAAGGGATTTTTTGTTTGTGTTGTATTTCGTGTTGCACTGTCTCCATTTGCTCCATGAAATAATCATCTATTACGTTATCTACACGTTCTCTTTCTTCTGAAAAAGTTTGCATGTAAACTTTTTTCATGACGGCATCTGACTTCCACCCCCCGCGTTCTTGGGCATATTTATCCGGGATTCGAAGAAGAGCCATGATTGATGCATTAAGATGCCGAAGGTCATGGAAAGTTATATGCTCCATTCCGTATTTGTTTTGTAATCTAATCCACCTATGATATAAGGCATGTCCACTCATTGGTACAAGTATATCACCCTCTACTTTATCGATCAGTTCTTTTATGTAAGTAGGAATTTTGTGCCGGCGGTTTCTAGTCGGATTTTTTGCTAATTCTTTTCTAAAGGGCTGTCCTTTTACATCGACAACAACCTCATTAATCGTTATAAAATTTCCGTCAGGTGAAATGGATTTTGACTTTGATACGCCTCGCACTTCTGACATAGAATAACTTAACCATGCAGCTAACAATACGGGAAGTTCAATGTCAGTTCCTTTAACCATTTTCAATACGGACAGTGCTGGTGGTAGTTCTACCATTCTCGGGACGACTTGTGGAAGTTCAAATTCTTCATAATCAATCCCTTTCCGATATTTTTTTAATACGGCCCTAATTAATCCCCATTCATTTTTAAGGGTCTTTGCTGAAATAGGTTTTCGTTTTTCTTCATTCTTCCATTTTTTTGATGGTCTGCTTGCCTCAACATTAATAGCTTCCTGTAATATTACTTCGTCAAGATCGCCTAAATTGGTAACCATAACATCCTGGAAAGCAACCCTCTGGATGGATCTGTATTCCTCTACTGTGGTGGGGGAGCGTTGAAGGGCAACCCTGGTGTCTATGTATTTATCAATTGCCTCTGTGAGCGTCATATTGCCGTAGTCTTGCTGTTTTTTCTTTTGATGCTTAGACTTATTAAGCTGAAAGAGTGCGGCGGCCGCTTCGGCCTCTCGCTTTCCTTGTGGGCTTGGGTCGTCACTGGTAAAAGATTCATATATGCGTTTTTGTTTTTGCTTTTTTGTCTTTGGGTCAATTACAGGGTTTCCCTTTCCATCATATACAGGTTCTTTATGGCTAAAAGCTAGGCACCGCCAGCTACCCGATGGTAATTTTTTTGCTGTTGCCATTGTATTATTCCCTCCTTATGGTAAAAAATGGTATAAAAATAACGCCGTACCTTTGACAGACGACGCCGGAAATGATACAATGCTTGTGTAGGTTGATTGTATCACGTGGCGTTATTGCCCGGTACGATTTATATAAAAGCCGTTCCTGTTGGCGCAGGGGCGGTTTTTATTTTACTATGAAATAAATCTTTTTTGAATCTAAAACATCAGGTTCAAATTCTATTTCAATTTTTGAGGAATTTGTAGGAACTTCAAAATATATTCGTCCCTTTGTATTTCGTCCTGGAGATAGAGTAGTTATTGAAGTCATTGTATCATCACCTATTAGAACACTTTGTGGACAATCTGTATCATCAGCATAACAGGAAAATGATACAGAGCCGACAGAATAATCGTTATCTCCTAAATTTTCTATTGAGAATTCAGCATAAATGTATTTGTTACCTGATTTTGGAGCCAAATATTCATTATCAGTAGTGTAATCACCAGAATCCATATACATTATCTTTGCTGTATTAGATTCAAAAACATCACCTACTTCATATACTTCTGGTTCATCGGAACTTTTACTATCTTCGGATTCACTATCTTCTGAATTATAACCAAGGGATTCTGCTATACTTGCAGTGAGAGCCTCAGCTTCTTTGTTGGCTTCATCTAAAATAGAACTATATATTTCTCCTGATTCTATCTCATTATAAACAGCATTCATACTGGAAAAGGATGAATATATTCCCAATACCCATATTCCAATGAAGAAAGTGGTCATAGCAATTCTCACAGGAGTACTATATTTTCTATAATACCATAGTAGAAAAATTCCAATAGGGAAACAGCAAAAGAATAGCATTAGCATAATAAACCAATCTTTCTGAAAAACTTTATATTCTCTTGCATCGTATTCATTAAATTCTATTGATGGATTGTTTTCATTAATGAACGTTATGGCTCTATTTATTTTATCATTTACTCTATAATTAAATTCAAATCGTATGATTTTACCTGTTTTAAAGGTAAAATCTAAGTAACCACCACCATATCCTATTTTATGATAACAATAATCAATCTTATGTAGTTCATCATGTTCAATTTTAATCTTCTTTCCAAAAAATGTAACTATATTAGATTCTTTTTTTCCAACAAATAATTCCGACATGGAACCTTTTATACTCATAGTATCCTCCCCTAGTACTAAAGGAATTTTAATTCTAATAATTCTTTATTTAGCCCTTCGTTACAAGCGATCTGTTCTATTGTGTAACCAGCATATTCAAACAATAAAGAATCTGGTATCAATAACTCTGCGGCAAATAAATTCGCCTGCCGTTCTACCTTGCTCGTTGATAAAAGCGTATTGTTTCTCATAAAACAACAATTCATTTTAGTATGTATAATTGCGTGACCTAATTCATGTGCGGCAACAATTCTGGCATAATTCACATCATCAATATCTGAATTAATAATAATACAGCGCGTATGCTTCAGATATTTATATTGACCATCTAATTTCCCCAATGGAAATCTAAGTACCAATACATTCAAACACTCTGCAAGTTCAAATGGGTCAGTGGTGTTATATTTTTGAATGTAATAGGAAACTAGTCTCCTGATTTTTTCATCCAAGGGCTCACCTACTTTTTATCCTTGTTCTTGTGCGGGTTATATTTTACCTTGTTTATTACTTTTAACTGCTCCAGGGTAGATTTAAGCGCTGCCTCCATTAATATAAGAGTTTCATCATCTACTTCTTCTCCATTGAAATATAATGGGCTGTCTTCGTCACTACGTATATCTTTCATTATTTTATCAAGATTTTTTGCAATGTCACGATAATCTCTTGCATTTAATTTGTCGTTATTTTTTTCAATAAGGTAATCGGTAGGAACTCCAAGGTAATCAGCTATTTGGATAAGCCTATCGGACGGAAACACACCTTTTCGTAACTGTCCGATATATCCATTGGAATATCCGAGATCTTTTTCCAATTTAGAAATTGGTATTTTCCTTTCTTTACATATTTTTTTTACTTTTTCGACGCTATTCACAGAGTACCTCCTAATATTTTTAGAGAAAAACCCTAAAAAAGATATTGACAAAATAGAGAATACCCTATATAATGAACTCAGGATTTAGAGAAAGGCCATATATAGGAATTCTAAAATATGTATCTGACAATTCATATTTTAGACTATTCTCTAATATTTGTCAATATCTTTCTCTAAATCCCTAATAAAAAAGGAGGTGAGAAGTTGATTTTAGATGTAATTGTGAAACTATGTAAAGAACACAATGTAAGCATTTCCAAGGTAGAAAAGGATTGTGGAATTGGTAACGGAACAATCCGAGGATGGAATAAATCCTTTCCACGAACAGATAATTTGAAAAAAGTTGCTGATTATTTTGGAGTGACCATTGAAGAGTTGTTGACGGAGGACAGGAGGTGAGAAAAGATATGACAGCAAGTAAGAAGCAAGCCGCGGCTTATGCCGCCTATGCGAAACAGCGATCCGAGAATATCCGGGCGATTATTATCGAATACAAAACCCGCAGGAAATTAACGGATAGAGATCTGGCGGAATTATTGGGTATATCAATATCCACATTTTGGAAGCGAAAAAGGAATCCCAACCTATTTAATGCTGGAAATTTGTGGATGCTGTTTGAGGCCTTGGGGGTGCCAGAGGAGCAACGTAAGACAGTCATGTAGGAGGAATTCATGGAGAAACGTAAATTGGAAGTAACGAAGCGTCCGTCCTACATAACCAGCGCAGACGGACACAAGATATTTCTTCGGGAGGTAGAGGAGGAACGCCCAAGGCGGATCAACGGCGAATGGGTGTTGATTAATCTGCTGTGTGTAGCTGGCTGGGTACTCTTCTTCGTAAGTATCAATATCAAATAGGAGGAAACAATGAGCAGACGAAAGAATGGAACAAACCGTGCCGGAGCCGCAACTGGCGGTAATCGGTACCAGGGCGGCTATAATCGGCCAAAAAAATGCACCGCAGGAGCGGCAACTCCGAGCGGCGCAGATGTAAAAAAATCTCGTAATAATTATAACATACAGATTCCAGTCGAGCAAGAGAAGATGCTCAAAGTAATGGAATTAATTCAGCTTGCCATCGGAATTAACGGCATGGAGAAAAGGGAGCAGAAACTGACCGGGAGTCTTCCTACTGTATTCATAACTTACAGCGGCCATGTATCATCGATTGATTTTGTTATCTACAAGACGGGATATGATTACAAGGAACCCTGCGACAGAATGGAGATGTACATATACGAACCAATTGAATATTTCAACAAAAATTATGATGTTATAAAATCCTGGCTTTTGGAAATCAAGAAGGGGGTTCCCGATGAACTGGTATAGGTGTGATGCATGTGGCACAGCCGTGCAGTTGGACTCTGGAGACAAGCGGCTGTGTGCCGGTTGCCATGAAGCAATGAAGATAAGAAAGCGGCAGCATAAGGTTGTCAGGAGATACGCCGGGATGCTCCGGGAGACAGAAAACCAGTATGAGATGGAGGAAATGACAGTATGAGTACTTTATATGAGATCAAGGATGAGTTGCAGGAAATTATGTTAATGATGGACGAAGATCCTGATAATGAGGTTATTGTGGATACGTTGGAAGCACTTAAAGGGGAACTGGAAGTCAAGGCGGAGGGTTACTGCAAGGTAATCGCTGAATATGAACACAGAGCGGCCGCCATAAAGGAAGAGATCGACCGCCTTACTAAACGGAAGGATACGGCGGAGAATAATGCCAAAAGGCTAAAAAAAGCGTTATTTGATGCCATGAAAGTTACTGGCAATGAGAAAATCCGTGGCGATCTCTTCTATCTATACATAAAAAACAATGCAGAATCGCTGGACCAAGTTCCAGAAAAGCTTCCGGATAAATACCTGATTCCACAGCCTTCAAAAGTGGACAGAAAACAGCTTTTGGCGGATGTTAAAGCTGGTGTACAGGTGGATGGTGTAACTACTAAACGGACACAGTCTCTTATTATTAAGTAGGTGACTAATATGGACAATTTAGAGTTGTACGAGAAAGTCAGGGCCGTCCCTGATAGTGCCAAGAAGAAGATAAGCGGGGGCCGCATGAACGGCAAGACCGATATTAACCCCATGTGGCGCATCAAGACCCTTACCGAGCAATTCGGACCATGTGGAATAGGCTGGTATTACATTCCTATACGGAAATGGCTGGAGCAGTCTGGCGAAGAAGTAGCGGCCTTTGTAGACATTGAAATGTATGTGAAAGTCGATGGTGAATGGTCTAAGCCTATCTCCGGGACTGGAGGAAGCGCTTTTGTGGCCAAAGAGAAGAGTGGCCTGTATGTATCAGACGAATGTTTCAAAATGGCGACAACAGATGCAATCTCTGTGGCCTGTAAGCAATTAGGAATTGGCGCAGACGTTTATTGGGGATCTGATGGAACCAAGTATGACGGGAAAATAGATGACGCTCTAATTACAGAAGAAATGAAGAAAACATTCAAGGCAGAATGTGATCGGATTGGAAAATCTGAAAATGCGATTTTAAAGGCGTTAAATGTAAAGAGCCTGGGAACGATGACGCAAGGTGAGTATAAAGTAGCACTTATAAACTTTGCTAAAACTCCGGACAAGCCAAAAGAAATTGATCCAGCCATGATTCCTCCCGAAGATCCAGAAGGGGTCCCCTGGAAAGCATAAAGGAGTAAGTTATGGAATGTATTGGGCAATTAAAAAATGTAAGCAAAAACTGGTTAAATAATAAGTTTGAAATTACGTTTGAAGTCGAAGGGGACATTGCCGGGCAGATTGAGACCATTAAGGACCGAGTGTTGAATATAACGGCTAAACAGTTTCGAAAGAAGCGTAGCCTGGATGCCAATGCATACTATTGGATGCTGTTATCCAAGCTGGCGAAGTGTCTTAGGATTTCCAAGCCGCACCTACACAACCTTTTATTGCGCCGATACGGCCAGCCGGAAGTCATAGATGGACAGGTGGTCTATCTGGTACTCCCGGACAGCGACAGCGGCACCAGAACGGCGGATGAAGCGGAATCATACCACATCCGCCCCACGGCCCAGGTAAAAGCAGGGACGGACGGCTTGCAGTACCGGACATACATTATGCTACGTGGCTCCAGTACATACGACACTAAAGAAATGAGCGAATTGATCGACGGCCTTGTGTCGGAGTGCAGGGAGCAGGGGATAGAAACTCTTCCATCGGAAGAATTTGACCGCATGATGGCAGCTTATGACCAGAACTGGAGGAGGCGCCATGAAGAAGTTACATAGTGTGTTCACGGACGATATGGACCATTGCTACTTCACTGGGAGTCCCTACGTAGAGCGGCATCACATTTTCGGTGGTAATAAGGCTAAGAAGCAGTCGGAGATAAGAGGGTTCGTGATTCCCTTGCGGCCAGACCTTCACCCTAATGGTGTGCATTTTAACCAGAGGGAAAATGCTGGCATGGACAAGAAACTGAAACGCATGGCCCTGGACTACTATCTGGAGCATTACGGGACCATCGAGCAGTTTCGGAAGGAATTTGGCAGTACAAAATTCTTGAATTAGTAATCGGATTTGCATGGGTAGACGTGTTGCGGTGGAGGCTAAGAAATATAAGGTAGGACACGCCGTGGTGCTTAATGGCAAAACAATACCACATAGAAGCCAGCCGGTTACGGTGCATAAGTGGGTAGCTGAAATGTCCACAAAGCCACTATTCGATTTTTAGTAATTCCTGCTGTGGCATGTAGGGTGTACACAGCGGATTACATAGTAACTATTAACCGTTCATAGATGCATGGATATGTGTCACGACGGATGCCATGCCTAAACAACCTTACAGGCCCGCCATGACCGCGGCGGGCAGAAAGGAGGGCCATGAAAATTATAGACTATATCCCGGTCGGACATAAGAATGCTGTCACACGAGACCAGTTGCGTCGCATGACAGGGTTTGGAGACCGAAGGATTAGAGAAATGATAGAGGAAGAGCGGAAATCCACGGTGATTCTTAATCTTGGAGATTCCAAAGGATACTTCCGACCGGCACCGGGAGAAGAAGGACTGATCCGGGTATGTCGTAATAAGGAGAGGAACCGTTGCAGGTCTATCCAAGGAAATATACGGGCAATGGAGGCGGCACTTTACTGTCGAAAGAAGGATATCCCTGGACAGATATCTATGTTTGGCGGGTGAGTGTATGGAAGGACACATTAAGCTTTACAGACAGTTTATTGATTGGGAGTGGTACTTGGACTTCAATACAAAAATGCTGTTTATACATATGTTGCTTAGAGCAAACTGGAAAGAAGGGAAATACCGGGGGATAGTGGTACCGAGAGGTTCTTTTGTATCTTCTTACCCCACCCTTGCACAAGAAACGGGGCTTACTCAGGACGAGGTTAGGACAGCGCTAAAACATTTGAAAAAGACAGGAGACATCACAGTTAGTTCCCAGTCAAAATTCAGCATATTTACTATTGAAAACTATGGTAAGTATCAGGATGTTCCCAGACAAGTCCCAGACAAGTCCCAGACAAGTCCCAGACAAGTCCCAGACAAGTCCCATCCTGATCCCAGTCTATTCCCAACAATAGAAGAAAGAAAAGAAGGGGAAGAAGGAAATAAGGGAAAAAGGGAAGAAGGAAAGAAGAAAGATAATAAAAGCGTAGTTGCAACTCCGTCGCCGGAGCCAGCAACGTTTCCAGAGAACTCCTTCGAGATGCTTTGCGTTAATACCTTGGTCCATTCTTGCTTGGAGCAATTCCAGGGTGCGAAGGTCCCGACAACACAAAAGGAGAAGGAAGCGTGGTGTGTCCATATCGAACGCATGAAGCGATTGGATAACAGGAGCGAGGAAGATATCAGGACAGCCCTTGAATTTGCGGTTACAGATGTCTTCTGGAAGAGCAACATACGTAGTACCAAGAAATTCCGTGAGAAATTTGAAACGCTGATCGTGCAGGCCAGAAGAAGCAGGCTGCCGTCCAGTAGAATCGAGAAGATCCAAAATAGAGTAAGCGAGGTGGATAACTGGTGACAAGAGATGAATTTAAACTTTTGGTGAAGGGGATGAAAGCGGTATATCCGCAGGAGACGTTCATCCCGGACTCCTTCGCCTTCGACATGTGGTATGAGATGCTGAACGATTTGGACTACCGGATCGCTGGTCTTGCCATAAAGAGTTATATGGCGACCGGGAAATTCCCGCCAACCATAGCAGATATCCGGGAGAAGTATGCAGAGGTATCCCAACGCAGGACTGAGAGCTGGGACGAAGCCTGGGGAACGGTTTTAATGGCGATACGGAAGTATGGATACCCACGTGAAGCGGAAGCCCTGGCAAGCCTGTCAGAGCGTACCAGGAGGGTAGTACGGCGGTTTGGATGGCAGAACCTGTGTATGTCGGAGAAGATCGAGGTTGAACGGTCAAATTTCAGGGATGCATACAATTCCGAAGTCAAGAGGGATAAGGTAGACGGGGTATTGCCCCTTCAAGTTAAGGAAGGGAGCATCAAGATCATTGAGGCTATGGAGGAAAGCCTTATAGCAAAATTGAGTATGGAGGAGGAAGACAATGGGAAGAGAAACAGGGATATCTGATCGTGAGTACATACACGGACAGTTCGTGTGTCTGGAGGCGACATTAATTGCGTATTTTGACAAGCAGTTCAGTGCAATTCGGAAGTGCATTGAGAACAATCGGATTGTGGAAATGGCAGGGCCGCCGGAAGAATTTGAGTGGAAGTTGAGGATGAGGAAAGAAGTGGATCGGGTTGTGAAAGCCTATCCGAACCGGTTCGCAGATTTCAATATTCTCCTCAAACGGATCTACACGAAGATGCGGAACACATATGGCGTTGTGCTGGAACAGGACGTTAAGGAGTACAAAGACTTATATAAGCCAGATAAGGAGCCGTCCAAATTGGAGGTTATCTCTTGCAAGGAGCAGTACAGGAGCCTCTTCGAGTCGATCTTAGTTAACATCGAGGAGGAGGCAAGGACTGCCAAGGAGAAGAAGGCTGCCATTGACGAATCTCTTATGTCCAAGAGCCGTGCAGAGATTATCCAGCCACTTATCGAAGCCAGAGGTGACAAGAGCAATTACGGCTGTGCAACATACACCGCCGTCAAGGCCCGCATGAAGAAGCTGGGAGCCGATTTCGAAGCCGCAGAGGCGGCATATCGAGGCAGGGAAGGTATTAAGCGGAAGGTAAAGAGCAAGGAACTTATGGACGTTGATTTGGGGCTGAAACGGAAGTTCATTGAAGCGGTAACGGAACTTTTGGTAGAAGCGAGGAATGGAGGAAACCATGAATAAAAAAGAGGTAAGCGAAATCAGAAAGCAGTTCTCCCCGGAAAACTGCACCATCACCCGGATCTGTGGCTGTTATGTGGATGCGGAGAAGAACATCAAAACGGAGTTGAAAGAAGCGTTCTTGTCATTGCCAGAGGAGGACACCTTCAAGTATTTTACCATCTTCAAGCAGACCCTATCCGGCGCCATTGGGAAGAACCTGCTAAATATGGATTTCCCCTTGGGGGAGGAGAAGGATGGCGGGAAACAGGAATTCTTACTCCAGCTCCGCAACAGCAAGCTCCAGGATGAGAAACTGATCGGAGAATTCTACAACCGAGTTATTGAGAATTATGACTTCGGTGAGAACTATTACATTATCCTGATCCACGCAGTATATGACGTGCCAGGAAAGGCCGCAGACGGTACCCAGATGTATGACGCCTCCGACGATGTGTTTGAATACCTCCTGTGTAGTATCTGCCCGGTTAATCTCTCTAAGGCAGGGCTTGGATATAAACAGGAGAAGAATGCAATTGAGAACCGGGACCGTGACTGGGTGGTAGGAGTTCCGGCTAAAGGATTCCTCTTTCCAGCGTTCAATGATCGATTTACGGATATCCACAGTTTCCTCTACTATTCCAAGAATGCCGAGGAGCTCCAGGAAGCGTTTATTGAGGATATGTTTGGCTGCCGTTCCATCCCGTTGTCGGCGGAGAGCCAGAAGGAGACGTTCAATGCGGTGATCGCCACCACGCTGGGGGATGACTGTGATTATGACTTGGTCAAGAACATCCACGAGACACTGAATGAAATGCTGGAGGAATCCAAGGATTTCCCCGAACCGCTGACATTAACCAAGACGGATGTGAAGCGCCTCTTTGAGGACAGCGGCGTACCAGATGAAAAGATGGTGGAATTCGACAAGAACTATGAGGACGTAGCCGGTGAGAAGACAGCCCTTATGGCCGCCAATATCACCAACCCCAAGAAATTCAACATCGAGACCCCGGACGTGGCCATCAAGGTCAACCCCGAATATACCAGTCTGATTGAAACCAAATACATAGACGGCCGTCAATGCCTGGTCATTCCGGTCAGCGACCACATGGAAGTCAATGGATTAGATGTACAAGTAATGAATATGGAGGAGTAAAATGGCAAGATTAACAGAAACGTGGGGGCCGGATCATTTCGTATTGAGAGGAAATACAACAATATACAATCGGAATCCGCCAAAAAGCCAAAAAGTCAGCTATGCGCTGGCGAAATTATTTAAGTACGAAAATAGAGGGATGGAACCAGTTGGATGGATTCCAGTGGAGGAGCATTTGCCAAAAGAGGATGGCACATATCTTGTAACAGTTACAGACCGGGATCAACCGTGCACATTGTACCTGTACGAGACAGCGTACTGGGAAGAGGGGAGCGGATGGGACATGGAGCATATAGTTGCATGGTTGCCGGGAAGGCTGCCAAATCCATATAAACCAGATTAACATTTGGAGTGAAAGAAGGTGCGATATGAGTATTCCTGACAAATGTATTAAGTGCACACACCATAAGATATCCGAATTTGACACGGACTATTGCGATTACACGGAATACGATACAAATATTGGGGTTCCGGTTCCTTATCCGTATTTTTTTAAGCAAGAGTATCCATGTAAGGGGCATGAAATGAAAAATTAACATTTTCGGAATGATGGAGGAAAGGAGATGAGTAAATGAAATTTACAGATGAAAATAACTGTAATACTTGTCAAAATGCCTACGACATAGATATTCGCGGAGATCATTGTTTTTGTGCCAAACTTAATTGTTATATGTGTGCCGAAAATCACAAAGAATGTATAGATTATGTGCGTGGCGATGTGCCTGATGGTAAGAAACGCTGGGGATATTTAGAATATTAACAATTAAACGATGAGAGGAGGCTGGAGCTCCTGCAGGGTAAAGTGTACACAGCTCCTTTCAAAAATGATAAATGCAATTTACACGGTACATATAGGAGATAATTCCGGATTAATAGCGAAGGTTGCTGACCTTTATTTTCAGGTTGGAGACAGCATAGCGGATGTCACTTATGGAAAAGGAGTTTTCTGGAGAGATATAGATAAAAGTAAATATAAAATCGTAGGATCAGACTTAAAAACGGGTGTTGATTTTAGGTGTTTACCTTATGGGAATGAGACATTTTGTCATGGCGTGCTTGATCCGCCTTATGCCAGAACGGGATTAGGCGATATGGTTAACTGCTATAACACATCAAAAAGTAGCAGCCATTCTGAAATAATGGAACTATACAGGGCAGGATTGAAAGAACTATACCGGATAATCAAACCAGGTGGATTTATCCTTGTAAAGTGCCAGGATGAAGTTTATGGATGTAAGCAACGTTGGAGTCACATTGAAATCAAAGATATGGCAGAGGCATTGGGGCTGTATACCAGAGATATGTTTATTCTGGTAAATACAAAAACTCCAAAAGTGCATCATAATCAGAAACATGCAAGAAAGAATCACAGCTATTTGTGGATATTTGAAAAGGTGGTAATAAAATAGTCCACAAAATTGATATTTTCGATACTAAGAAAGGGGTAATAATGAAATGTGAGTGGAGCCGCTGCGGATACTGTGAGCATTATGGTACCGCGGAGGAACAAGAACAGAGAGAAACAAACTGGCCGTGTGCTGGGAGTGAAGATGAGATGAGGGAATGCGGACAGTTTGAAGAGAATAACAGATAAGAAATGAGAGAGGAGGCCGGAGCGGTGGCCACCGTAGACGGGATATCCCGGCTCCTTTCGATTATGTTTATAAAAGAGGATGATCTACAACTTAACGATTGGCAATTTGCCCAGCGTAAGAATCTCGATTGGGAAACGAAGTTGAGATTGAGTAGGACCAGAATAAGAGAATGGTATGATAATTGGGGCGAACAGGTATATGTAGGTTATTCAGGTGGATTAGATAGCAGAGTGCTTTTGCATCTGATCCGACAAGAAATAGGAGAGTATGTGCCAGCAGTATTTTCTAACACTGGCCTAGAGTTTCCAGAAATTGTGCAGTTTGCCCGTAAGGCATCTGGGGAATTTGTGGAAATAGAGCCAAGGGATAAAGAGGGAAAGAAAATTTCGTTTCGCCAAGTTATTTTGACGGAAGGGTATCCGTTGGTGAGCAAGGAAACTGCAATGAGAATTCGCAAATTGAGACACGGAAACCTTTCTGATAGATACAGAAATTATTTGCTTTATGGGGATGAACGTGGGAAAGCATACAGTTTAGCAATTAAGTGGAGACCATTGCTGTCAGCCCCTTTTGATACAAGCGAAAAGTGTTGCGATATTATGAAAAAGGGACCATTTAAGAAATACGAAAAAGAAACCGGAAGAGTCCCTTACATTGGAGTAACACAGGATGAAGGGATTATGAGAGCCAGGCAATACGCACATACAGGTTGTAATATTTATGATGGTGACAGGATAAAAAGCCAACCCCTAGGATTCTGGACCAAACAAGATGTTATGCGTTATGTAGTAGAAAACGATCTGGAAATATGCTCAGTATATGGAGACATTAAGCAGACGCCGTGTGGACAATATTATCTTACAGGGGAGCAACGAACGGGATGTATGTTTTGTGCATTTGGCGCACACATGGAACCGGAGCCGAACCGTTTCCAGCGGATGGCGAAACAATATCCGAAACAGTATGATTTCTGTATGAAACCAGTAAGTGAAGGGGGACTGGGAATGGCCGAAGTATTAGACTATGTAGGAATCCCATGGACAACCTGGGAGCAGCAGGGGCAGATGAACATATTTGATTTTATAGAAAGGCCTGAATCTGGAGGGAACGAGATATGAAGTTTGAAGCACTTAATAACTATGAATGTGATGGACAACTAAGCATGTTCGATCCGACTCCCGGAGTACATAAGCCGGGAGACTGGACAGAAGAAAATTGTGTTGGCAGAGAATTGACCTTCGATGAGGCCGCACAGATGATTGGAAAATTAATCGTCGATGATTTAAGCACAACAAGCCGTAAATGCTACAAAGTTGTACAGATCGAACGGATTGCGGCAGGGGAAGATGGATATCGGCTGTTATTTTACAACGATGGGACAAGGCAACCGGGAATTATCAGCGAGAGGTTTTTTGACAGCAACCTGAAGTTCCCGGCCAGGATCTATGAACTAAAATAAGTCACCTAAACTGCCATAAAGAAAAAAGTGATAATTTTATGCAAGGAAAGGAGGGACAACAATGGCGAGGCCGAAGAAAGCGGTTGAGGACAAGGTGATCCGACAAAGCGTGAGTATGGACCCGGATCAGTTGAGACAGGTAGTAGCCTATTGCCAAAGGAATGAGCGAACGATTGCCTGGGTGATTCGAAAGGCAGTTGCCGCCTTCCTGGCTGAGCAGGCAGCAGGTAGATAACATTGCGTAAAGTTAATAAGTTTATGTAATAAAACTGCCATTTAATAAAGATTGTACATTGATAATTAAATATTGATAGTTGGCATAAACGAAGCTATAATAGTTTCGGGAGGTTATAAAAATATGAATGAACACCTTGATCTAGCAAAGACAAATTTGGACAATGCAAATGAGTTAAGAGATATATCAAAGAACCCGGTTGTTAATTATGTTTTTGGCACATTAAAAATAATTCCAGGAATAAAAGAGGGACTAGATTCCATACTTGAAAACTATCAGAAAAGTAAACGAGAAGAATTGTGCAAAATAATATTTGAAGATGGTTTGATAACA
This sequence comes from Bacteroides thetaiotaomicron, assembly GCA_034142505.1. GTDB lineage: Bacteria > Bacillota > Clostridia > Lachnospirales > Lachnospiraceae > Hungatella_A. The sequence continues at coordinate 24,128 of JAWZDV010000090.1, forward strand.
TTGGAAGATGTAAAAGACATATCCTTTTTAATGGAGTTTGGAAGGACACTGGAGATAGTTGATAGGCTTGCAGTTAATGAAAAAGTAAAATATATTGCTAAATTGTTCAGAAAGTCTTTTGAGTTAGGGGCATTTAAAGAAAATATTTCTGAATATGAAGAATATTTAAAAAGGCTGGAAAACATTTCTATTCGTGAGTTGAATTTATTGAATCTGTTATATGAATGCGAAAATGATAAATTTATAAAAGATAAAAAGAGTAGTAGTAAAAAGGAAGAGGTTTGGAAAAAATTTAAAAACCAAGCAGAGGAAAAATTTGGGATTAATCAAAATATGATTGTACCAATGATTAGCAGTTTGACAATGACAGGTTTTTGCATCGAATCTAATATTATGTTTCCAGATGAAAAAGCGGAAAATCCATATTATATTACAGATTATTTTAGAAGATTTCTTGAATTAATATCTTAGAAAAAAGTCAACTATCAATATTTGATGGTTGACTTTTTCTGTAATATGAAGGAGATAAGAAAAATATGGGTAGAAAGGCATACCAGATAAGATATTTCCGATGTATAGGTTGTGGAAATGTTTTTACGGCCAGCAAATGGGATAGTTCACACGGTAGTGGAAACGGTCACATTAAAACTATATGGTGTCCATTTTGCAATGAGGATATGGACATGAGGCAAATAGACAGCGAGGAACTTAGAAGGTGAGGAGCACAATATGAGAATACGAGATAAGCCGGGCGATCTGTCCGGCAAATAAAAAATCTTTAAAAGAACATACATTCGAAAACCATAAAAGAATAGCGATAAATCCACCCGCCAAGATGTTATTTATCGCCGATTAAGCCTAAGGATATTATACCATAATATAACTCCTTGGGCAACCATACTAAGGAGGAAAAATAATGAATACACAGACAGCCAAAACAGAGGTAATGAATAATATTATTGTAGCTATGTCATACGTACTTAACCAGAATTTGCTGGAGGTACTGGAGAAGGTAATAACGGAAGAATTTGTTAAGGTGAATATAGAGGAGATCACGACACTTCCAGCAGCCTATGTTGATGAGGTAGATGAAAAAAATGAATATATTATTCGACTGTTCATCATAAAAAAGAAAAAGTTGGCACGTGGGACAATGGAAAATTATCTTAGAGCAGTCAAGAGGCTTATTACTGTGATCGAAAACAAATCACTAGATCAGATAGATGAAAATGATATTGACTGGTATTTACAATGGTATGAAGACAAAAATGTTAAAGAAAACGGGAAGAAAAATCAGTCGTCTACGGTGAATAATGAACGGAGATTTCTTTCTGCATTCTTCACGTGGATGAGGAAAGCGAAATTACGCCAAGATAATCCTGTGGAATCAACAGAGCCGCAGAAGGTCATTCAAAAACCGATTGATTATTACACGCCGGAAGAAATGGCTATGATGCGGGATGCCTGTAAGAACATTCGGGAACGGGCTATGCTGGAAGTATTTCGAAGTACCGGGGCCAGAGTGGGAGAGATCGCTGAGACGAAGACTGAATGGCTTGACATGGGAACTGGTGATATATTCATACCATCCGAGAAGTCAGATCGATATAGGACAATATTTTTGGATGATGACGCTATGCATTACTATAAAATGTATCTGAAATCAAGGACAGATGACAGCCCGTATATGTTTGTGGGCAGTAGGAAGCCATACGGGAAAATTACGACATGTACATATAGGAATACCATTAAGAAGATCGGTGAAAGGGCTGGAATTGAGAACAGGGTATATCCACATAAATATAGAAAAACCCTGGGCATGAGTCTTAAGAATAAAGGGGTAGATATTGGCACGATTCAGGAAGTTATGGGTCACAAGAGTCCAGCGGTTACGGCCCAGTATTATGCACAATCTACACCAGAGACGTTAAGACACATAAGAAAACAGGCTGCATAAGAAAATCATTGAAAAATAGCATGATATGAAGTATAATTATATAAGAGCCATTGAGCCATATCTGTGAGTTATATAAGACTTGCAGGTATGGCTCATTTTGTTTATGGAGGTAACATGGCAAATTTGAGCGGAGTTATGAAAAAACTGCAACGTGCATTATTAACACGCCGGTTAGTGGTTAAGATAAGTACCAGTCAATTCCATTCCCCGGACCAGAATCGCATGATTACCATGTATACACTTTCCACACCTGTACACCAGAAGAACCAGGATGGTGAATGGAGAGTGAAAGACTATCAGATATTGCGTACAGCTTCTGTGGTAGATGTTGTAATGTGTTTGAAAGAGATATGGGAGGCAATGCAGGAATGGGATTGACAGATAGAATAGGTGGTGGGTAGATGGAACTGAATCCTAAGCAGAAAGCATTTGCGGATTACTATATTGAATGCGGGAATCAGACTGAGGCGGCGAAGCGGGCAGGATACTCAGAAAAGACCGCTTATTCACAAGGGAATCGACTGATGAAACATGCTGATGTATCGGCCTATATAGCCGAGCGCATGAAAACCATCGAATCTGATCGAATTCTAAGCCTCAAAGACATCCAGGAATTCAGGAGTCGTGTTGTCAAGGGAGAGGAGAAAGACCAGTTTGAGATAGAGGCGGCTCTTGCGGACAGACTAAAAGCAGCCAACGATTTGGAGAAGGCGCTACTTATCAAGGAACAGGAAGAAGAGAAGCGTAGGCTTGAAGAGTCCGCACGGAATGCCGGAATATACCATATGGATCTGGATATCATCGCTGATAACTTCCACCCAGTAATCAGAGATATCAGAAATGGGAAGCACAGTGAATATGACTTCCCTGGCGGTCGTGGTTCCACAAAGTCATCAGCGATATCCTGCACTGTCATAGAATTGATAAAAAACAACCCAACTATGCATGCGTTAGTTATGCGTAAGGTTGGGAATACCATCAAGGATTCCGTATATGCTCAGATCAAATGGGCTATACAGAAGATGGGGCTGGAGGATGAGTTTCGATGCAAGACATCACCGATTGAGATTACATATAAGCCAACAGGGCAAAAGATATATTTCCGTGGGGCTGATGACCCGCTGAAAATCAAGTCAATCAAGCCAGAGTTTGGCTATATCGGTATTGTTTGGTTTGAGGAACTTGACCAGTTTGCCGGGCCAGAGGAGATCCGTAACATAGAGCAGTCTGCAATTCGTGGCGGAGATGTTGCGTTTAAGTTGAAATCTTTCAATCCGCCAAAGAGCAAAAACAACTGGGCAAATGAGTATATAGAGAAAGCAGAGACAGAAAACCCAGAAGTTGTAGTACACCGCAGTACATTTCTGGATGTTCCTTCTGAATGGCTTGGACAGAGGTTTATTGATGACGCCGAACACCTAAAAGAAGTTAATCCAAAGGCGTATGACAATGAATACATGGGTAACGCAAATGGAACTGGCGGAAATGTATTCGAATATATTGAGAAGCGTACAATCACAGATGAAGAGATTGCAACATTTGATCGGATTTACCAGGGCGTAGACTGGGGCTGGTATCCAGACGCTTATGCATTTGTAAGAGCATATTATGACAGCACCCATGAAAAAATATATCTACTCGATGAGAATTATGTACATAAGACCAGCAATGAGATAACGGCGGAATGGATAAGGGAAAAGGGATATGACGATTATGTAGTAACCTGTGACAGCAACGAAAATAAGTCAGTTAGTGATTATCGTGATATGGGAATTCCGGCACGAGAAGCAATCAAAGGGCCTGGAAGTGTGGAGTATGGATTCAAATGGCTCCAACGTCGAACGATTGTAATTGACAAGAGCAGAACGCCAAATGCGTATGATGAATTCACGAAGTATGAATATGACCGAGATAAGGATGGTAACATAATCAGCGGCTATCCAGAGGGGCAGGAAGACCATACTATTGCAGCGGTAAGATATGCCTTTGAATCACTATTCAACAGAAGGGGGAACAGTGCGTAATGATTAAGAATCTATTTAGGCCATGTTGTGAGAAATGTTGCTTTATAGATGCAAGAGTTGAAACAGAATCATCTGAATCAATTTTAGACACGTGCAATGGTACAATAACAACTTTGTATTGCACGCACATGTTGGTATGTGGAGAATATTACAAAAATGGAAGGGATACTCCAATAGGTGAGTAAATGGGACTGATAAGCACAGTAAAAAGGTGGATAGGTATGATATTTCAAAGAGATGCATTAGAAGAATTTGACCTCCAGCCGGTTACATCGACAGAGATGGATACGTTGATTTCCCGGTGTGCAAACATCTACCGGGGAGTGCCGGAGTGGCTGGACAAAGACAGTGATATTCGCACGATCAAATTTGCAAAAGTACTCTGTGAGGAGATCGCCCGGCTGACAATGCTTGGGGCGAAAGTAAAGATTGATGGATCAGTTCGGGCCGATTGGCTCATGAAACAGGTGGACAAGCGATATTTCAACCTGCGGCAGTGGGTAGAGTATGGCTGTGCCTACGGAACAATCATACTTAAGCCGAACGGGACAGGGGTAGATTTCTTGACGCCGTTTAATTTCCAGGTGGTGGATACAAACGATGACGGAGATATCCTTGGTATTGTATTTGTAGATCAATACAATACAAACACTGGGATTACAAAAAAGTACTATACAAAGTTTGAGTATCACAGGTTCAAGGACGTGTATATGGATGGGCAAACACAACGCCAGTACCTAATTAGTAATCGGGTATATGTCAGCGACACAGCCAATGATAAGGGAAAACAGATTGAACTTGATCGGACGAAGTGGGCAGGATTGCAATCAGAGGTAGCGCTTGTGACAGCCAGCGGCTCCCCAATTGAACGTCCGTTGTTTGGGGTATTCAGGATGCCGAAAGCAAACGATCAGGAATTGAATAGCCCATTGGGGAAACCTGCATTTTCAGAAGTGATCGAGGAGCTTAAAAATTTAGATATCGCTTACAGTAGGAATAGTGAAGAGATTAAGGACAGCCGTAGAATAATACTGCTGGACGATCGTCTTCTTATGCCGAGTGGAGAAAAAATCAAGGGAAAGAGTGCTGGTCGGGCGATAAGTGGATTACCACATTATGTTAAGAATATTTTCGGGAATGGTCCAGATGATTTTTATGAGGAAATTAATCCTGTGTTGAATACAGATACCCGGATTAAAGGCATCAATAATGAACTGTCCTTTATCGGTTGGAAAGTTGGCTTCTCATCTGGATATTTTGTCTTTGACCAGAAAACAGGTATGGTGACGGCTACCCAGGTTGAAAGCGATGACAGACGTACGATTCAATTCATTAAAGACTGCCGGGATAAGTTGGAAGATTGTCTGGATGGGCTGATTTATGCGTTAAACGTGTTCGCGGACCTTTACAATCTGGCTCCTGTGGGGAATTATGAAATCACCTATGACTTTGGGGACATTACATATAACCGTGAAGAGGACCGGGCCAGATGGTGGAACTATGTTGTGCAGAACAGGGTTCCAGCTTGGATGTATTTTGTTAAATTTGAAGGCATGAGTGAAGATGAGGCGAAAGCTATGACTGAGGAGGCAAAACCAGAGGAACCAAAAGGATTCTTTGCGGAGGAGTAAGATGATCGATATTTACTGTACTGGTGGTTCTTTTATAGGCGTTTTACTCAATATTGACATGATGGATGAGTTAATGAAAGATGATATTATCAAAAATGAGGATTTTCTTCCACTAAAATTCGATAATGGCTGTTGTGTACGAGTAAGAAAACGGGACATTTGTGCTTATTGTGAACATTTTGAGGAGGATACATGTTGACACCGGAATATCTATCAAAAGTAACAGAGCAATCAGAACAATATGCTGGGGAACTACGTTCGTACATTATTCGTCAGATTATTCGACGTATGATGGAGCGTATTGGACGAGGTGAAGCCTATTTGTTCACCGCAACAGACAAATGGCAGATAGATATATTACAGGATGCCGGTATTCTCTTGGAGGATATACGGGCAGAACTTATAAAGTATACCAGGAGACAGGATGCAGAACTTATGGCGGCTATGGAGGAAGCTGGCATTATAACGCTTAAGGCGGATGATGCAATATATGAATCCGCTGGGATGTCGCCGGTCCCCTTGAAACAGTCTCCACACCTTGCAAGGCTCATGGAGCGTAACTATAATACAACCAAAGCAGAATTACAGAACTTTACCAGGACAACCGCGGAGGAAGCGCAGCGGTTGTATATCAATTCCTGTGATACTGCTTATCATCTTGTGTCATCTGGTGCGGTGTCGTATAGCACAGCAGTGCAACAGACGGTACAGGAAGCGATTTCCAGCGGCGGGACAGTTAAATACCCATCTGGGCATATTGACACGCTGGAAACGGCTGTTGCGCGGTCTGTTCGCACTGGAATCAATCAGGCAACGGGAGACATACAGCTTAAGCGTATGGAAGAAATGGACTGGGATATCATTGGCACGACTGCCCACCTGGGCGCACGTACTGGATCTGGAGGAACTGACCATACAAATCATCTTTGGTGGCAGGGCCAGTTCTATACTCGCACTGGGCGTACTCCTGGACTACAAGATTTCTATATGGTTACCGGGTATGGAAAAGTAGATGGTCTATGTGGTGCTAACTGCCGTCATGGGTTTTTCCCGGGAGATGGTAAGAACAATCCATATAGGAGTTTTAATACAGAAGAGAATGCTAGGACAGAAAAACAGCAGATGCGACAAAGGGAACTTGAAAGGCGTATTAGAGGAACCAAGAGGGAATTGGCTGGGCTTAAAGAAGCAATAGACGGATGCAGGGATGAGGAGACAAGATTTGGTTTACAGCAGAAGTATGATAGGAAAAAGAATCTTTTAAAAACTCAAAATCAAAAGTATGTTACATACTGCAAAGAAAATGGTTTGAAAGAGTTGAGGGACCGCCTGAGAATAGCAAAATAATTATTGCATTTGTTATGATATAAGTGTATAATATAACTATTAGTTATATAAGGGAGTGAGGAACTGGTAAAAGACGGTTGGATTTACTGTCCAAAATGCGGAAGGAAAACCAAAACGAAGGTGTTGAGAGACACCCGCTTAGAACATTATCCTCTATATTGCCATTGGTGCAAGAAAGAGTACATAGTAAGCTATAATATAAAACGGGAAAACGTATCGTAGAGCCAGAGCAAGACATTGCCGGAGCCAGATGCATGTGGAGAAATCCATGTGTACCTGGCTCTTTTCTTTTTATCGTTAACCTCCTATAACGTGCGTGGATGGCATAATATAGTGGTTCCATTCATGCACAATTCTGGAACATAGCTCAGTTGGTAGAGCATCCGGCTTATATCCGGCTGGTCGCAGGTTCGATTCCTGCTGTTCCAATTAACGGACAAGTCAAGTCCTACAAAATGACAACCCGCTGGCGGATGGTTACACGCCTAAAATAACCTAAAAGCGGAGGAAGGAGAAACTATGAAAACAGAGGACTTACAGAAACAGGGGTTAACTGAGGATCAGATCAACTACATTATGGCCGAAAACGGAAAGGACATCAAGAAGCTTCAAAAGCAGGTGGATGATCTTACCGCAGACCGTGACAACTGGAAAACAAAAGCTGAGACTGCCGAGGAAACCATAAAGAAATTTGATGGTATTGACCCGGAGAGAGTAAAGGGCGAACTTGAGGAATGGAAGAAACGAGCCGAGGATGTAGAAAAAGAGTATGCGGCGAAGCTGGAGGAGCGGGATTTTAACGATGTTCTGAAAACGGAACTAGAAGGAATGAAGTTTTCATCCAGTGCGGCGAAAAAGGCAGTTGAAGCTGACATCCGTGCGGCCGGTTTAAAGTTGAAAGACGGGAAAATCCTGGGGCTGAATGATCTTATCGCACAGTTAAAGGAATCAGATGCAGATGCTTTTGTATCGGAAGATGATCCGGGCCAGAAAAGGGCCGTGTTTACCAGTCCGATGCAGAAAAAGCCGTCAGGAGGTATGACGAAGGACGAGATCATGGCGATCAAAGACCGTACCGAGCGTCAGAGCGCAATTGCGGCAAATACACATCTGTTCCCGGAATTAAATCAATAAAGGAGAAAAAAGAGAATGGCAGATGCTAATTTAATCAAAAAGGCTGACCTTGTGCGGGTGCGTGAGGTTGACTTTGTAAACCAGTACGGGTACTCCGTCAAGAAACTGACTGAGGCACTTGGTGTAACTCGTAAGATCGCAAAGCAGGCCGGTACGATCTTAAAATCCTACAAGGCCACCGGAACGCTGGAGGATGGTCTTGTGGCAGAGGGGGAAGTAATTCCGCTGTCCAAATACAAAACTGAGGCAGTGAATTACAAAGACATCATACCGAAGAAATGGAGAAAGGCGACCACGGCAGAAGCTATAATTGAACGTGGTTTTGACCAGGCAGTTGGGATGACCACCGAGAAGATGCTCCAGGACATTCAGAAGGGAGTCCGTAAGGAGTTCTTCGACTTCCTGTTGACTGGAACCGGTAAGGCGGACGGCGCAACGTTCCAAGCTGCACTTGCGCAGGCATGGGGTCAGATGCAGGTGTTATTTGAGGATGATGCGGTGTCCGTGGTGCATTTTATGAACCCGCTTGACGTTGCGGATTATCTATCTACGGCGCAGGTGACCATGCAGACCACGTTCGGAATGAACTATGTAGAGGACTTCCTCGGCTTGGGTACGGTGTTCTTTAATTCGTCTGTACCGAAGGGAAAGATTATTACCACGGCGAAAGAAAATGTGGTGCTGTATTATGTCCCGGTTAATGGTGCCGATCTGGGTGAGGCATTCTCGTTTACGTCCGATGAAACCGGATTAATCGGAATTCATGAGGAACCCGATTACACGAATCTGACATGTATGGACGTTGCCATGTCCGGGCTTACACTGTTTGCGGAGCGGATTGACGGCGTGGTGATTTCTACCATTGGGGCAGTGGCGCCAGCATCCAACAAGGCGTAAAGGATGATCACTATGGCGTATACGGACTATGAATTTTATAAAAGTAAATATTTCGGTACCACCATAGCGGAATCCGACTTCCCACGATTTGCGGAGCGAGCCAGCGAAAAGATTGATTTTCTGACCTTTGACCGATTGGTTGACGGCTTACCGTCTGATGAGAAAGCGGTGACAAAGGTACAGAAAGCGGTCTGTGCGGTAGCTGATGTTTTGGCGAAGATAGATGAATTTGAGAAGATAGCAGGGGCCGCCGCAGGGTATGAGACAGATGCAGAAACCGGAAAGCTGGCGGGGAAGATTGTGACCAGCAAGACGTCCGGGAGAGAATCGGTTTCATATTCTGCCGGCTCTGTTGCTGATCTTAAAAACAGTAGTCTGGTTGGTGCTGTTTTAAACGATAAACAGGCACGGGAACGGTTGATATATGATGTGGCGGCGGAGTATTTAACAGGTATCTGTGCAGATGATGGTATTCCGTTGCTTTATGCAGGGGTGTAGAGATGGGATACAGACAAAAGCGCAATTACGAAAATCTGGAGCGGCGAATATTTGACGGAGTAGGGCAATATGGTATTCCGAAATTGGAGCCAGTTCAGTATGATGGACCATGTGAGTTTATCTCATTTAATTATTCCAGATCGTGTCAGGAGTGTGAGGGGAAAGGGATTCATTTTTTTATTGATGACTACCAATTTAATCGTCTCTGGAATTGGACTGATGGATATTTGCCAAAGCTGGAAGAATTCCGATATGTTATGTCTCCAGACTTTTCTACATACACGGACTTTCCAAAAGCCATACAGATTTACAATCATTATCGCAAGCACTGGGTGGGGGCATATCTGCAAGAGGCTGGTATTCAGGTCATTCCGACAATCTCCTGGAGTACGCCAGATTCCTTTGATTGGTGTTTTGATGGTGAACCAGTGGGTGGTGCTGTGGCTGTATCATCTGTGGGATGTATGAATGGAAAAGAGAGCAGACAGCTATTTATGGATGGGTACAAGGAAATGTCATTGCGCTTGCAACCAGAAACGATAATATTTTATGGCAAAGTACCAGATGAATGTATGGGAAATATTGTTAGAATCCAGGCGTTTCAGGAGAAGTTTACGGAGGCAAAGTGTAATGGGTGGTAGAGGTGCATCCAGCGGTATAAGCGTTAAGGGAAAAGAGTATGGCAAAGAGTTTGTGACTCTGCATCAGTCTGGAAATATTAAATTTGTGCAGACCACTGAGGGAGCATCGAAGACTCCTATGGAAACAATGACAAAGGGGCGTGTTTACGCAACTGTAAATAGCAATGGCACTCTCAAAAGTATTACCTATTATGACAAGCATAATAAGCGGTATAAACAGATTGATGTAGCGGGTGTTCCGCATACTATCGATGGAACGCCGGTGCTTCCGCACGTACATAAAGGATATATCCACAATGAAAAGGGAGATCGGAATGTGTCTGAGAAAGAACGCAAAATGATTGAACGGATCAAGCGGATATGGTATAATAAACAAAAGCGAGGGTGAGTAGTTTAAGAGTGAAAACACACGCAAATGTGTATGTCGGTTGAAATCCGGCCCGCCATCGCTACAATATAATAATAACGAAAAGAGCGCCACAGAGCCATATGTCAAGTCAATTTAGATTTGATGATGGCTCTTTTTTATTTGCCGGAGGGATAGCATGTATACTGACACAATCACAGTTTTTAATAAGCGGAAAACGGAGTCTGGTGATATGTGGTATCCCTGTGTTATATCTGGTGTTGACCTTTCTGTTGATCGTGCGGCGAACCAGGAGAAGACAGGTTTGGAGAATGCCGATACTGCTAATCTCCATATTAGATACAGAATTATGGAAGGCAAGATAATGATAGGCGAATGGCAGTATTACCAGCCGAAAGCCTGGGAAGCGCTTCCTGACGTTACCGATACCGTGACATTCGTTGACGGTGTGAGCTTTTTCATTCGTGGAGAGTATGATGAGACGCCGATTCTGGATGATGATATCCGTGGCGGCCTATTGGATTATCTGAATCGTATTATGGATGACTGCTATAAGATAACGAGCGTAGGAGGCCCATACAAATTGATCCCGCATTTTGAGATCGGGGGAAAGTAATGAAAAAGAAACATTTCAAAGGGTTCTCAATTGTGACTGGCGGTGTGCAGATAAGGCTGAACATGGATCGTTTGAATCGAAATTTCCAACGAGCGCAGTATGAACTTGATAGTGACGTAATGGAATCTATGGTGGAGTTTATGCCAATGCAGGAAGGTCCTTTTATAGCAGTGACTCGTGGAAAGAGTGCATCTGTGGCAGGAACCGGGAAGGTATATGCCGCATATGGCCCGCAAGGACGTTTCTTATATTCGGGAAAGGTCATGGTGGATGAAAAGACTGGAAGTACATGGGCAAGGCTGGGAGGTAAAAAAGTTCTGGTAAGCCAGTATGCTGGCAAGACACGTGCACGTGAAAAACTGCAATACAGCAAGGCTGCACATCCGAAAGCGCAGGAAGAATGGTTTGTTCCGGCCAAGGAAAAAGATGGGCGGCGTTGGTTAAGGGACACGAAAAAGAGGGCAGGAGGCAAAATGCATGGAAAGTAAGAAGCCTATTGGCAGGGACTTCGGTGGTTATGAGGTGCTGACGGAAGCTGTGAAGGTATTATTAAATGAGTTTCCTGGATTACTTCCGAAAGAATCCATTGGATTTGAGGATCTTAAAAAAGGATCTGGCATTGCGTTTTCTGCTGACAATGGTGCGCTGATCTATACGGAGAAAGAAGATGTTTGCGGCGGTGTGGTGCAGTTGTGCCGGTATCCGTTTTTTGTAATTTACCGTACATCCACTGACAGTGAACGGCAAAAATTGATGATTCAGAAGTTTCTTGATGCACTTGGCAAATGGTTATGTAAAGAAACATCTGTTATTGACGGAGAATCACACAAGCTAGTGGCCTATCCTAAATTAGCGTCAGGACGGACAATAAAGAAAATAACCAGGGATAACTTTTATGGATTGGAGCCAGATGAATCTGGAGTCCAGGACTGGGTGCTCCCTGTTGTAATAGAATATGAAAATGAGTTTGAACGATGAAAGGAGAACAATATGAAATTAGAGAGAAAAGCGCTTATCCATTATCTTAATCCTAAGTTCAACAGCGAAGCAACAAATGCGGCATGGTTTAAGATTGGGCGAGATAATGACGATCTGGCCGTCGAACTGAATCCGGATGTATCTACCAATAAGAATGTCTGGGGAGAAAATGTAACCGAGGACAACGGGTACGAGCCGTCGATGGACACTGATCCATATTATGCCAGAACCGAAGATGCAATCTATAATCCTATCCGTGACATTGCTATGGAGAGGAAGACAGGGGATGACTGTAAGACCCAGATTCTTGAGATTATTGTAGAAGATACAGAGGCGGCGAACCAGCTTGCTTTTGTCGAAAACGTAATCATTAAGCCACAGTCTTATGGTGGTGGAACATCTGGCGTTAACATTCCTTTTAATATTTCCTACGATGGAGGGCGTAAGAAAGGGTATGTTACTACGGAGTCTATCACGGCAGGATCACCGGTGTTTAAAGAGGGAAATATTCCGGTAGGAGCATAGGAGGTAAAAAGGCATGAGTAATCGTAATAAATTAATTAAGATACCAGCACAACAGAATATCCAGGGAACTTGTATATCTGTTGATGATGGCAGTAAAGTATATGATATCGTTAACCAGAGAAAAGAAAAACTGGGGCAATTCGTTTTTTCTCCTGCTGATGTTGGTATCGTAGAAAGATATGAGGATGCATTGAAAGAATTTGATGATATTCAGAACAATCTGGAAGGAACAAATGATGCATCGGCGGTAAGCGTAGCGTCTGACCGCATGAAGATAGCAATTGATAAATTGTTCAACGCAGATGTTTCAGGAAGTTTCTTTTCTATTACCAGCCCGTTCACGCTTCTGGAGTCGGGGGAATTTTTCGTTGTGAATGTTCTTAATGCCGTCAAAGCTGTGATTGAAAAAGAAACAGGAACCAGATTAAATCGTGCGAAGACCAGGGCCAGCAAGTACACGCAGAAATATCACCGCTGATGTATGAACTTCCAAAAAAACTCAATGTAAATGGACGCTGGTATCGTATCCGTACAGACTTCCGGGCCGTTTTGGATATTCTGGCCGCATTTAGCGACCCGGAACTCGATCAGGATGATAAGGATCAGGTAATGCGGGAAATTCTGTACATAGATTATGAGACCATTCCTGTTGATGACTGGGAAGAGGCCGCTAAACAGGCAGCGTGGTTTGTGGACGGCGGTATTATGGTAGAAGATGGGTCACCGAAACCCAGGACTATGGACTGGCAGAAGGATTCTCCTATTATCATACCAGCGGTGAACCGGATTGCATCGAGAGACGTTCGGAGTATGAAATATCTCCATTGGTGGACGTTCTTCGGCTACTACATGGAGATTGGTGGTGACTGCCTGTTCTCGACAGTACAGACATATCGACAGAACCGTGCAGAAGGTAAGAAACCAGAAAAGTGGGAGATTGATTTCTACCGGAAAAACAAATCACTATGTGAATTGCCACAGATCCTTACCAGGGAACAGAAAGAGAGAAAAGAAGCCGAAGAAGCGGCGTTAAAGAAAATGTTAGGAGAATAATGCGTGAGCCGTGAGCCAGTGCGTTATACCGCCAGATTGGAGGTGAAATCATGTACGAAGCTGACGGTTCTATTATTATTGATACAGAAATACAGACTGACGGGATGGTTCCTGGGACACAAGAGGTTGAGCAGGCGATCCGATCTATGGCGGATTCTGTAAAAAAGATTGGTACTGATGCTCAGATGTCTCTACAGAAGCAGATCAATACGGTATCAAGGCTGAACAGCCAATATGCCCAGCAGGAAAAAAAGATCGAGTCCATAAAGAAAAAGATGGAGACGCTGGCCGGAAAACAGGTGGAGACTCCAGAGTACCAGAAAATGAATGAGGAACTCCGTGAACTGGAAGCGCAGTTTGAGTCAGTTGAGAGAAAAGAAACCGAGTGGAGACAGATGGGGTTACCAGTTGATTCCGCCGGTTATCAGGAACTGGAAAAGCAGCTGGACGATATCTATTTTCAAATGGAGAAGGTACAGCAGAAGCAGGTACAGATGCGTACAAATGGTACGGCCTATGTGGATCAGACATCCACACAGGAGTATGTATCCTTGACAAATCAGCTTGCCGCCGCAGAAGGGCGCCTGTCAGACATGAATAACCGACTGGGTACTACTTATACATCTCTTAAGCAGAGTATTAGTAATGCCAACCCGGCCGCCGCACAGATGAGACAGATTATATCCAGTTCTGCAAGTCCGATTCAAAAGGTATCTGGAATTCTTGGGATTTTGAAATCACAGCTTTTGGGTACTGACAGTGCGCAGAAAAAGGTTACAAAGTCCAATAAGAAAATGAATCAAGGACTTAGGCAGACATCGAAAAACGCCAATAGATCCAGAATGTCTATGGGACGTATGATGTCTGGAGCATTAATGATAAGTTTGGCTATGCGGGCCGTGATGACGGTTATGGAAGGATTCGGCGAGGGAATGAATAACCTCGTCAAATACTCAGACAGCGGTAACAAGGCTATGTCGGCGTTAATGTCAGCCATGACACAGCTGAAAAATTCATTTGCCACGGCGTTTGCACCGTTGATCGAATATGTACAGCCCGCGCTTACACAGTTCATCAATCTTCTATCCCAGGCTGTCACGTGGACGGCGCAGCTCCTCGCGGCACTGACGGGGAAAGACACATTCGTTAAAGCCGTTAAGGTACAGCAAGACTATGCTGACAGCATTAAGGATACGGTAAAAGAGACCAAAAAAGCAATAGCGCCGTTTGATGAACTTATACAGATAACTATGTCTGGCACCGAAAAGAATGAGTTAAAGCCAGAGGATATGTTCACGACGGAAGAAGTCACGAATGAACTTAAAACACAGGCCGAAGATATAAAAAAGACTTTTGGTAAGATCTTTGAACCAGTAAAAGACTCCTGGGATAAGCACGGGAATTATGCAGTACAGGCATCCAAGGCGGCGTTCAACAGTCTTAAGCAGTTGGCGAAGGATATCGGTGCTTCCTTCATCCAGGTGTGGAATGATGAAGGATATGGAGAGAAGGTATCCAGTGACCTTATTATAACGTTTGGAAATCTGGCTTTAACTGTAAAGAACTTAGCTGACAGATTTGATGAGGCATGGGTTAAAGCTGATACTGGAACAAGTATTATCCGACATCTTGGTGATTTACTGCTAATAATATCTGGATTCTTCCGAGAGGCGTCTGAGGCTATAAGGGACTGGGCGGCAGAATTGGATTTCGGTCCATTATTAACATCTTTTGATAATGTTCTTGCGAAAATGAACCCAGTTGTGAAACTGATCGGAGATGCACTTTTGTGGTTGCTGAAAAACGCATTGCTTCCCATTGCAAAATGGGCAATTGAATGTGCTCTTCCTGCTGTTTTGGATTTGATAGCGGCTGGATTTGAGGTTTTTGCATCTGTTTTGGAAGCATTGGAACCATTAGCAATGTGGTTGTGGAATGATTTTTTACAGCCATTTGGTAAATGGGCTGGAGAGGTTGTTATAGGAGCAATTAAAAAAGTTGTTGAGTGGCTTTATAATTTCTCAAATTGGATACAAGAACATCAGGGGAATGTGGAAAATATTACGCTAGCAGTTCTTGGCTTTTTTTCGGCATGGAAGATTACAGAATTTTTGAGTAATGTTGGAGCAATGATTGGAAAAATCGGTGGCTTAATGGGAGTACTCGATAAATTGAATTTAAAATTTGCGGCGATTGTCACAGTTATTGGGATGATTATTTCATTAGCATTATTGATGTCAAATGCGTGGGATAAGATGACTCCTGGAGAGAAGATTGTGTCCAGTTTATTAGCAGTAGCAGGGGCACTTGCTCTTGTGGTAGCATTAGTTTCTTATCAACTTAAAGACATGGCAGGAGTATTGATAGCAGGATCTATTGCGGCAATAGCTGGTATATCAATAGCCGGTATATCATCAAGTGCCAATAAACGTAATTCTCCTTCTAGCATTACTAGTGGACATGGTGGCGGAGGCACAAGTTTTAGTACACGGTCCATAGCGGCAAGTAGGTATACCTACCATGTACCAGCGCTAGCAAATGGAACGGTTGTACCGGCACGGGCTGGGGAATTCTTGGCAATGCTAGGAGATAACCGTAAGGAGCCAGAGGTAGTTTCTCCGATGTCCACAATAGAGCAGGCGGTAGAAAATGTTATGGATCGTCGTGGATGGAGTGATAATAGGCCATTGCAGGTAGATATGTATCTTGATAAACAGAGGCTTGGACGAGTAGTGTACGAACTTAGCAATCAAGAGAAACAACGTGTAGGTGTTCGATTAGTAACGGAGGGGTAAGATGCCAGCAAGTGGAAACGGTGTATTTACGATAGATGGTATGGATTACCGGGTGCAGGTCATGGAACTGAAACGGGGCTTTAAGGTTACAGACTCGGAACATTCCGGCCGTACACAAGATTATAGTATGCATCGGGATGTGATAGGGACTTTTTACAACTATTCGTTGAAAGTGGAACCTGATCCATCCTACCGGAGTGATTATGACAGATTTTATGACGTTGTTTCTGCCCCTGTAAATGACCACCAGTTGGTATTTCCATATAATGGTGAGACGTTGGAGTTTAAGGCTTATGTTACGAGCGGTGATGACGAATTCACGGCCAGATTAGAAAATGGGATGCAGATTAATCGTTGGAGTGGATTAACACTGAACTTTATCGCAATGGAGCCGCAGAGGAGGCCGTAAGCATGGAAAATGGATTAAAAATTGCATACGATGATGTGGCTCCATATGCAAAAGAGAACAGTAATCCTCAGGTAATAGATATTGGACTGAGACCAAAGAAAGGATTGCACCCACATAAAGGTTTGGTTCCGAGAAAAACTACCATTAGGGAGCAATTTCCTGATCTTAGGCGAGATGATTTAGTGTATCCGGGATATGCTTTGTGCCTGCCGAGGTTTGCGCTGCTGGATGGCAGCTATAGGAACTTTCCTGACCCTCCAAAAGATTATGGCTACATATCGGATGAGATTTCGAATGAGAAAGGGAAGTTTTCGTACTCTATTACCAAAACCGGCTTGCGGCCACATATTGGCTTGCATCCTCGTAAGTTCTTGTTTCCATCTGCCAGTGAAGAGAAGCAGGTAAATGCCCCGGAACTGACGATAACATTTAACCAGAAATTTACAAGTGTTGGTATATTGCTTACATTCAATACCATGTCAGGGGATTATGCTTCTCATCTACGTATTGCATGGCATTCGGAGAACAAGATGCTAAGTAACCTGGAATTCTGGCCAGATGATACGAAGTATTTTTGCAGTAACTATGTGCAGCTATATGACAAAATTACCATTACATTTTTGGAGACTTCAAAGCCATACAGACCAGTATTTTTAACCCGTATTGATTATGGACTTTACAGAGATTTCTTTGATGATGAGATAAAAGACATCAGTTGTTTGCAAGAGATCAACGCTATATCAGCAGAGCTGACCATAAATACAATGAATTTTATGGTTAGAACCAAATCATCAGTGCCGTTCGACCTGCAGAAAAAACAGAGGTTACGAATGTTTTTTGATGGAAAACTTCTCGGAAACTTCTATATAAAAAACGGAGCAAAGAAAAGTAAAACAGATTACTATATGGATTGCCATGATGCTGTTGGAATTTTAGACGGTAACGAATTTCCGGGAAGCATATTGAATGGTGAAACGGTGGGAGAGATCGTTGCAAAGATATTTGCCGGTGAAGACTTTGATTATTTCCTGGCAGAAGACCTTAAGACAATAGAGCTCCACGGCTATATACCGTATACAACTAAACGTGCCGCATTACAACAGATTGCATTCGCAATAGGGGCCGTGGTTGACACAAGCAATCATGATGGCGTTGTAATCTACCCAAAGCAAACTGAAAAAACGGGAGAGTTTTCTCGTAGCGAAACTTTTGAAGGGGTTACATTGGAACATAGGGATGTGGTAACCGGTATACGGCTTACTGTACACAGTTACCAGAAGAGTGATGAGAAGAGTAATGAATTGTATAAGGACACTTTGACAGGGACTGTTGAGGTAATCTTCTCAGAGCCACATCACAGTTTAGAGATTGTCGGAGGCGTGATTAACCGAAGTGGTGATAACTACGCCGTGGTAACTGGTGTTGGAGCCGAGGTTGTTTTAACCGGGAAGAAATATAATCACTATACGACAGTAATATCAAAAGAAAATCCAAACATTGTATTTAACAAAAATGTAATGGAGGTTAAGGATGCTACACTGGTGCATTCTGGAAATTCCAAAGCAGTGCTGGATCGGGTATATGACTACTACCAACGGGCAGAAAATGTGATAGGTGATGTTATTCTTGGGGATAAGATGCTCGGCCAGATCGTGGAAATTGATACGATGTATGACGGGATAAGAACGGGAACTATTGAGCGAATAGACTATGATTTCACGAAGGAGATTAAGGCAGGTGTGACAATACATGAATAACCAGTATTTGCAGGACCTAATATTTGACCGAACCATAGCCGATGTACAGAATTTAACGGATAAAGCGTACATCGATTACAAAGACTTGAATCGTGTTGAGATGGCAATAATGTGGGTTTCATATGTATTGAATCAGTACGGATACCGTAATGTGACTAACAATAAGGTGAACTGGAAGCCGGGAGACCACAGGACAGATACTGAGATGGAACGGTTACGGAAGAATATTGTATCTATCAGAACTGCATTCTTCGCACATAACGAAACCCCTGTCACCCCGTCAAAGATAACCTACACATCGATATACCAAGCAAATGCAATCGAACAGATCATATACGACATTGGAACTATCGTTGAGAATATGACACCAGGGCAGCAACATCTGTCATTTCGACTGGGTACTGCTCCAATTGGAAATAGAGGTGAGAAAATATAATGTTAAAAACGGACTACAAAAATGACAAGTTCGAAGGAAAAAGAAGATACCAGATGACTGAAAATGCAGATGGAACGATTTCTTTTGATGATGTAACGGTGTATAAGGAGATTGGGGATATTTTCAACGCTGATGATGTCAACCAGATCAATGATACGGTAAATGTAAATACCGAGACTATTTCTGGCATTAAGGCATTGCGGTACGTTACACTCGAGACTTCCAAGTGGTCATCTTCAGCCCCTTATACACAGCTTGTTAGTGTTGCTGGGGTTAAGGACACAGACTCACCAGTTATCTCATTGAATATTCCGGAAGGAGTTTCAGGAACAACTAAAAAAAATATCAAGAAATCTTGGGACTGTGTGGATAGAATTGTTGTGGGGAATGGGGTTATTACTGCTTATTGCAATGATATTAAACCAGTATCAACGTTCCAAATCATGATAAAGGGGGAATAAACTGTGGATGCAATACTATTGAAATCAGGAACACCGTACTATGAAGATGATTATTCGGCTGGGCCGACTGATGTAAAAGCTGGAAAAAAGTTCCTAGGTAAAGGGTCTGACGAACTGCAAAACGGTGCAATGCCTGTTGTGGGGTATGCTGAAAAGAAACTTGCCATAAACGAGGTATACGAGATTAGACCTGGGTGTCATGATGGAATAGATAAGATATACCAGGAGATTGCAGAGCAAGGTGCAATGACTGTAACACCAAATGTAACTGGGAAAACAATTGAAGTGGCTGGAAAATATATGAAAGGGAATGTGACCGTTTCGGCAGTAGAAAACTTCCGACCAGAACTCATAAAAAAGGGGGTAACCATTGGTGAAGGTGATAATGCTATTACGGGAACTTTTGAGGGTTTTGTATAAAATGGCAGAGGCTCTATTACATAAAAGTGGAAATACTGTGGATACATCCGGCGTGACGGCAACTGATGATGATGTATTGGAAAATAAGACGTACTTAAAATCAGATGGAGAAGTCGGAACAGGGAAGATAAAGGAATTAGGGTCCCCAGAGCATACGCTGAACCTTAATGCAACGTTGTATCTTCCTGCTGGGCACTATTCCGGTGGGCATGTGCGGCAGAATATAGCCACCAGCCAGGGGGCAACGGTATACGCTGGAAAAAAAGCAGTTACCGTGGATACAACAAACAAATATATGACAGGGAACATTATCCAGGCGCCGATAAAAAATCTCATACCTGCTTTTATTAAAAAGGGAGAGTATGTTGGCGGAGTTGGACCGGGAGAATGGGAAGGGTACATAAATGAAGACCCAAACACCCCATTTTTATATGGTACCTTTGGCCCAGGGCATGGTATGGCTTCTCTTCTTTATAATTATGGGTCTCAGAAGGGGTATGCCGGCATATCCAAACAATGCATTGATATCTCTACTGAGCCATATGATTTTGGCGGTGTTCGACACAGTGAGAGTATTGCTATTGTGCTGACGCAACCCATTAATCTGTCTTCCTATAACCGTATTAAGATTCTTGCCACCAGTAGCACGATCAATGTCGCAGGAGCACTTATATATAGAAATAGAAATGAAAGCTGGATGAGGAGAAATGGGGTTGACAACCCAGATCTGGGTGAGAGAATAATGGCCCGAATGACATTGCAGAATGGTAGTGAAACGGTCCTTGACGTAAGTGGTTATAGCGGAACTGGCTATGTGTATCTGGCTCTGAGTCCTGGTACAAATGCAAGCAGGGAGGCATCAATTTACTATATTAAATACGAATAGGAGGGAAGTTATGGCAGAGTTAAACCAAATAACATACAATCCCAATAACTGGGTTGATGATTCAACACCAGACATAGAAGCGGATACATTAAATAATATCGAACAAGGAATCGCCCAGGCAACGGAATTATTAAACGATCTAGTGACAGAGTATAAGAATCTGGTTTCCAAGAAAATGATCGTAAATAACTTCCTTTCCACGAACCCAGAAACCGTATTATCAGGTCCAATGGGCAAGGAATTGAAGGAAGAGCTTGAGCGCTTAAATCGTGATTTGGCTGGAAAAAATATTTCCGACAGTTTTGAAATTATAAATAATGAAAATGTTGTAATAACGGCAATCGAATACAAAAATATTTTAAGCATTAAAATAACCTTTGTACCTGGACGGGAATTGGCTTTGAATACTAATGTACCTATATTACGCATTCCAGAGAAGTTTAAAAATTATAACTTTGTTTGTTCTTCTGATTATTCCGCCGGTGCAATTGTGTTATTTCCGATAGTTGGAAATACTATTACATGTAGAACAATGATTTCCAAAAATGTAACAACCAGCAGCTTAATATCTTATGTAGTAGCTATAAAATGATCACATAGGATACTTAAAAAATCGGATTAGTACTCTCTGTGCGACAGTAGAGTATATATGCCATGTTTCTCCATAATTCATTATGTTTTCGATACATCCAAGTGTAGACTCATGGACGATTACCTTTGCAAGCCAATTACCAGATTTCGGCGCACCTGGTATCTCTCTGACCGTATTTGCAACAGTTAAAACGGAGCAATCGACGGTCGCAAAATCCGAGGTTGTTGTAATAGAGTTCCAGTTTCCCCAAACACCAAGACTGCACTTAATAATTTGCGGAGAACTAATATCTGCATATGGCGGCCATGCAGTAATGCGGCACCACTCTGCATCTAGGCGTTCGACGTCTAAATAGGCAGCCACCCACCCTGTTGGCAGATTAGTACTATTCATGGTGTAGTAACGGCCAGTGCTAAGTGCCCGGATGTCGATATTGTCGATCCTTTGGACGCCTAAATCACGATTTTGGTGATGAAAAGATTTTTGAAAAGCAACTATTAACCAGATTTTGAATTATATTTATTGCCCGAATACCGGGCGGAAAGGAGTCCGCATATGAAGGACACATTAATTTTAAAGGATGGAACTATTATCGATTTGGAGGAGGCGGCATCGTTGAGCACGATGGTGTGTATCTTCCCAAATTGGGAAGAGGCCGTGATTGTTCTTAAGAAATTTAGTTCTGCCAATTTGGCGGAAGTAAAAGTTAAGAATGGAGATGGTCTCGTAGTCGGCAATTACGCAGACTTAGTATTGCAGCCAGGAGGTTGGAAAGTTGATTCGGATGGAGTGTGGATTACTCTGAGCGTAAGGGAGAAGACGTCTGAGGAGCGGCGCATGGATGCCTTGGAGGCCGGACAGGAGATCCAGGATGGTGCGATTGTTGAATTGGCCGGGATGGTAGGAGGTGAATTCTAATGGTAGCTTTGTACGTAAAAATGATACGAGAAGGGAAACTGGCGATTGATCAGGTTCATCCAAAATGGCGTGACGAGGTGGCGGGAGAACTGAAAAAGAAAATCATGGCGGTAGGATAAGCAACAGGAGGACAGAAGTATTGACAGAGATTATGATGTACATAAGTATACATTGGGTGGAATGGCTGTTCGCAGCCGTCTCTGCTCTTTGTTGCATGGGGTATCGGAAAATGTTAAAGAGGCAGATGGAGGAGAACCGGAAGAGTGCAGCCCTCCAGGACGGAATTCAGGCACTGCTTCGGGACAGAATCATACAGGCGTATAATCATTATCAGGACAAGGGGTATTGTCCGATCTATGGGAAAGAGAATGTTAAACGAATGTATGATGCCTACCACGTTTTAGGCGGCAATGATGTAGCAACGGAACTTAAAGACAAATTGTTGAAAATGCCGGAGGAGCCGGCAGAAGGAGAGGTATAGTATGGATTTTGGAATCGCAAGCGTAGCAGGTATTACGGTAATCTGTTATTTGGTGGCAATGGCGGTAAAGGCAACAGCTTTGGATAATAAATGGCTGCCGGTCATCTGCGGGGTGGCTGGAGCAGTGCTTGGAGTAGCTGGGATGTCTACTATCCCGGATTTCCCAGCCACGGATGTAATCAACGCCGTGGCTATCGGAATCGTGTCTGGACTGGCGGCCACAGGAGCCAACCAAGTTATTAAACAGCTGAGGCAGTAAGCCATTGCGATATCGCAACAAGTTGTAACGTCATAACTGGCCTGGGGAATCCTCGGGCCTTTTTCGATTGGGGGAAGAAAGCATGAACATAGATAAGCAGTATCTTACAATAAGTAATTATAACCGTCCGGGAACTCGCCGTGCCACCACCGCCGCCGTGGCCTGCCATTACATTGGCAACCCCGGAACATCTGCTCAGGCTAACCGAAACTATTTTGAGAATTTATCCAAGACGCATACCACGAAAGCCAGTGCGCACTATATTATTGGCCTTGATGGTGAGATTATCCAGATGATCCCAGAGGAGGAGACCAGTTGGTGTACTAACAGCGCAAATAGCTATACGATCTCTATTGAGGCGTGCCATCCGGATGGAACTGGAAAGTTTACAGAAGCCACTTATACGGCCTATGTGGAACTATGTGCAGATATCTGCCAGCGATGGAGACTCGATCCGGAACGTGGAGGATTGATCCGGCATTACGACGTTACCAAAAAGGTGTGTCCGAAGTGGTTTGTAGACCATCCGGACTTCTGGGAACAGTTTAAGCGGGATGTGGCCGCCGCTATGAAGAAGTGTGGATGGCAGCAAGAGGACGGAGGCTGGCGGTTTTATGTTGGGACCAGCGGTATTTACATCAAGGATGACTGGTTCAATGATTTAGATGAGTGGTACTGGTTTAATAGTGTTGGAATGATGGTACACGACGACTGGATACGCTATAAAGATAAGTGGTACTACCTCAATTCCGATGGCTGCATGGTCCACAACCAGTGGGTGATCTGGAAAGAAGAATTGTACTGGATCACGGAGAATGGCACCATGTTTGAAGGGAAAATGTGTCTGGAAACAGACAGCAGAGGGGCACTTAAATAATTTAGTAAGGCGGTCATAGTGGCCGCCTATTCCCATTATTTACCTGTATCCAGAGACAACTTTAGCTTGATACAATAATCTAAAAGGAGATAAGAAAAATGGCTGGAATATGTACACTTAGATTGGATAAAATCACGTGTCCATATTATAAAAACGAAAGATGCATTGCTGAAAAAACGAGTTGCTGTTTTTGGACAGATGAAAAACAGGACAATGAGTGCAGTGAGAAACGTAAAAAAGAAAAATGGTTTGAAAGATATTTATGAAGATCGAGATACAACAAAGGCGGGTCATTGCGGCCCGCCTGTCATTATTTCTATTTTACTTTACATTCTCAATTATATATTTAGCACTGGTTAATTTTTCGAATGATTTAAACATTTTTTCCATTCCGTCTTCGTATTCTTCTTTTGTCATTTTTCCTGCATCCATTAAATTGGCAGCAATCATATCGGTTTTATCAATTTTTTTTAATAGAATCGATAATGCATAATCGATCTGTTTCTCGGTTCCCTCTAAGTCCATTGTAACTTTATAAATTCGATTTGGATTTTTAATACTCTGTGTTTTAATGGATGCTTTCATTTTTGTTATCTCCTTATCATTATCTTATAAATATATAATACACTAATAAGTGTGTAATTGCAATGCAAAAAATACACAAAAAAGAGTGTAAATATTGTGCAGTATTACACTAATAAGTGTGTTATAATATTTGTAAAAGAAACGGAGGAGCAAATCATGATCAAATATAAAAATGTTTTTGAGCAATTAAAAGAGGCAGGATACAATTCAACTAGAATCCGAAATGAAAAAATATTTGGGGAGAGGACGCTCCAGAATATGCGCGACGGAAAGATGGTTAGCCTTGAAACAATAAATACAATATGCACGTTAACCAACAAAAGAATTGAGGATATTATAGAATTTGTTCCGGAATTTTATATACAGGTCAAGAATGCATTAAAGCAATGTGAGGAGAAGATTTTGGACGAGTACACTCCTGAACAATATGATGTATTTAATGATCAAATCAAGATACCGACTGAAATATATTATAAAAAAATGAAAGAATATATGGAAAATATGGGATTTTTTGAAGAGGATCTATTAAAATGCCCATCAGACAAAGTAAACATAAAACATATTGAGAATGTGGCAGCAGGCCGAGAAATTAACAAAATATTTATTCCATATTTAATTTAAATGTCGCCCCAGATTTAAACTGGGGCTATTTTTATGACTGTAAATCGTGATTTTGAAAGACAAAATGCCAAATCTAAGATAGCTGCCGGTAGTACGGAAATATACCAGGATATAATAAATACATCCAACGGGGATGCTTTCCATATTAGCTATGTCAAAGCCGTTGATGAATTCCGAGTATCCGGTAAAAAGAATGGATCGTGGGGGGCAGAACAAAAACTAATTACTAACTCGGATTTAGAAAATCGTCTGATTTTTGAATTTAGACCACTTACAACAGACGACGATGTTAAGGCATATTTTAATGCCTTGCCAGACCATACGATACGATGCGACTACAATTACAACGGAAAGGAATATACATACATTTTTTCCAGGAACACCTCTCAAAATGGTAACATTTTGCGGATTGCGTCTAGTGGAGGCTCCCTTGAGACTCGTTGTATAGTAAATGGAACATGGTCAGATTGGATGGCAAAATGATCATTTGCGTCCGTACCCATATACTGCAGTTATGTATGCGCCCTCGGATTCTACAATGCTTAACATACCAGCGGTGGATATAGCTATACGCAATCTTGTCCAGTGGCCACTATATAAGGCTGGAATAAAATATGGGACTCCATTATTTAGCACGGGCACATATACAAGTGAACGAGATGAAGAAGTATTATTAGCATCTGACATAACAATGCCTAACATGGAATATCCAGATATGTTAACAATGTTGCCAGAGTTTATACTACCGTTCCATAGTGTTTCCCCGAGAAAATCCGAGGTTGTTGTAATAGAGTTCCAGTTTCCCCAAACACCAAGACTGCACTTAATAATTTGCGGAGAACTAATATCTGCATATGGCGGCCATGCAGTAATGCGGCACCACTCTGCATCTAGGCGTTCGACGTCTAAATAGGCAGCCACCCACCCTGTTGGCAGATTAGTACTATTCATGGTGTAGTAACGGCCAGTGCTAAGTGTCCGGATGTCGATATTGTCGATCCTTTGGACGCCTAAATCACGATTTAAGCGCTCAAGCTCTTCCTTCAATTCCTTGCCCATTGGACCTG
>JAWZDV010000091.1:0-25764 GCA_034142505.1 Bacteroides thetaiotaomicron
ATCGCCGAGATTCCGGAGACGCCGGCTATTACCCACAAGGTTATGCTGCCGCCGGATGTGGAGGGCTTTGTGCTGGATACGGTGCCTGATGGGGACTATACCATTAGTGACACTCTTATCACCTTACAGCAATTAAATGGCAAAGAATTAAAAGTAACCATGACACAGAAATGGCCCATCCGTGTGCCAAGACCTACCGCAAAGCGTTATCCGACCTCCGTTCCGCTTATCACCGGACAGAGAATTCTGGATACCCTGTTCCCGCTGGCAAAGGGCGGCACAGCTGCGGTTCCCGGCGGATTCGGTACCGGCAAGACCATGACACAGCATCAGATCGCCAAATGGTCTGACGCGGATATCATTATCTACATCGGCTGTGGCGAGCGTGGCAACGAGATGACCCAGGTTCTGGAAGAGTTCAGCCATCTGGTTGACCCGAAATCCGGCAATCCTCTGATGGACAGGACCACGCTGATTGCCAACACCTCCAACATGCCTGTGGCGGCCCGTGAGGCAAGTCTTTACTCCGGTCTGACATTGGCGGAGTATTATAGAGATATGGGTTACGACGTTGCTATCATGGCAGATTCCACCTCCCGCTGGGCGGAGGCGCTGCGTGAGATCTCCGGACGTCTGGAAGAGATGCCTGCCGAGGAAGGTTTCCCGGCTTATTTAGCTTCCCGTCTGTCCGCGTTCTATGAGAGAGCCGGCATGATGCAGAACTTGAATGGTACGGAGGGTTCCGTATCCATCATCGGAGCCGTATCTCCGCAGGGCGGCGATTTCTCTGAGCCTGTGACTCAGAATACCAAGCGTTTTGTCCGCTGCTTCTGGGGACTGGATAAGTCTCTGGCTTATGCGAGACATTTCCCGGCAATTCAGTGGATGACCAGCTACTCCGAGTACTTGATTGACTTAGCTCCGTGGTACACCGAGCATGTCAACAAGAAGTTTGTGGACTACCGCAACCGTATGGTTTACTTGTTGAACCAGGAGAGCAGCCTGATGGAGATTGTAAAGCTGATCGGCGGCGACGTGCTTCCTGACGACCAGAAGCTGATTCTGGAGATCGCCAAAGTTATCCGTGTCGGCTTCTTACAGCAGAACGCCTTCCACAAGGATGATACCTGTGTGCCGATGGAGAAACAGTTCAAGATGATGGATGTCATCCTGTATCTGTACAAGAAATCCCGGTCGCTGATCTCCATGGGAATGCCGATGTCTGTATTGAAAGAGGACAACATTTTTGATAAGGTTATCGCTATGAAATATGATATCCCCAATGACCGGCTGGATATGTTTGACCAATATAAGAAAGATATTGATACGTTCTATGATGCAGTCATTGAACGTAACGCGTAAGGAGGGACACCATGGCAGTAGAATATTTAGGTTTAAGTGCGATTAACGGACCTTTAGTTGTTCTGGAAGGCGTCCAGGGTGCGAGCTTCGATGAGATCGTGGAAATGACTGTGAACGGTACCGAGAAAAAACTGGGCCGTATTGTAGAGGTTTATGAGGATAAGGCGATTATCCAGGTGTTTGAGGGAACAGAGGGGATGGCGCTTCGCAACACCCACACCCGCCTGACCGGACATCCCATGGAACTGGCGGTCTCAGAAGATATGCTGGGACGTACCTTCAACGGTATCGGCGTTCCCATCGACGGTCTGGGCGATATCCGCTCAGAGGTGAAGCTGGATGTGAACGGCAAGCCGTTAAACCCGGTTACCCGTGACTATCCCCGTAACTATATCCGTACCGGTATCTCCGCCATTGACGGACTTACCACATTGATTCGTGGACAGAAGCTGCCGATTTTCTCCGGCAACGGTCTTCCACACGACAATCTGGCGGCTCAGATTGTACAGCAGGCATCTCTTGGTGAAGATTCCGATGAAGAATTCGCCATTGTGTTTGCCGCAATGGGCGTGAAATACGACGTAGCCGATTTCTTCCGCAGAACCTTTGAGGAGAGCGGTGTTTCCTCCCATGTGGCCATGTTTATCAACCTGGCAAACGACCCGGTGGTGGAGCGTCTGATTACCCCGAAAGTGGCATTGACACTGGCGGAGTACCTGGCATTTGAAAAGGGAATGCATATTCTGGTTATCCTGACCGATATGACTTCCTTTGCGGAGGCCATGCGTGAGGTTTCCTCCTCCAAAGGTGAGATCCCTTCCAGAAAGGGCTTCCCGGGTTATCTGTACAGTGAACTGGCTACGATCTATGAGCGTGCCGGTATCGTGGCAGGCAAGAACGGTTCTGTGACCCAGATTCCGATTTTGACCATGCCTAATGACGACATTACTCACCCGATTCCTGACCTTACGGGGTACATTACCGAAGGACAGATCGTTTTGGACCGTAACTTACACGGGCAGTCCATCTACCCGCCGATCAATGTGCTTCCGTCCCTGTCCCGTCTGATGAAGGACGGTATCGGCGAGGGCTACACGAGAGCGGACCATCAGGATGTGGCAAACCAGTTGTTCTCCTGCTACGCCAAGGTAGGCGATGCAAGAGCGCTGGCTTCCGTTATCGGTGAAGACGAACTGTCACCGCTTGATAAAAAGTATCTGGAGTTTGGTAAGGAGTTTGAGCGCCGCTTTGTTGGGCAGGCTCCGACAGAGAACCGTACTATTTTCGACACTCTTACCATCGGCTGGGAACTGCTTGGACTGCTTCCGAGAGAAGAGTTAGACCGTATCGATACCAAGGTGCTTGACCAGTATTATAAACCCACTGAAGGCACTATCGAAGACTAGAGAATAGGAGGGATTTCATGAATCCGAATTCATTTCCTACAAAAGGCAATTTAATATTGGCCAAAAACTCTCTTGCTCTTGCCCGCCAGGGCTACGTGCTGATGGATAAAAAACGGAACATCCTGATCCGGGAACTGATGGAACTGATTGACCAGGCCAAGGATATCCAGTCCGAAATTGATGTGACCTTCCGGGAGGCCTATGCGGCCCTTCAGAAAGCCAATATCGAACTGGGTATCAACTACGTCCAGGAAATCAGCGCCTCCATTCCCATTGAGACCGGAATCCGCATTAAGTCCCGAAGCATCATGGGTACCGAGATTCCTCTGGTACAGCACGAAGAGACTCCGATGAGCCTGACCTATGCCTATTACAGCACCAAAGAGTCTCTGGATGAAGCCAGAGCCAGATTCGAGAAGGTGAAAGAACTGACCATCAAGCTATCCATGGTCGAAAACTCCGCCTACCGCCTGGCCAACAACATCAAGAAGACCCAGAAGCGTGCCAACGCGCTGAAAAATATCACGATCCCAACCTACGACACCTTGACGAAAAATATCACCAATGCGTTGGAGGAGAAGGAGCGTGAGGAGTTTACGCGGCTGAAGATTATTAAACGGAATAAATCGAAACAGGATTAGTTTCTGGATATTTACGAAAGAACACCGGACCGTCTGATTGAAATACAGACTTGGTCCGGTGTTTTTTATATCATAACAACTCTCTCATTTTCTATTATCTAATTTGAAAACATCTGTTTAAGATGAATGTAACGGTCAATAAATTAAATATATTTTATATTTGTCGGTATTTTTCATATGATAAAAATACATTTAAAAGTATTTTGATTTTTATCTTAGTTTTAAATGTATTTAAATCTATTGAATCTATTGTGAAACTGTGATATAGTTATTCCAATGGGAAGGTGATATTATATGGTTAAACGAGAATTATATCTACAAAAGATTCGTCCGTTCTATCTTTCTGAGTTGATAAAAGTGATCACCGGTATCCGGCGCTGTGGGAAATCAACACTTTTAAAACAAATTATGGAAGAACTGAAGAGCACGGATACTCCAGATACACATATAATTTATGTAAATTTTGAGGATTATCAATACCGAAGACTGATGGACCCAGATGCTTTTTATCAATACATCGAAGAGCGGATTCCAGATCATGGTTTGACCTATCTTTTTTTTGATGAAATCCAGAATGTTATTGATTATGAACTTGTCGTTAATTCATTCCGTGCTACCCATAATGTCAGCATTTTTATGACTGGCTCTAATTCCAAACTGTTATCCGGAGAACTGGCATCTCATTTAGGCGGACGAACGGTTTCTTTCCGGGTAATGCCTTTTAATTTTAAAGAGTTTTGTGAGTTTTTTGAATACAAGAAACCTGTCAATGAGTTATTCCAGGATTATATCCACTGGGGGGGATTTCCTCTGGTATGCTCTGCACCAGATGAGAACAGCAGGATGATGACATTGTCAAGTCTGTATGACTCTATTGTTTTAAAAGATATCATTATGAGAAATAAAATTACATTTCCACAGTCACTTGAAAAAATACTGGAGTATTTAATTGCCAACTCATCCACAACTGTATCCGGCAAAAATATCGCCGCCTCGCTTACCGATGCCAACCAGACGGTCTCCGGTCCGACAGTCTATGATTATATCCGTTATATAGTAAACGCCTGCATTATTGATAAAGTAGAACGCTATGATATCCGCGGACGGAAGGCGTTGGCATTTGAGGAAAAAACTTATGTCTGTGATTTAGGTTTTTTCCAAATGAAAAAGAACCGAATAAAAGATGAATGGAACTTCATCATCGAGACACTGGTTTATAACGAGTTAATCGCACGCGGCTATAAGGTTTATATCGGAAAGACCTACCGGGGAGAAATAGATTTTATAGCAGAACTTCCCAATTCTAAGATTTATATTCAGTCGGCCTACCTCATGAATGATGAGGCGACCATTGAACGTGAATTTGGCGCATACGATTCGGTCCATGACCACTACCCGAAATATGTCATATCCATGGACCCGGTGACCAGTGACCGGGATGGTATCCGCCATTTGAATCTGATTGATTTTTTATTAAATGAAAACTTGATTACCGGGTAAAAAGCGGGGAATGTGTTCAAAAAACACATTCCCCAAATCTAATCTAGCCTTTCACCGCCCCAGCCATCATTCCCTTCACCAGTTTATCCTGTCCAATACAGAATGCTATAATCATCGGAATCGCGCACAGCGTCAGCACCGTCATAATCAGCGGTACATTCATCGTATACTCTCCCTTAAAATCCGAGATTGCCAACGGCAATGTCTTGCTCTTCATGGAACTTGTCAGAATCAGCAGCGGCTTCTGACCAAAATCTCTCCTCTTCCCTGAAACGGGCTTGGCTTTTTTTCCTGGCACAGCTCCTCTTTTCTTCGGACCATACGTATCACTTCCCCCCTTTCTTCCTTTGTTGACCAATGATACACACTTTATGTTCCTAAAGTATACAACAATAATTTTTCAATGTCCATGTTGATATTGCCCATATTTGGAGTATATTGTTTGTACATGTTGCACAAATGCAAATAGAAGTTAGGTAGTTTTTTCTGTTGATATTTACTTTGCAACGCGATATAATACACTTGATGTATACTATACAGGTAAGGTTACAGAAAGATTGAGGGAATCCATATGCCAGCCAGTACCACTGCAAATCGCAATTTAAAAAATGAGGTTTATCAGATATTGAAAGAACGATTAATCAACTGCGTCTATCCTCCCGGTTCCATTATTAATGAAGCCCAGCTATCCGCAGAATTGAATTTAAGCCGCACTCCGGTCCGCGAAGCCATCAGCCGATTAGAGATGGATGGCTTTATCAAGATCATGCCAAAGAAAGGTCTTTATGTGACGGATATTCTGTTGAGCAGCATCATCCAGCTGTTCCAGACCCGGATCGAGATTGAACCCATCACTCTGCGCATGGCCGCCCCTTATCTTCCCGAGGAGGAGCTTCTGGCGTTCTGCCATAAATTCGAAGAGGAGTTAGTCGATATCCACAACGGCTTCCGTCTTGACACCGCCATGCATCTTTTCATCATCGAACACTGCGGCAACAAGTACCTGATCGATATGATGCACCGTGTCTTTGACGAAAACACGAGAGTCATCATCTCCAGTAAGCAGAACCAGGCGCAAATTCACGACGCCCGGGTGGAACACTTAGAGATTCTCTATGCTTTATTAAAAAAAGACATTGATACCGCTGAAAAACTGATGAAATCACATGTAGAGATCTGCCGCCAGGCCGCCTTTGACTATTTTTACAATCAACAGGTCTTTGTATCGCCGTCTCCGCAGAGCTATAAAGAGGAGCTAAAAAAACTGGACTTTTAAATTTCTTTTCTATCCGGCGGAATTAGTGATATAATAAACTCCTAAAGCTATTAAACACAGCCAAAAAGGAGTTTATTTTATGTCAATACTACGTTATTTTACAGGTATCCTGTGTTCATTCTGTCTGATGATCATCCTTCTTATCACTTCCGTGGAAGCCGTCGCCTACTGGACACCCGGATACTATGAGAAAGAGTATGCCAAATACAACGTCACCGAAGCCGTCAATATGGAGATGGAGGACCTGCTTGACGTGACAGATGAGATGATGGCCTTCCTCCGCGGACGCCGGGAGGACCTTCATGTAGAAACCACCGTAGGAGGCGTTCAGAGAGAATTCTTTAACGAGCGGGAGATCGCCCACATGGAGGACGTGCAGGGGCTCTTCCTGGCTGCCCTCATGATCCGCAGGATCTGCCTGGCTGCTGCCGCAGTCTGTGTTGTGGCGCTGTTCTTATTAAAGGCTGACGTGCGGAAGATTCTTCCAAAGAGCATCTGTATCGGAACCGGCCTGTTTTTTGCCATTGTCTGCGCGCTGGCGGGCATTATTTCCACTGATTTTAATAAATACTTTGTCATGTTCCACCATATTTTCTTCAACAACGATCTCTGGATTCTGGACCCGGCAACAGACCTTCTGATCAATATTGTGCCGGAGCCCTTCTTCATGGATACGGCCGCCAGAATCGGTTTAACTTATGGAATCTCTGTCCTGATCGTGTTTTTTGTATGCTTTTTCTACCTGCGCAGACAGAAAAAATGACACAATTTCTTTACTTGTCTTTCAAAATGGCATATACTGTAACTTAGGTGTATTTCCGCCTTTTTACAAAGACAAGTGTATGGAGATTTTATAAATGAAAAAAATTACAGCAATACTCCTGTGTCTCTTTATGACCATAGGACTTTTTACCACCAGCTCATATGCGGCCCCGGACTGGCCCTCCGACGTTTCCATCGAAGCGGAAGGCGGTATTGTCATGGATGCGGATACCGGAACGATTCTTTACAGTAAGAACACCCATACTACCTATTTCCCAGCCAGTATCACTAAAATTCTAACAGCCTTAATCGTACTCGAAAAATGCGATCTGAACGAGACGGTAACCTTTTCCCACAATGCGGTATACAATGTGGAAGCCAACAGTACCAGCGCCGGTATGGATGTAGGAGATACTTTAAGCGTCCGGGACTGCCTCTATGCCCTGCTGTTGAAATCCGCCAATGAAGTAGCCAACGCACTGGCCGAGCACGTGGCCGGCACCACAGAGGAATTTGCCGTTCTTATGAACCAGAAAGCCGCCTCCTTAGGCTGCCAGGATTCCAATTTTATCAACCCCAGTGGTCTGAATGATCCGAATCACTACACCTCCGTCTATGATATGGCATTGATCGGACAGGCTGCTTTAAAAAATGAGACCTTTGTGGAGATTGATTCCACTCTGTACTATGACCTTCCGGTCACCAAGCGGAATCCGGAAGGCGCCCGCATCTATCCCGGCCACAAGATGATCAAGAAGAACTCCGCAGAGTACTACTCCGGAGCCTTTGGCGGCAAGACAGGCTACACCTCCCTGGCAGGCAACACACTGGTTACTTTTGCAAAGCGGGATGGCATGACCCTGATCTCCGTCATTTTAAATGGCCACCAAACGCATTATAGTGATACGAAGAGACTGCTGGACTTTGGATTTCAGAACTTCCAGTCTCTGATTGCTTCCGACTACGACAATACGTATACTTCCATCGAAAATGATATGACGATTGCCGGTTTATCCGCCTCCAACTTATCAGGTCTCATGCTTGATAAGACCAGCCGGGTAACTCTTCCAAAAAATACGGATTTTTCCTCCGTCACTTCCAGCATTACCTATGATTTAACTGATGCTGATCCGCCGGATGCCATCGCCAAGATTCAATATCAGCTGGGAGACCGCGCCATCGGAGCCACTTATTTAGAACTCAAGACCTCCGATCTGTCGGGGCCGGCGATTCCGCCTACCACTCTGGCTGATATCACCGGCATTACTCTGGAAAGCACCACTGTCCCTCTGGAGGAACCGGTGAAAAAAGAGCCGATTCATATTCCACCGGTTGTGTGGACTGTTCTGGCTGTCATTGTGGCATTGGCTCTGCTGATTACCGTCACCATCATGGTAAAAGGATATCTGGAGCGAAAAGAAGCCGCGGAGCGCAATCAGCGCAGGGACCGAAGGATACAGCGTCTTCAGGAGATCGGTTATTCTTCCGTGGAATTTGACTTACTGATGGAACAGAAACGGTCTTCCTACACGCTGAAGCCATCAAAGCGCCATCGTTTCAAACGATGGTTCAAAAAATAGGAGAAAAAATCATGTCCAGAAAGGACTTACGGCACAACATTATCGTGACCTCCACGTATTTGCTGATTGCCACCGCCATCGCGGCCCTGTTCTTTGTGACCACGGAAAATACGACGAATGTGGCGATCATCTACGCCCTGGCGGCCATGCTGATCGCGAGACGGACCGAAGGATATGTGCCGGGTATCATCGCGTCCTGCGTCTCTGTCATCTTCATCAACTTTATATTTACGTATCCTTTTATGGAGTTGAATTTTACGCTGGACGGATATCCGCTCACCTTCATCGCGCTGATGATTATCACAGCCATCACCAGCACCCTGACCACTCATTTAAAAGAACAGACGCGGATTCTCAATGAACGCGAACATCTTCTGATGGAGGCGGAGAAGGAGAAGATGCGGGCAAACCTGCTGCGGGCAATCTCCCACGATCTGCGCACGCCTCTGACCAGCATTATCGGCACTGCCGACAATTATCTGGAACACGGGGAGGCCATGACAGAGGCAGAGAGAACCCATCTGATTGAAACCATTTCCGAGGACGCCAACTGGCTTCTCAATATGGTGGAAAACCTGCTGTCCGTCACAAGGATACAGGGGGAAGGCGCCAGCGTCACCACCACCTTAGAGCCGCTGGAGGAAGTGATCCCGGATGCCGTGATCCGTTTTCATAAACGGCTCCCCGACGCGCCGGTCCAAGTGACCATCCCGGACGACTTCATCATGGTTCCCATGGACGCCACCTTAATCGAGCAGGTGATCATCAATCTGCTGGAAAATGCCGTCTACCACTCCAACAGTGAAGAACCCATAGAACTGACTGTCACCACGGATGATCAGGCTGCCAGATTCTCCATCAAGGACCATGGCAAGGGAATTGATGAGGCGATTATTCCCACACTGTTTGACGGCGGGGCTCCCGTATCCGGGCAGCGCAGTGACACCCATAAGGGAATGGGAATCGGGCTTTCAATCTGTAAAACGATTGTCAATGCCCATCACGGCGATTTATATGCCAGAAATCATGAAGACGGAGCTGAGTTTATCTTTACATTACCAATAGGAGATGGAACATATGAATCATAAGCAGATAGCAATCATTATTGAAGATGAAAAAAACATATGCAGATTTATAGAGACTACCCTGGAATCATCCGATTATAAAGTAGTGACTGCCACCACGGGAGCCGATGGCATTTCCCTGACGGCCTCCCAGTGTCCTGACATCGTCCTGCTTGATTTGGGGCTGCCTGATATGGACGGTCTGGATGTACTGGCCAAGATCCGCACCTTCTCCAAAGTTCCGGTCATCATCATCTCCGCCAGAACCCAGGAAGCCGAAAAAGTGAAAGCCCTGGACTCCGGCGCCGACGATTATATCACCAAGCCTTTCGGCACGGGAGAACTTCTGGCACGGATCAGAACCGCTCTCAGGCACCGTTCCACCTCGGAAGCAACGGCATCAACCGTTTACCATGCCGGTGATCTGACCATTGACTTTGAACGCCGTTTGGTCACGCTGGGGGAAGAGGTGATCAGCCTGACGCAGATCGAATACAAAATCGTCTCCATCCTGGCAAAGCAGGCCGGCAGAGTTCTCACCTACGACTATCTGATGAAGGAAATCTGGGGTCCCTATACCGACGATAACAACCAGATTCTCCGGGTAAACATGGCCCATATCCGCCGCAAGATCGAAAAAGATACGGCCTCACCGGAATACATATTTACGGAGATCGGTGTCGGTTATCGAATGCGCGAATAAAAAAGACAGTGTATCATGGCTTCCTGCCACGGATACACTGTCTTTTTATGTAAACTCGTCTATGCGTTAAAAACATACTGGTCCAAACGCCTGAACGCTTCCTCTATACGGCTGAGCGGATGGGCCAAATTCAGACGGATATGGCAGGGACCATGGAACATCCGGCCGTCCTGCCAGCCAACCCCCACATCCCATCCGGCCTGCTCCAGCTCATCGATCGTCTTCCCATGGTTCTTACACCACTCGGTACAATCCAAAAACATCATGTAGGTTCCCTCCGGTTTGGAGAATGTCACCCCGTCAAAATGTTCGGTGATATAGTTGCAGGCATACTCCACGTTTCCGGTGATCACTTCAAGCAGTTCCTCAACCCACTCATACCCCTCCGGTTTATATGCGCCGATCAGAGCATGCATGGAAAGGACATTCATGTCATTGTAATGCGGCAGAGAAGACTCCTTCTCCACCCGCTCGCGAATCCATTGATTATAAATAATATGATAACTTCCCACCAGTCCGGCCAGATTAAACGTTTTTGACGGGGCGTAAATCGCCACGGTGCGCTGCCTCGCGTCTTCACTGACGCTCTGGGTCGGGATATGTTTATGTCCGGCCAGTATCATATCGGACCAGATTTCATCCGAAATGACAAACACGTCATGCTTCTTGTATATCTCCATGGCTTTTTCAATTTCCCATCTCTCCCACACGCGGCCACATGGATTGTGGGGGGAACAAAAGACCGCCGCATGAATCTTATGATCCACAATCTTCTTCTCCATATCCTCAAAATCCATCCGCCACACATTATTTTCATCCTGAATTAGCGGAGTATGAACAATGTTGCAGCCATTATTCCCAATGCTCTTGGTAAATCCAATATAAGTCGGAGAATGAAGCAGCACGTTATCCCCCTTCGAGCAGAACACATTCAGGGCGCTGACTACGCCGCCCAAAACACCGTTCTCGTAACCGATATCCTCCTTGCTCAGGCCGGTAACCCCATTGCGGGTCTTCTGCCAGCGGATAATGGCATCATAATATTCCTCCGTCGGCTTAAAATACCCAAATGCCGGATGCTTCGCCCTCTCAATAATCGCCTCCACAACCGTGGGCACTGTCGGAAAGTTCATATCTGCAACCCACATGGGAATGACATCAAATCCTTCTTTCGGCTTTGCCGGCGCGGCTCCCATGCCGCTTCCCACTTCATCCACCGCAATAGCATCTCTCCCATGGCGGTCCATAATACTGGTAAAATCGTACTTCATTCTCTTTCTCCCTTCCGTGTCTCATAAAATGTTCTTCTTCTGCAACCTTACAAAAATCCGTCTCAACATGATGACAGCCGCTATCGACAGCACCAATTCCGCAATAAACTGCGCATAGGACAGTCCATACAGCGGGAACATATAGTTAAGCACATATAACGCCGGGATTTCCAGCAGAATTTTCCGAAGGATGGCGAATACCAGTGCCGACCTTCCCATTCCAACCGCCTGGAACACGCCAACGGTAATAAAATCCATACACAAAAACGGAAGTCCCAGACAAAAGCCCCGCAAAAATCTCGTTCCATATGCCACAATCGCTTCATTGTCCATAAAGACTCTGGTCAGTCCGCCTGCGCCTGCATAGTAGAACAGAGACACCAGCACCAGCAGTGGAAGCAGGGTTTTCATCGTGAAGAAGACCGCTTCCTTCATCCGTTTGTGATTCCCACTGGCGTAGGTATAGCTGACTAACGGCATGATTCCCTGGGAGAAGCCCAGGGCGATCTGCATAGGCACCATATTGATCTTCTGGGTAATTCCCATGGCGGCCACCGCATCCGCGCCGTAAAAAGAAGTAAAATTATTAAGAATTGTCATCCCCGTCACATTTAACAGGTTCTGGATCGAAGCCGGAATCCCCACACCACACACGCCGAGAACAATCAGCTTTCTAAAGCCAAACTCCCTGGGGTTGATGCTGATATAAGTATTTCCCCGTTTTTTGTAAAGGAGAAAAAAGAAGTAGATGCAGGCCACGCAGTTGGAGAGAAATGTGGCAAGACCCGCTCCCGCGGCCCCCATATTGAACCCCCAGGGCATGATAAACACCGGGTCAATGATGATATTTAAAAGACAGCCGCTCATGGTTCCAATGCTGGCGTGAAGCGCCGCGCCCTCGGACCTGACCATATAGGCCATCACCACATTCAGAATCGCCGGCACCGCACCGAAGGTAACCGTCCATTTTAAATAACCTTCCGTAGCCATCATGGTATTCGCGTCCGCCCCCAGGATTCCAAGCAGCGGCTGGCAAAATACCGTACACACCAGCGACATCAAAATCCCACTAAACAGGGCACAGTAAAATCCAAATGCGGAGCTCTGCCGCACGGTCTCATATTCCTTCCGTCCAAGAGCCCTGCTCATCATGCTGGAGCTTCCGACGCCGAATAAGTTATTGACCGCGTTGAACGCCAAAAGCACAGGCGCCGCCAGCGTGACAGCCGCATTCTGCACGGAATTGTTTAACATTCCCACAAAATACGTATCCGCCAAATTATATAACACCATAACCAGCGAGCTGAGCACTGTTGGAATTGCCAGCTTCATAACTGCCTTGGGTATGGGTGTCTGTTCAAATAAAACTGTTTTCTAATTATCCATCTGTCCGCCTCTTTATCTTCTCCTGTCAATACAACTATCTATTTACCATATCACAAATAGAATAAAAACACAATCCGGCCAAAAAAATGTCCCTGGAATCGCTAGGATTTCAGGGACAGATTGCGCCGTTCGGCTTTTTTTATTTTATGCTTTTCATTGCGGCGTTTCTTTAATTCTTCTTTTCTCTCATATACATTCTGAGCGCCGTCATCATCCACCAGCTTCATGGTTTTTACCACATAGACCCGGCCGTCATCCGCCTTCTTCATGCGGATCTTTCCCCGGACAAATCCATGCTCCGGGCAGACAGCCAGGCACAGATACGTCTTCTGGTTAAAAGAAAACCAGCGGACCTTCTTGCGCAGCATCCGGTTGCATCGGCGGCACAGCATATCCGTCACCGTCTTATCCGCCAGTGCCTCCTCCTTGTTCTCAAACGTTCTGGATACATACTTGGCGTAATCCGGAAATTTGAGATAAATCTCCTCCGATTGATTCTCCGGAAGCCGGTAATAATCCACTGACAGATACGGTTCCGCTTCTTCAAAATCCATACCCTGCATCACTTTGCCGGTATAGTAGGCGTCATCCAGCGCCCGGTGAAACGGCCGCTCCTCCGACACGCCCATCTCCTTAACCGCCGTGTCCAGCGACGGCTTCGCCTTGATATCTCCGTGAAGAATCGCATACAGCTTCTGCACATCATAATAAAACAACGGCTTGGCAAACGGGATATCCACCTGATAATAACTCATATTCCGCTGAAGCTCCGTCAAGTCCATCGGCCCCCAGGTGCAGAAGATATAGTCCTCCCCGCACCATGCAATGAATTCCTCGATCACCATCTTAAAATCCTGGCCGTCTTTCTTGAGTTCCCGGATATCCATATGCGTCACTTCAGAAATCTTATAATGCAGCTGTCTGTATACCTTCGGCGATATCAAGCGGTGATATTCCGACACCATCCGAAACCGTTCATCCAGCTTCACAGCGCCAATCTCTATAATCTCAAAAGGCAGTTCCTCTATAGAATTTTCTTTCCCCTGTGGACTCTGATTCCACTCTAAGTCAAATACGATGTAAGTTTTCATAATAGATAAATTATAGCATAGGCAAATGTATTTGCATAGGGCGGAATCGGAGTCCTGTTTTATTTCAAATACTGGAATACTTTCGCAAATGCGATCCACATTGCGGCCCCACCGATAGCCATTATCAAAAATTCCAATGAAAAATCAGACATTGCCCAAATAACCAGTACGATTCCCCAAAAGATCATCGGCCCTATCATCTTGTGGACTAATTTCAGTTTTTCCTGTCTCTCTTTCGGGATATTGGTCACATCCACCATCTCCGGATTACGCATATAGCAGCGAATTACTGACCCATACCGTCCAACGATCCTGTCCGCCATATACTCAATTCCATCTAGTTCAAACTCGGGATACATACTCTCCTTTGTGATGGTTATATCTTGTTTGTTATCTTTCGCAAATTGCAAAAGCGCTTCTGTAAATTCTCTCGGATTCATCACCAGTATGTCTGGCATAAATGAAAAACATTTCTTTTTCTCAGACTCTGCTACTTTTTTATAATCTTCCATAATATCCATAAACTTACCTCCGCCTTTCTCGATCTCCGTCATCTTCACAAGAACTTCCGGTACATCGATATTCTCCAGATCCCGATCCGCCAGCTGCCGGCATATCTCTATGGATGCCTTCAAATGATTTTGCTGGTCCGTCAACATCTTTAAGTGTTTCTCTATGAACTCTCCCATCCCAACTTCCTGATTCAGAATCATCTTGATATCCTCGATCGATACCTCAAGCTTCCGAAACATTTTGATCGTCTGGAGACGCATCACGTCCTCATCTGTATATTCCCGATAATCGTTTTGTGGATTTCTGTCGGGAGCCAGCAGACCTTTCTTTTCATAGAACCGGATATTCTGCTTTGTAACACCTGTCAACGTCTCTAATTCTTTAATATTCATCTGCCTCACCTCTTTTTCGTGCCTTTATTATAAGGGCTATACTAAGTATAAGGTCAATACTTTTTCAAATATATTTCAAAAAAACTCCCCGGAAACCGTTTTTTTATCGATTTCCGGGGAGTTTTGTCTTTTTTATCACTCTTCTGTCTTACTCGTACTCTACAACATCCAGCCATCTCTCAAGCAGATCCTTCTCGCCTGGGATGCCTTTGCCCAGTCTGGAGGCGGCTGTGATTGGCAGCCATCTCTGGACATACTGCTTGGCCGTATCACTCATCTCGCAGAACGTCTCCATGTACAAATCCGCCATCTTCTGATCATGCAGGGCAAACAGCAGATATGTGGTAGCTGCATCTGCGGACGCATTGCCCTGGGTTGCATGGGACCAGTCTAAGATGTGGTACTGGCCTTTCGCATCCACGATCACGTTGGTGGGGTTGAAGTCGCCGTGAAGCACCTTCGTATGCTTTGGCATACTGGACAGACGTGTTCTCAGCTCATAGCGGACCGTAGCGCTGATGGCTGTCAGGGAAATGATTTTTCCGTCCCATTTGTCTTTCAGCTTTGTCAGCAGCGGCGCCTTTTTGCTATGTACTTCCAGCTGGAGCGCCACGAAGTCGCGCATATATTTGTCAATATTCTTCGGATCTTCTTCCATGATCTCCTGAAGTGTCCGTCCTTCCACATAATCAGAGGTGATACACCAATTGCCATCCTCCGTTACATTGACTCCCAAAACCCTCGGAATCGGAAGGCCCGTCTCCTCCACTCTTGCCTGGTTCAATGCTTCATTTAACACATCAGCCTTCGGGTAGTTCTTATCAAATACTTTTACTGCAGTATCACCGACTTTATAGATGATTTTATGGGTTCGTGTTGCTAAAATCTTATCTGTCTTCATATTGATATCTCCCTTCCACTCTTATGATTTATTTGCCA
Organism: Bacteroides thetaiotaomicron; assembly: GCA_034142505.1. Classification (GTDB taxonomy): domain Bacteria; phylum Bacillota; class Clostridia; order Lachnospirales; family Lachnospiraceae; genus Hungatella_A. The sequence goes on from JAWZDV010000091.1 coordinate 15,887, forward strand.
TAGTAAGCTCTTAAATACATTTCCTTCAACTCGCTCATCAATGGATATCTTGGGTTCGCCCCTGTACACTGGTCATCAAATGCCTGCTCAACCATAGCGTCCAGAGTGTCTAAGAAATATTTCTCATCCACGCCATATTCTGCAATTGTCTTCTTGATTCCTACGGCCGCCTTTAATTCCTCGATCTTATCAATCAGCTTCTTCACCGCTTCCGCGTCATCCTTGGCCTGGATACCCACAAACCGTGCGCACTCGGCATATCTTGCCATGGTGTGCGGATACTGGTACTGGGAGAAGGTTCCCATCTTTCTCGGGCATTCCTCCGCATTGTACTCAACAACCAGAGAGATAAGCAGTGCATTGGCAACACCGTGAGGAATATGGTGGAACGCGCCCAGCTTGTGCGCCATGGAGTGGCAGACACCCAGGAATGCATTGTTAAACGCCATACCTGCCATACAGGAAGCATCCGCCATCTTGCTTCTAGCCTCAAGGTCAGTTCCATCCTCATAGGCTCTCGGCAGATACTCAAATACATTCTTCATGGCTTTCAGCGCCAGACCATCCGTATAGTCAGAGGCCATCACAGAAGCATACGCCTCCAAAGCATGGGTTAATACGTCAACACCGGAAGCGCTAGTCAGACCTTTTGGCTGGCTCATCATATTGTCTACATCCACGATGGACATGTTTGGCATCAACTCATAATCGGCAAGCGGATATTTTACTCCGGTGTCCTGATCGGTGATAACCGCAAAGGAAGTCACCTCGGAACCGGTACCTGAGGAAGTCGGGATCGCTACGAAATACGCTTTCTCGCCCATCTTCGGGAAGGTGTAAACACGTTTCCGGATATCGATAAAACGCATCGCCATATCCTGGAAATCCACCTCCGGATGCTCATACATTACCCACATGATCTTACCTGCATCCATGGCGGAACCGCCGCCCAAGGCGATGATTACATCCGGCTGGAATGCTGCCATGGCTTTCGCGCCAGCCTCGGCGTTTGCCAGGGTCGGATCTGGCTGAACATCTGAGAAGCACTGGTACACAATGCCCATCTCATCTAACTTGTCGGTAATCGGTTTTGTATAACCGTTCATATATAAGAAGGAGTCGGTTACGATAAATGCTCTCTTCTTGCCTAATACGTCCTTTAACTCACTCAGTGCTACCGGCATACAGCCTTTCTTGAAGTAAACTTTTTCAGGCGCTCTGAACCACAGCATATTCTCTCTCCTCTCAGCAACCGTCTTGATGTTCAACAGATGTTTCACGCCTACGTTCTCCGATACGGAGTTGCCGCCCCAGGAACCGCAGCCGAGTGTCAGGGAAGGAGTCAATTTGAAGTTGTATAAATCACCGATTCCGCCGTGGGAGGAAGGGGTGTTGATCACGATACGGCAGGTCTTCATGGCAGCTGCGTGTTTTGCCATCTTCTCGCTCTCTCTCGTATCGATATAGAGGGATGCCGTGTGGCCGTAGCCGCCGTCTGCAACCAGTCTCTCCGCTTTCGCAAGAGCCTCGTCAAAGGTCTTGGCCTTATACATCGCCAATACCGGAGACAGCTTCTCATGTGCAAATTCTTCCGAAATATCGACAGATTCTACCTCACCGATAATAATCCTCGTATCTTCCGGCACTTCCACGCCCGCCAGCTTCGCAATCTTGTAAGCGGACTGTCCAACAATCTTCGCATTCAGCGCACCGTTGATCAAGATGGTCTTGCGGACTTTCTCAAGTTCGTCTTTCTTTAAGAAATAGCAGCCGCGGACTTCAAACTCTTTCTTTACTTCTTTGTAGATCGGCTCCATCACGGTCACGGACTGCTCGGAAGCACAGATCATACCATTATCAAACGTTTTCGAATGAATGATGGAGCTGACTGCCATCTTAATATCAGCCGTATCATCGATGATCACCGGTGTGTTACCCGCGCCGACGCCCAGTGCCGGTTTTCCGGAGGAGTAAGCGGCATTTACCATGCCGGGACCACCGGTAGCCAGAATGGTGTCGGAGTTTCTCATCACCTCATTGGTAAGCTCTAAGCTCGGTACATCGATCCAGCTGATAATTCCCTCAGGAGCTCCTGCCTTCACTGCCGCATCCAGCACGATCTTCGCCGCCGCAATGGTACAGTTCTTTGCACGCGGATGTGGGGAAATGATAATGGCATTTCTCGTCTTCAGCGCAATCAGTGTTTTGAAGATGGCGGTTGAAGTGGGGTTCGTGGTCGGAATCACCGCCGCAATCAAACCAATCGGCTCAGCAATTTTCTTGGTTCCGTATGCCTTGTCTTCTTCAATGACTCCGCAGGTCTTTGTATTCTTGTATGCATTATATATGTACTCTGCCGCGTAGTTGTTCTTGATTACCTTGTCTTCCACTACGCCCATGCCGGTCTCTTCTACTGCCATCTTAGCCAGTGGAATACGCTGCTGGTTGGCTGCCTTGGCGGCCTCATAGAAGATCTTGTCTACCTGCTCCTGTGTGTAGGAAGCAAATACCTCCTGTGCCTTGCGCATTGCTTTCATCCTGGCCTGTAATGCTTCCACGCTGTCAATGATTTCTGGTACGGTTGCTTCTGTGTTCTTTGCCATAAGGGAACCTCCTGAAAGAATTTTGATATAGTGCCTTGTAACATTGCTATCTAATAGATTGATATTTATTTAACGATTGTATTTTATCAGTTTGTTAAAAAAATATCAATACGTATTCTAAACAAGATTCCACTTAAATTGTACTTTTTTTTGTGCAATAAAGCAAACACTTTTCGAAAGAAAAAGAGCATTGCTCGAAATCCTCACTTCGGCAATACTCTCATCATATATTAATCGAGGCCTAACTCTTCCTCAATTCTTCTCTTGGTTCTCTCACACTGGTTTCTTCCATAAAGAATATCACTGATTGTGGAGTTGGCCAGGTTTAATCTCTTGGCTAACTCACATTGAGCCATCCCCTGGTTTACCATCTCAATCTTCACTTTTTTACCAAATGGAGTACATGGTACGCGTTTACCCATTAATACGGTCTCCTTTCATCTAGTCATTATTTTCTGCACTTATAAAGATACTAAAATGTGCGGAAAATATCAACAGTTTAGGGGCTGGTAATTTCTGGTTATTCGTATAATTAATACAAATTGTTGCATAAAAATCGATAAATACGGAAAAAAGACTTAAATCTATATCGCTAATTATGTGGTTTATGGTATAATGAAATTCAAGATAGAAATGAAACTGGAAAAAAGGAGTAGGCTATGAAACAGCATATGAAAAACCTGATTACATTCTTAATAGTCCTGTCCTTTGTGTTGATTTTACACCCGGGCAGCGCATTTGCCCAGGAAGGCCGTCCCATCCGGGTGGGCTTCCCAAATCAGCCTGGATTGACCTCACGCGGTGAGAATGGCGAATATAACGGTTACACTTATGATTATCTCATAGAAATTGCACAATATACCGGCTGGTCCTATGAATTCGTTGAACTTGAAGGCACTATCGACGAGCAGCTGACTGAAATGTTACAAATGCTGGAAGATGGGGAACTGGATATTCTGGGCGCTATGGGATATACCGAACAGCTGGCAGAAATCTATGATTTTCCAAGTGAAAATTATGGCAATGCTTACTATGTGATTGCCGTTCGCAACGAGGAGGACCGCATTGATGAATATAACCTTTCCGACTATAAAGGGCTTCGTGTCGCCCTTCTGGAACGGGCCAAGATCAGCAACGAAAAATTCTTTCAATATACAAAATTAAATGGGATTGATTATGAGATCGTATGGTGTGAAAATGCAGAAGAGCAGTATGAAAAGGTGCTATCAGGAGAGGCCGATGCGCTGATTGGCAAGGATGTCTCTTTAGAGAATACATTCCGGCCCATTGCCAAATACTCTCCCACTCCATATTATTTTGCTGTCACAAAAGGAAACACATCGGTAATTAATGAATTAAACCAGGCTATCACTTATATCAGTGAAATCAATCCGATGCTTCAGGCGAATCTGTATAACAAGTATTTCTCCAGAAGCAGCAGCCAATTGATTTTGAACAGCCAGGAAAAGGCTTATATCAAGGAGAACCCCACCTTGACGGTGCTGGTGCACGATGGGTTCGGACCGCTTCAATATTATGATGAAAACAGAGAGATCCGTGGTGTTGCCAAAGATCTGATCAGCGGAATTGCTGAAAAAGCGGGATGGGATTTGGAGTATATCTATACCGATAACTATGCAGAATTTGAAAACGCCATGCTGCGCAATGAAGCCGATCTGATTCTGGCTGTCCCTTATGATTATGACACGGCCGTGCAGGAAGATATTCTCCTCAGCATCCCCTATCTGGAGACGGAAGTGGTTCTAGTAGCAAGAGAGGGTGTCAGCGTCTCAGATCTGACCGACAAACGTCTGGCGGTATATAAAGGGGAGAAAAAAGAAATTGAATCTTCAGACAATGTCAAATATTATGATTCCTTAGAAGAGAGTCTAAACGCCGTAGAACGCGGAGAATGTGATTATACATATGTCAACAGCTATGCCGCATCCTTCCATCAAAGGAAAAATGGGCACAGCCATACCATCATCTATCCGCAGGCTGCCGGAGACAGTTTGAAATACTGCATCGGAATTCTCCGTAAGAGTAATAAGCAATTGTCAGCCATTCTCAATAAGGGGATCAACACCATTGATTCCAATGAGCTGGAACATTATATTTACAACAATGCCCAGCAAAATCAACAGATCACCTTGAAGGGCTTTATCAGAGATAATCCCATGGTATTTATGGGCAGTATCATTTTTATATCCTGCTGTCTGCTTGCCCTGTTGTACAGTCACTATCACAGCCAGATGAAGATGAAGAAACAGATCGAGCTGGAAAATACCCGCTACCGCTATCTGTCGGACATCTTAAAAGAAGTGACTTTTACCTATGATTATGATAAAGATTGTCTGGAGCTCTCTCAGGAGGGTATTCGAATCTTTGACGCGCAGGAGCATATTGAGCATTACTCTCATTATTACCATAAAGTCTCTTCCGATATCACCATGCCGACGCTGTTAGAACTGCTGGAGCAAAAAAAGGATTTAGACACCGAACTTCAATTGAAACCGCCCGGAGCTGAGCGGGAATGGTTCCGTATCGTCATAAAAATTGTTATGGATGGCAATAAGCCAGTCTCTGCCATCGGGCGAATCCAGAATATCCATCAGGAGAAGCTGGAGAAAGAAAAGCTGGTGGAGAAGAGCCTGATCGACGGTCTGACCGGCATTTACAATAATGTGACTATGAAACGGAAGATCACGGAAATGCTGGCTGCTAAGACAGAGAATCTGGCGCTGTTAATTCTTGATTTGGATGACTTTAAAGGAATCAACGACCACTATGGACATTACACCGGCGACCAGGTGTTGGTTGAAACTGCCGCAGCGCTGAAAGAAGTTTTCCATGAACACGGGGCTGTGGGCCGGCTGGGTGGAGATGAGTTCATCGCCTGTATCCACTACCAGGGCGAGGACTGGATGGATCAAAGGTGCCGGGAATTCTTCCAGCTCCTGGATTCCAAGTTGTCTGAATCCGGATGCCCTCCTTCCACAGTCAGCGTGGGCATTTCTTTACAGCGGGAGGATGATGACTTTACTGCTCTGTATCAGAGAGCGGATGTCAGCCTTTACACAGTAAAAAATAATGGAAAGAACAACTTTAAAATTGAGTCTTAGTATTTAAAAATTTCCAAAAAGCCTGACAGGCGCTGGAATGTGTTTTCTTTTTCAGGCGCAGAAACACAAGTTCACTGGAAACCGTTTTCTCCAGCGGAATAATCACGATCCCCTGTTCACGCAGGGTTTTGACACTGCGGCGCATCAGGACGGAGACACCCATTCCGCTGGATAGAAATGATAAGATATTCTCAAGTCTCGTGCCGGTGTAGCCGATATTAGGTTTAAAACCGGCCTCCCGGCAGAGTCTGTGAAACAGTTGAAACTGATTTGTGTTTTCGTCCAGCTGTAAAAAAGTCTCGTTTTCCAAATCAGACAAAGAGATGCTGTTTCGGCTGGCCAGCGGATGATGTTCCGGCAGCACCGCCGCCAATTCATCATAGTCCAATACCACTTTCTCATACTTGTCCCCGCAGGCAGTTAACAGGCGGGTCCAGGCAATCTCAAAGGTTCCGTTATCCAAAGCGGGAAGCAGGTTGATCGTCTCCACTTCCTTAATATCCAATTTAATCTCCCTGTGTATCCGGGTAAATTCCGACAAAATTTCCGGCACATTGTAATGGGACAAGATAGGAATGGAGCAGATAGAAAGCGTCTGTTTTTCCTTGTCCTTAAATGGATGCAGCGCCTTCAGCATTTGCCGGTAATCCTCATACAAGGTCCGGGCCAGGGGAAGAACGACTACTCCTGCCGGTGACAGCGTTATAGAGCGGTGTTCCCGGAGAAAAAGAGTGACCTCCAGTTCTTTTTCCAGGGCGATGATCTGCTTGGAGATATTGCCCTGGGTCGTGTAAAAATTCTCTGCTGTCTCCGTATAATTTAATGTCTCCACCAAATCTAAAAAATATTGAATACGCTCAATGGTCATGACGGTCTCCTATCTATTCCAATTTGGAATATTATATCATAAAACCGGAATTGAATAAACTGGTTTCCACTGCTAAAATGATGGAGAAAAGGGAGAGAAGCATTATGCCGATAGGAGTTATTATTAATGTTTGTTCCGTGGTCCTTGGAGGAATTCTTGGCACATTGGCCGGCGGATTACTAAACAATGATTTTAAAGAAAAGATTAACTTGATTTTTGGATGCTGTTCCATGGGAATGGGAATCAGCGCCATTGTATTGATGGAGAATATGCCTGCTGTCATTTTCTCAGTTATTATCGGCACAGCCATTGGGTTACTGCTCCATCTGGGGGAATGGATCAATGTTGCGGCCGCCAATATGCAGAAGATGGTTTCCAAATATGTGGCGCCGAACAATAACACGCTGGCTGAGTCAGAATTTACAGCGACACTTGTCACGATTATTGTATTGTTTTGTGCCAGCGGTACCGGGATCTACGGTTCCATTATCTCCGGCATCACAGGAGAGCATACGATTTTGATTTCTAAATCTGTCTTGGACCTGTTTACGGCCGGAATTTTTGCCTGCAGTTTAGGAATTGTGGTGTCCTTTACCGCGATTCCCCAGTGTATCATATTTATGATTTTATTTTTTGCCGCGACAATGATTTTTCCACTCACCAATGACGTCATGATTGCAGACTTTAAGGCATGCGGCGGCTTTATCATGCTGGCTACCGGTTTTCGGATGATAAAAGTCAGCATGTTTCCTGTTGCGGATATGATTCCGTCCATGATTCTTGTCATGCCGTTATCGGCAGTCTGGGTCAATTATATCATGCCGTTTGTTTCTTAAACGGACGGAAAGAGCCGCTGCATTAATTGCAGCCGGCCCCTTTCCAAGTCCTCCATGGTGCCAAGCTCCAGGCTATACTTTCCGAAAATCGGACACGGCGCAGAGGCCGTCGAACATCTGCTGATTGTCATACAACTCCATGTAGAGCCATTTCAGTTCATCCAGATAGCGGTCCAGACGACGTTTCCATAACTGGTCATTCTTTGTCATAGTTTCACCAGATGTATCTGCCACGCCTGATACTCACCGGCTGCTGCCGGTACCGGGATTCCCGCTCCCATCAGACCCGCTCCCGGGTAAATCCGGCCTGTGGCCTCGTCCTGATACATCGCCTTTCCGTCAAGACCTTTCAGTCTGACATAACTTGTCACAGGGTTGCCGTGTGCTTCCAGAGATACCATATTTAACAGCGCTTCCTCCCCGCTTTCCGCCACAAACAGCCAGGCCGCCGTCTCCCGCTCAAAGGGACTGGTCAGGCGGTAATATTCTCCATTATGGATCAGATTCCAGTATTTGTGGTAATCCCGAATCTGCTCCCGGACACACGTCTTTTCCTCCTCCGTAATCTTGTTTAAATCCAGTTCATAGCCAAAGCTTCCGGCCATCGCCACCACACCGCGGGTCTTGATCGGTGTGATTCTGCCTGTCTGATGGTTGGGCACTGCCGACACATGAGAACCGACCGCCGACACCGGATACCCGAACGAGGTCCCATACTGTATCCGAATCCGGTCAATGGCGTCCGTATTGTCGCTGCACCAGATCTGGGGAGTATAATATAGCATTCCCGCGTCAAACCGGCCTCCGCCCCCACTGCATCCCTCAATCAGCATATCGGGATACCTCTTCACCAGACGCTCCAGAAAATCATACAGACCCAGCACATACCGGTAAGGCACTTCGCCCTGGTCCTGCTGCACCGCCGAATACATTTCTGAGATGCTTCGGTTCATATCCCATTTGAGATATTCAATATTAGCTCCATCAAGGACGGTTTTCAGCTGGTTGAATATGTAATCCACCACCTCGGGCCTGGAAAAATCCAATACCAGCTGGTTCCGGCTTCTCACCGGCCGGCGCCCGGGTATTGCCAGCGCCCAGTCAGGATGGGCCCGGTAGAGATCACTGTCCTCCGACACCATCTCCGGCTCTGCCCAGATGCCGAATTTCATTCCAAGACCGTTGACACGTTCCACCAGCGAGGACAGCGTGCCCCCAAGCTTCTCCTCATTTACCACCCAGTCGCCCAGACCCGAATTATCCGTATCCCGTTTGCCAAACCAGCCATCATCCAATACCAGCATTTCCACACCCAGTTCCGACGCCTGTTTTGCGATCTTAAGAATCTGCTCCCCGGTAAAGTCAAAATAAGTAGCCTCCCAGTTATTGAGCAGCACCGGTCTGGGAATCGTCTTATACTTGCCGCGGCACAGATGATTCCGGAATCCATGGTGATAATTCCGGGACAGACTTCCCAGTCCATTCTCACTGAAACTCAAGACAACCTCCGGCCCGTAAAAGACAGCTCCCGGTTCCAGCCCATAGCTGAATCTCTCATCCTGCAGCCCCATAACCACCCGCACCTGGTCATACTGATCCCTCTCCACTTCCGCCTTAAAGTCTCCGCTGTACACAAAGGACAGCCCATAACAGCCCCCCGCATCCTCCGTCGTCTCACGTTCCGCCAGAATGATAAACGGATTGTACTGGTGGCTTGACGTTCCCCTGCGGCTTCCAACCACCTGAGCGCCATGTGAGACCGCTGTTCTCTGGAAATTCCGCTCCATGGCGTGCCGGCCATAAAACTGAATCAGGTCATAATCACCGGAAAGCACATCCAGACAGACGCTGTGAACCTTACTTAACTGCACATGGGTCGAACCATGATTCTCGATCTTTACCGCCCGGGTAATGATGTCGTGTTCCGGAAACACACCGTAAAGCAGTGTAACCGTAAGATCCGACGCCCGGTCCTCTAAGCAGACCTCCAGCGTCTGGGCCTCCTCTTCGCTCCCTGCATACATGGCAGGAAGGCCCGGCAGACTGTATTTTCCTTTCTTGATTTCATAGCCCTGATAGCGGAGATCACAGCCATAAGAACCGTTCTCATTTTTCATCACCAGACAGGTGGCGCGGTAATCCCCCGTTCCCTGCACCGGATATTCCTGTGGCAGAGCATCCATCGAGTAGGTCCGGTCCATCCCCGCATCATTGGGATTTCCCGAAAAACCCCGGTCCATATAGGTCAGCAGATATTCCATACTGCCGGTTATCTTCGGCCCATAGTATAAATGCAGAAGAAATCCATAGCGGTCCACCTTCATCTGATAACTGGTTCGATTGGTACTGATTGTAAAAATGCCGTCTTTTTCCTGATAATTAATAGCCATATGATGTCTCCTCGTATAATAAGTTTGTAAGCAAGAAAAACAGCTTACAGACTTATTCT